>NZ_NXLY01000009.1 GCF_005406225.1 Campylobacter taeniopygiae | reverse complement strand
ATTGGTTTTTATATTAATAGTAGAGACATTCTTTGTTTTATGATTGATAAAATCAAAGAAGGCATTAAGACCACTTTGGATGGTGGTGAGTGGGGAGAGATAACGCGATACAATGAAATACATTAAAATTGTACTTAATATCACTATAGTTAATACTAAAATGATTTGAATCAGTGCAATTTTATTAATGGATTGATAAATTTTATCTGTAGGTTCGGTTATACAGGCTGTATAGTTTAAAACCGGAGAGCACATACCTAAATTTTCAACTCCACCTGCTTCAATAAGAAAAGGTTGAAATTCTCCATATTGTTTTAAGTTTTCCAACAATAAAGAAGTATTTTGAAAACCACTATTCATTTCAGAGGGATTGGAGGCAACAAATATATCCTTATTTTTATCAATTAAAAAAGCGTTTCCTGGTTTGCTTTCAAAAGTTTTTTGAAGCATTTTTAAACTTACATCAATTGCCAAAACTCCTATAAATTGACCATCTTTATAAAGGGCTTTAGAATAAGTAAATATAGTTTCATTGCTTACAGGATCAACATAGTAAGGTTGAACATAGACTGAATTTGTATTTCTAGCTCCTTGATACCATTCTCTTGTAGTGGCATCGTATCCATTATTTTTGCCATTTATTCTTAAACTTTTGCCATTCTTTTCACTTTCAATATCACTTACAACGTTACTGCCATTTGCTAGACCTATATAAACAGCTAAAAGATTGGATGAGTGCTTATAGGATTTAAACATATCTCCTATATTTGCCATTAAAGCTTCTTGGGAATTAATTTTTTCTAAAGGTAAAGATAAAATATCTTTGCTTAATTTCTGCAATGATGAAAGATTTTTAGCTCTAAAATCTTCCATATCTGTTTTTGCAACTTTAATAGCATTGATTTCAGTATTTTCTATAGTTTTAAACAATGCGTTTTTTGTAAATAAAAAACCCACAACTCCTAAAATAACCAAAGCAATAATTGCTATCACATTTGTTACAAGCGAAAGTTTAAATTTTAAACTTTTCATTACGAATTTTTCTCCTTTTTAAAAAATCAAATTAAGATAAAATAACTCTTGATTCTATCAAAAAAAAAAAAAAAACCCGTAAAAATTTGCATTTTGTATTAAAAAATGTTACAAAAATACTCATAAAAAATATTTATTAAAATTAAATTTATCATATTAAATTTATATTAAAATTTAAACTAAATTATTTATTTTTTTATGTCACAAAAAAAATCTTTGTAGTAATAAATGTGCAAAAAAATAAAAATTTATTATTTAGTTTTTAAAAATTAATTCTTTAGTATCAATTTTTTCTTAGCTTTCAAGAATAGTTTGAGATAAAAGATTTAAAAAAGATTTTATTATTGAGATTGGTTTGGATTTGGTAAAACAGCATTCATGCTACCTGTATTTGTGGGTTGAGGAGTGGAATCGATTTGTTCTAAAAGTTTTATGGTTTCATCAAATTCAAAACTTTCTTCAGGATTTTGCCCTAAAAATTTTTGCATAAAATCTTTTTTAGCAATAGCTTCATCAAGCTCTCTATCGCTTCCTTTTTGGTAAGCACCGATGCGGAGTAAAACCTCATTTTCTTTTAATAAAGAATTAAGTCTTTTAAATTTTCTTGCTAAGAGTTTGTGTTCGGGTGTAATGATATCCCCCATAACCCTTGAAGCTGAATTTTGTATATTAATAGGTGGATAAATTCCAAAATCAGTAAGTTCTCTGCTTAAAACTATGTGTCCGTCTAAAATAGATCTACTTTGATCAGCGATTGGATCACTCATATCATCTCCATCAACAAGCACGGTAAAAAATGCTGTGATAGTTCCTTTTCCTTCTTCTTTTCCAGTTCTTTCCATGAGTTGAGGCAAAAGACTTAAAACGCTAGGTGGATATCCTTTGGTTGTAGGAGGTTCGCCAAGAGCAAGTCCTATTTCTCTTTGAGCCATAGCAAAACGCGTTACACTATCCATGATAAAAAGAACATCTTTGCCCTGTTCTTTGAAATATTCTGCTACACTCATAGCACAAAATGCACCATATTTACGCATTAAAGCACTATCATCGCTTGTTGCTACAATGATGACTGTATCGTCAAGTTTTCCACCTAAATTTTTTTGTATAAATTCGGGGATTTCACGTCCCCTTTCGCCGATTAAGGCTACCACTTTTATAGGTGCTTTTGAATTTTTAACTATCATTCCCATAAGGGTAGATTTTCCTACCCCACTTCCTGCAAAAATACCTAATTTTTGTCCTACTCCACAAGTTAATAAAGCATCAATGGTTTTAACTCCTACAGGAAAAACTTCTTCAATCAATCCCCTTTTCATTGCATCAATAGGAGCACGCATGATAGGCATGTATTTACTTACTTCAATAGGAGCTTTTCCATCTTTAGGACGCATAAAAGGATCAACCACTCGTCCCAAAAGTTCATCACTCACTCCTATTTGCATCCCAGCATCGCTGATAAAAGCACGATCCCCGATTTTAAAACCTTCTATAAAGCTAAAAGGGCTTAGATAGCTAAATTGCTCTTTTATTTCTACAACCATAGCTAAAGTATTTAAATTTGGATTTTCATTGGAAACAAGCTTAACGATATCTCCAACTCCTGTTTTAAGTCCGCGAATTTCAATACTTGTGGCTGATATTTTTGTAATCTCTCCAAAAACAGCACTTAAATTTTCTTTGCCGAGTTTGGAGCGAAGTTTTTCTAAATTCATTAAAAACGAACCTGTTTAGGGGAATTGATAAGTTCAAAAAATTCTTTGCGTGTTTTTTCATTTTTTAAAAACAACCCTCTAAGGGCTGAAGTGGAAGTAGTGGAATTAACCTTTTGCACCCCACGCATTTCCACACACATATGGCGTGCTTCTATGACAACGCCTACTCCTTTTGCATTAACATTTTCCATGAGTGCATCAGCGATTTGCTCTGTGAGTTGTTCTTGAATTTGCAAACGCCTCGCAAAAACTTCTACAAGACGAGGAATTTTACTCAAGCCCACGACTTTTTGATCGGGAATATAAGCTACATGGACGCGTCCAAAAAATGGCAAAAGATGATGTTCGCAAAGACTATAAAATTCTATATCGCGGACTAAAACCATTTCATTGTTAGAGCTTTGAAATAAGGCGTCATTTAAAACATCTTTAATATTTTCATGATAACCTTTAGTTAAAAATTGAAAAGCCTTGAAAACGCGATTAGGAGTTTTTAACAATCCTTCTCTATTTGGATTTTCTCCTACGGATTCAAGTATGGTTGTTATACATTTTTCAAACTCTTTTTGCAAAATTATCTCCATAGTAGTTTTTGATTTTTGTCATTTTATCATAAATTGCTTTAAAATTTTATGCAAGTAATAAGGAAAAATTTGCTATTATTAAAGCTAAATTTTATTTTATAAGGAAAAATAATCATGGAAGTAAAAGCAAAGCAATTAGATTCTGTAAATGCGACTGCTAGCGTAAAAATTCCTTCGGGAATGATTAAAAATGAAGTGGAAAATTTGGCAAAAAAAGCTTCTAAAAATATAAAAATGGATGGTTTTAGACCTGGAAAAGTTCCAGTCGCAGCTGTGCTTAAAAGATATGAAAAAGAACTAACTCAAGATGCAGAACAAAATCTTTTTAAATCTGCTGTAGATAATGCTTTGAAAGAATTAAAAAAAGAGGCAAAAGAGCTTGTTGGTGAGCCTTATTTTGAAAAATTTGATCGCCAAAATGGAGAAATAATTGCAGAATTGGCACTTTCTTTCAAACCAGAACTTAAGTTAGATGGTTATGAAAAACTTATTCCAGAGTATCAAACTCCTAAAGTTACAAAAAAAGAAATTGATGAAAAAAAAGAAGAATTATTAAAAAGATTTGCAACTCCTGAAGCTATTAAAACAAAAAGAGCTTTAAAAGAGGGAGATTTTGCTAAATTTGATTTTGAAGGTTTTGTGGATGAAAAACCTTTTGATGGCGGAAAAGCTGAAAATTATATTTTAGAAATAGGTTCTAAGCAATTTATACCAGGTTTTGAAGAAGGCATGGTGGGTATGAAAATAGGAGAAGAAAAAGATATCAATGTTACTTTTCCTAAAGAATATGGAGCTTCTCATTTGGCAGGAAAAGATGCGGTATTTAAAGTAAAACTTCACGAAATTCAAGAACTTAAAATGCCAGAACTTGATGAAGAAATGGTTAAAAAACTTTTACCAAATGAAGAAAAGCCAAGCGTAGAGCTTTTGGAAGAGAAATTAAAAGAGCAAATTAAAAATGAAAAATTATTTAAACTTGTAAATGATGAGCTAAAGGCTAAATTCGCAGACGCTTTGATCGCAGAATATAATTTTGATTTGCCACGCGGTATAGTAGAGCAAGAAACGGATATGCAATTCCGTGCAGCATTTAATACTTTTAGTGAAAAAGAAATTGAAGAGATTAAAGCTGATAAAGAAAAATATCAACAAAAACGTGATTCTTTCAAAGAAGAAGCACAAAAAAGCGTAAAATTAACTTTTATTATTGATGAACTTGCAAAAATTCGTAAAATAGAAGTGAATGATCAAGAGCTTGTTCAAGCAATTTATTTTGAAGCGTATCGCTATGGAATGAATCCAAAAGAACATTTGGATAATTATAAAAAACAAGGAGCTTTACCAGCTGTAAAAATGGCTTTGATTGAAGAAAAACTTTTCAATGATATTTTTATGCCAAAAACAGAAAAATCAAGCAAAAAACAAAAAGAGGATAAATAATGGTTATTCCTTATGTTATTGAAAAATCAAGTCGCGGGGAAAGAAGTTATGATATTTATTCTAGACTTTTAAAGGATAGAATTGTTATGCTTAGTGGCGAGATTCACGATGATCTTGCTGCTTCAATTGTAGCTCAACTTCTTTTTTTAGAGGCTGAAGATCCACAAAAAGATATTTATCTTTATATTAATTCTCCAGGCGGAGTGATCACAAGCGGTTTTAGCATTTATGATACTATGAATTATATTAAGCCAGATGTTTGTACTATTTGCATAGGTCAAGCAGCTTCCATGGGGGCGTTTTTATTAAGTTGTGGAGCAGAAGGCAAACGTTTTGCATTGCCAAATTCAAGGATTATGATCCATCAACCTTTAGGTGGCGCTAGAGGACAAGCAACAGATATAGAAATTCAAGCTAAAGAAATTTTAAGACTTAAGACTATACTTAATGATATTTTGGCTAAAAATACTAAGCAAAAAGTTGCTAAAATCGCCAAAGACACAGAAAGAGATTTTTTCATGTCAGCACAAGAAGCTAAAGAGTATGGTTTAATCGATAAGGTTTTAGAAAAAAGTTTTAAATAATTTAAGGTGATGAAATTTTATGATTAGAAAGATTATGACTTATCCTAATCCTAGATTATTTTTAGAATCAGAACCTGTTGTGGAATTTGACTCAAATTTACATGATTTGCTTGATGATATGTATGAAACGATGATCGCAAGTCAAGGAGTGGGTTTGGCCGCTATACAGGTTGATATCCCTTTAAGAGCCTTATTGGTTAATATTGTAGATGAAAATGGGGAGCAAAAAAAAGAAGATTTACTTGAAATTATTAATCCTGAAATTATCCCTTTAAGTGAAGAAACGATCATTTATACTGAAGGTTGTTTGAGTATTCCTGATTTTTTTGAAGAGGTGCGACGCTATAATCATATTTTGTTAAAGTATCAAGATCGTTTTGGAGAACATAAAGAATTAGAGGCTAAAGATTTTTTAGCTGTAGCTATTCAGCATGAAAATGACCATTTAAATGGACATTTGTTTATAGAAAAAATTTCTTTTTTAAAAAGGCAAAAATTTGATAAGGATTTTAAAAAGAAATTGAAAAATCAAAAAAAAGCTAAATGAAAAAATTAAAATGCATCAGTTATGGTGAAAATTTAGACATTATTGATGTAGAATCAACTTTTACAAGAGGTTTGCCTAATTTAAGCATAGTAGGGCTTGCAAATACAGCGATCAAAGAAAGTATTGAGCGTATAAAAGCGACGCTTTTAAGTTGCGATTTTACATTTCCAGCTAAAAAAATTACTATCAATCTAAGTCCATCGGGAATTCCCAAAAGAGGATCGCATTTTGATTTAGCTATCGCTGTGCTTATTTTACTCCAAAATGAAGAATTGGACGATTTTTTTGTAGTAGGAGAATTGGGGCTTGATGGAAGTATAAAAAGCACAAATGAACTCTTTTCCCTTCTTTTGTTTTTATCCGCTAAAATAAATCATGCTAAAGTTGTTGTGCCAAAAAGCATAGCTTTAAAAGCTTCTATGATCCCTAACTTAGAAATTTATGGACTTGAAAATTTAAATGAGGCGATTGAATTTTTCAAAGAAAAAAATTATGAAAAATTTAAATTTTTGCAAAATCATCCTTTATTTAGTAATCCTTTAAAAATCAATGATGAAATTTTTATCCCTAATAATCAATTTGATTTAGATTTTAAAGATGTAAAAGGGCAGGAAAAAGCTAAAAAAGCTTGTATGATTGCTGCGCTTGGAATGCATAATATACTTTTTGAAGGAAGTCCAGGAAGTGGCAAAAGTATGTGTGCAAAACGCCTAGTTTATATTATGCCTCCTCAAAGTTTGAGTGAGGTTTTAATGCAAAATGCTTACATGTCTTTAAATTCTAAAGAATGCGAATTTGCTAAAACAAGAGCTTTTCGTCATCCGCATCACACCTCTACTAGAGCCAGTATTTTTGGAGGGGGTGCTAAAAATGCTAAAATTGGAGAGGTGGCACTCGCAAATGGAGGGGTTTTGTTTTTTGATGAATTTCCACATTTTAATAAACAAATCATAGAAAGTTTAAGAGAGCCTTTGGAGGATTATAAAATTCATATTTCAAGGGTAAATTCTAAAACCACCTATGAAACAAAATTTAGCTTTGTTGCGGCACAAAATCCTTGCCCTTGTGCTAATTTATTTTCTAAAAATTTATCTTGTACTTGCACAGATAATGAAATTAAAAAATACAAAAATCATATTTCATCTGCTGTGATGGATCGTATTGATTTGTATGTTGCCATGGATGAAATCAGCAAAGATGATAAAGCAAGTATAACTTCTAAAGAAATGAGTGAAAAAATTTTGCAAGGCTTTATTTTTGGAAAAAAGCGAGGACAGAAAGAATTTAATGGAAAATTAAAAGATGAGGATTTACAAAATTTTTGCCCCTTAGAAAAAGATGCTAAAGATACCCTTGATTTAGCAATTTCTCGTTATAATCTTTCTTTAAGATCTGTTAATAAGGTTTTAAAAGTTTCAAGAAGTATAGCGGATTTACAAGAGAAAGAAATCATAAATAAAAGTCATATTTTAGAAACTTTAAGTTTTAGGATAAGAGGTTAATGATGGAAAATAAAAGCATAGCTATTTTTATCGATGCTGAAAATATTCCCGCAAAATACGCTAAAAGTATTTTTGATATTGCTTCAGATTATGGAGAAATTATTATCAAGCGAATTTATGGGGATTGGACTCAAAAAAATATCCAAAATTGGAAAGAGCAAATCGCGCAATACTCACTCATTGCTATGCAGCAATTTAATTTTGCAGCTAATAAAAATTCTAGCGATATGTATTTGATTACAGAAATTATAAGTGTATTTTATGAGAAAAATATCGATATTTTTGTCATTGTTTCAAGTGATAGTGATTATACTTCGCTTATACAAAAACTTAGAGAAAATAAAAAACAAGTCATTGGTATGGGGCTTGAAAAATCGATACAATCTTATGTCAATGCTTTTAGTGAATTTTTTTATCTAGATCAAGATGAAAGAAAGAAAAAAACTGTTTTAAGCAATGATTATTTAAAAACCTTGATCAATATCACAGAGCAACTTATCGATGAAAAGGGTCGTGCAGAATATGCTCAAATTCGCACAAATATGAATAGAAAGTATTCTGATTTTAATCCGCAAAATTATGGATTTAAAAATTTTCGTGCTTTGATACAAAAATTTTTATCTAAAATGAAAAAATTTAAAGAAAAAAGAGAAAAAAATATTTATTTTTTAGTGGCTAAAGACGATGAAAGCTATTACTGATAATATCCAATTTTTAGAGAAAAATGCCATAAATAAAGGCTTGAGTGAAATTATTTTAATGGAAAATGCTGGCACAGCCCTAGCAAGACTTATTTCGCAAAAAGCTAAAAAATTAGGAGTTAAAAATTCTGAAATTTTATTTTTATTAGGTGGTGGTAATAACGCAGCGGATGGACTTGTCGCTATAAGACATCTTAAAAAAGCTAAAGCTTATAAATTAGGTTTTAAAGAAAATGATATTTTTAAACAGCAAGAGCAAATTTTAATTAATTTTGGTTTTAAAATGATGAAAAAAGATCCTAAAATTCATAAATTTAAAATCATTGTTGATTGTATTTTAGGCACAGGATCTAATAGGGCTTTGGATGAAAAGTATTGTGCATTGTTAGAAAAAATCAATAAAAGCAAAGCTTTAAAAATAGCTTGTGATATACCTACAAATTTAGGCTTTAATCCTTGTTTTAAAGCCGATATCACAGCTTGTATGGGTGCTTTAAAAGAAATTTTGCTTGAAGATTTTGCTAAGGAATTTGTAGGAAAAATAAAGCTTTTAAATTTAGGTATAAAAATGAAAAAATTTGCCCCTAAACCACAAAGTAAGCTTTTAGAAAAGAAAGATTTAAAAACGATCAAAAGAAATGCAAATTCCAATAAAGGCAAATTTGGCCATGTTTATATAGTTGGAAATTCAAGTGCGGGAACTTTAGCAGGACTTGGAGCGTTTAATTTTGGAAGTGGGCTTGTATCTTTGGTTGCTAAAAAAACTTTTTCTCCGCTTTTAATGTTAAAGCAAAAAATTTCTAATGAAGCCACAGCTATAGCTTTAGGTATGGGGCTTGAAAATTTGGATTTTTTAAAAGATGAGACTTTGCAAAATATTCCTTTAGTTTTGGATGCAAATTGTTTTTTAAGTGAAGCGATTTTGTGGTATTTAAACAGAGAAGATGTTGTGATTACTCCGCATCCAAAGGAATTTGCAAGACTTTGGAAAATGTGTTTTGATGAAGAATTAAGCGTGGAGAATTTGCAGAAAAATCGCTTCTTTTATGCGAAAAAATTTGCCAAAAATTATAATTGTGTTTTGGTTCTTAAAGGAGCAAATCCTATTGTGATACAAAAAGAGAAAATATTTGTGATTAATCTAGGCAATGAAGCTTTGGCAAAAGGTGGAAGTGGAGATGTTTTAAGCGGAATGATAGCCGCACTTTTGGGAGCTAAATTTAAAGCTTTAAAAGCAGCCAAAAATGCTTGTTTGGCACATGCTTTGGTTGCTAAAAAATATAAATTTAATAAAAATAGCTTTGATGCTATAAAACTTGTAAAAGGATTAAAATGCTTGTAAAATTAGCAATTCTTTTTAGTGGGAATGGGAGTAATTTAGAAAATATTTTAGAAAAGCTCCACCAAAAAACTATAAGAGGCAATACTTATGAAGTGGTACTTTGTCTTTGTAATAAAAAAAATGCTTTTGGCATACAAAGGGCTAAAAAATATGGACTTGAAAGTGTGATTGTGGAGCATGAAAATTTTTCTTCTAGGGAAGAATTTGATCAAGTTTTAGTAGAAAAAATTCAGCAAAGTGGCGCGGATTTAACCATATTGGCTGGATTTATGAGAATTTTAAGTCCGGTTTTTACAAAAAATATTAAAGCGATCAATCTTCATCCTTCTTTACTTCCACTTTTTAAAGGAGCTCATGCGATAGAAGAGAGTTTTAAAAGCGATATGAAGGTGGCTGGAGTGAGTGTGCATTGGGTCAATGAAGAACTCGATGGCGGGAAAATCATTGCTCAAAAAGCTTTTGAAAAAGAAGAAATGAATTTTGATGAATTTGAAGAAAAGATTCACAATCTAGAATATGAGATTTTACCTAATAGCGTGGTAAAAATATTTGAAAAGCAATGTAATTAAGGAAAAATAATGTTTGAATGGGTTTTTAGCTTTGATTCTTGGATCGTTTTGATCACTTTAACTGCACTTGAAATTGTGCTTGGGATTGATAATATTATTTTTTTAGCTATTTTAGTGGCTAAGTTACCTCCAAAATCTCGAGATAAAGGGCGTATTTTAGGTCTTGCTTTTGCGATGATCACACGAATTTTACTTCTTTTATCACTTTTTTGGGTTATGAAGCTCACAAAGCCTTTGTTTGATATCTTGGGTAATGAAATTTCAGGTAGGGATTTGGTGCTTTTGCTTGGAGGACTTTTTTTGATTATCAAATCCATGAAAGAAATTAAGGATCAAATTTTACACAAAGAAGAAAATGAAAGTCAATTTAAGGCGAGTAATAAACTTTGGGTAGTTGTAGCTGAAATAGCGATCATAGATATAGTCTTTTCTTTAGATAGCGTGATTACTGCTGTGGGAATTGCTAAAGACGTTACAATTATGATTATAGCAGTAATTCTTGCCGTAGCAGTGATGCTTTTTGCTTCTAAGCCGATTGCTAGTTTTGTTGAAAAATATGCTTGTATAAAAATTTTAGCACTGACTTTTTTAGTGTTAATCGGTGGCGTTTTGGTGGCTGAAGGTTTTGATTTGCATATAGATAAAGCTTATGTTTATGTAGCTATGGTTTTTGCTTTAATCGTTCAAATGTTAAATATTTTAGATCAAAGAAAGGAAAAAGATGCCTAAAGATGTTAATGGAGTCGAGTTAAATTCAGGAGATAATGTAAGCGTGATCAAGGATCTTAAAGTAAAAGGAGCTAGTGCTACTTTAAAAAGAGGGACAACCATAAAAAATATTAAATTAAGTTCAAAAGATAATGAAATTGAAGCTAGAGTGGATAAATTTGGCACTATTGTTCTTAAAACAGAATTTTTAAAGAAAATTTAGGTAAAAAGTTGCGAATTTTACTCATATTGCGAGGAAATTATTACGCAGGACAAGAAGAATTTATTGCTCAAAATCAATTACAAGATTATACGCTTGATTTAAATTTTTTTCGTTTGCTTTCTGGAAGTGTGAAAGAAGTTGCAAGTGAATATAGAAATTTAAACACTAAAAACGATACTCAGCTTTATAAAATTTTATTTACCCTTTTAGAATTGCGTATGCAAAAGGGTGAATTTTGCATTATTAATGCTTATGATCAAGTTTTGAAAAATTATAAAGAATTAGCGAATAAATATCGCTATACAGTTTATATTGTAGAATTTAAAAGCTCTTTAGAGCAATGTTTTACAAAAAATATACAAAAAGCCAAAGAAAAAGGTTTTTTAATCCCTTACGCCCTTTTAGAAAGAATGCATTTTTTACTGGAAAAAACTCCTAAAAAATATCCGATTTTAACTCCTCAAAATTGGAGAGAATGTCTTTATAAAATCCCTGATTTAAGTGCTTATAAAAAGATTCACCATATAGGAGATATACAAGGGTGCTATAGTGTTTTAAGAGAATATATTAAAAAAATCAAAGAAGATGAGTATTATATTTTTTTAGGAGATTATATCAATAGAGGTATAGAAAATGGTAAAGTTTTGAAATTTTTATTAAAAATTTGCGAAAAAGAAAATGTGTGCTTGTTGGAAGGAAATCATGAAAAATATCTTATAAATTGGGCAAATGGAGAATTTGCTAATTCTAAGGAATTTAATGAAAATACATTAAAAGATTTTAAAAAAGAAAAACTCACCCCAAATGACGCGCAAAAATTTTATCCTTATTTAAAAGAGTGTTTGTATTATAAATTTGAAGATAAATTGATTTTTTGTTCTCATGGAGGTGTAAATGTCTTGCCTTCTGAACCTTGGCAGATTAGCTTTATGCCAAGTTATGATTTTATTTATGGGGTTGGGCATTGTGAAAATAGCCAAAGCATTGCTAATCAGTTTTGCAATTTAAACAAAGAAAATATTTATCAAATTTTTGGGCATAGAAATAGAGAAAAGCTACCAACTCAAATTGCAAAGCGTGTTTTTTTATGTGAAGGGAAAATCGATGCTGGGGGTTATTTACGCGTAGTGACTTTAAATAAAGAAGGTTTTAAGTGTATAGAAATAAAAAATAATATTTATAGAAAGAAGTAAGATTAGCTTACTTCTTCTTCATTGCCGGTTTTTTTTACAACCTTAACTCGCTCTATGGAATTTCCATCCATTTTTTTAACTTCATAATAACAAAGCTCATCTTCTATGCGATCGCCAACCACTGGCAAACGACCCAATAGATTAAAAACATAGCCTCCTATAGTAACTTGTTCAAGATCTTCATTATAGCTGATTAAAAGCATTTCTTCGACGGTTTCTATATCGCAACGTCCTTGAAATTCATAAATATTATCAGCAAGTTTTTTATAACTATCTTCTTCATTTTCATTTTTAATCTCGCCGATAATTTCTTCCATGATATCTTCCATGGTTAAAATTCCAGCAGTACCGCCATACTCATCAATAACAAGTGCAGTATGAGATCTTTCTTTATTCATTCTTACTAAAACTTTTGAAATGCTGATATTTTCAGGAACTAAAATAAGAGGTTTAACAAAAGAATCTAAATTTTTACTTTTAGAATTGAGTTCATTTTGGACGATATCGCGTATATGAATCATACCCAAAATGCTATCTTTAGAACCGTCTATATAAGGAAAACGTGTGTGTTTGTGCTCACAAATAATTTGCATATTTTCCTCATAAGTTTTTTGTTTATTTAAGCAAATCATATCCTTACGCGGTGTCATAACCTCTTTTGCAACTGTATCTGAAAAATCAACTGCATTGCGGATAATTTCAGTTTCAAATTCATCTAAAACTCCGCCTTTTTGACTTTCACTTGCAATGATTTTAATCTCTTCTTCGCTGTGGGTTAATTCACTTTCTTTAGCGGGTTTGATTCCAAAAATTTTTAAATTTATTGCTGCTAGAAAATCAAAAATTTTAATAAAAGGCAAAAAGAGTATCCAAAACCAATTTAAAGGTCTAGCTATCCAAAGTACAGCTTTATCAGCTATAGCTATAGCTATTGATTTTGGCACAAGTTCTCCTAAAACCACATGTAAAAGAGTGATAATACTAAAGGCGATAATAAAAGAAATAGTATGAATAAGAACAGCATTAAAACCTAATTTTAATAAAGCAGATTCAAGCATTTTTGCAACGGCTGGTTCACCGATCCAACCTAAAGCAAGAGAGCTTAAAGTTATACCTAATTGACAAGCACTCAAGTAAGTATCAAGTCTAGAAGTAACTTCCAATGCCTTTTTAGCACCTGATTTTTTTTCTTTAACCATTTCTTCGATTTTTGTTCGTCTTACTTTAACAATACTAAATTCAGATAAAACGAAAAATCCATTTAAAAGCACCAAAAGCAGTGCAACAAAAACCATAAATATAGAATATCCTATATCAAAAGATGATGAAGGTAAAGTTTGATTTAGATCAAAAACCTGACTGGGGTCCAATGAAACTCCTTATAATTAAAATAAAATACTTAATTATACAATTAAAAGTAAATTTTTTGCTTAATTTTTTATTTTAAAGATTTTTTATAATCTATATTGATTTCAAATTCTTTTAAACGCTTATAAATACTTCTAAGTTGGGTAATAGTTGTCCAATTTGTAATAAAAACGCTAAAAGAACTTCTGACTTGATCAAATGCATTATTGATTTGCATTACAATTCCAAGCGTAATAATACCTCCAAAAAGACTTGGAGCCATGATTAAAAACGGAATAATAACAATAATTTGCTCAAATAAAATAAGCCAAATATTAAAATAACCATAATGCAAGAAAAGTCTTTTGTAGCTAAATTTAAGTCCAGTAAAAAGTTCTATTATGGTTTCATTTTTCGCAAATTTTTCTCGGTTATCTTCGGCATAGACTAATTCTTTCCTAAAGGCCGCTTCTACTTTTTGATTGTTATATTCAAGTCCTGGAAGTTTAATCCCTACAAACCAAGAAGCTATCAAACCACCCAAAGAAATAAAAAGGGCAACATAAACAAGTAATCCATCTGTATTTTTTAAAAAATAAAAGCTTGAATTTTCATCCAAATTTAAAAACAATGCCTTAGTAGCTAAATCACTTAAATTCCACAAAATAGGAATAAAAGCTATAAGAGTCATTAAAGCTTTTACAAACGAAAGTCCAAGACTTTCTACAATTTTAGAAAAATTATAAACATCTTCTTGAATTCTTTGAGAACTTCCTTCGATATTGTCATTTTTATTTTTCCAAAATTTTAAATAAGAAAAAGTCATGGCTTCTCGCCATTTAAAAGCATAAACGCTTGCAAAATAAATATTAATTGTTGCAATGAGAACATAAGGGATGGCAATGCCTAAAAAAACAAAAATGAGTGAATAAAAATCTTGCAAATCATAAAAAGGTTTTTCAAGTATCGCGGGTGTTTGAAGAAAATATTTTAATAAATTTTGATAATAATAAATTGCAAATTTATTAATAAAATTAGCATTTTCAAAAGAATTTTTAGCTTGTTCTTTCGCCTTTATAATGCTTTGCACTACTGAATTAATTTGATCTAGAGATAAATTTTTATCTTTAATTTTTTGAGAAATTTGCGTTAAGTTTTGTTCTTTATAATCTTTTTGTTCTTCTAAAATTTGGATAATTTGCCTAAAAATATCTTTGTCAATATAGGATGAATTTTGCGTGGTTTCTATATTTAGTCTTTGTTTGTTTTCATTTTGGATTTCTTGAATTTTTTTAGCTTTGGCTTTTTCATACACAAAACTTTGATTATAGTCTTTAGAGTCAATGTTAAGTTCTCTAAGTAAAGAAGGCGTGATTTTAAAATCTTGCTTGAATTTTGCTTCGTCAAAATTTAAAACAATGGCATTAATTTTTGGTTTTTGGATGGTGTTATAAAAGTCATTATACCAAGAATTAAGTGCCACATTAAAACTTGTTTGCAAATATAAAAAAAGCAAAAGCAAAAAAAGCCCTAAATAAGCCCACAAAGCCCACTTTTTAGAAGCAAAAAAAGAATGAAACATCAATCTCCTTATTTATTTATATTTTGATATTCTACTTTAGCAAGGTAAAAAATGATATAATATAACTTTAGTTTATTAAAGGAATGAAGAATGAAAAATCTTTTAATCATAGGCGCAGGAGGAGTTAGCCGTGTGGCTACTGTAAAATGCGCAATGAATTCTGATACTTTTTCTAAAATCACTTTAGCCAGTAGAACTAAAAGCAAATGTGATGAAATTGCCGCTTTTGTTAAAGAGCGTTTGGGGGTGCAAATTCAAACCGCACAAATTGATGCTGATGATAGTGATGCGGTTGTAGAGCTTATCAAAAAAACAGGGGCGCAAATTTTGCTTAATGTTGCTTTACCTTATCAAGATTTAAGCTTAATGGATGCTTGTATAAAGGCAGGAATTCATTATATAGATACAGCAAATTATGAACACCCTGATTTGGCTAAATTCGAATACAAAGAACAATGGGCCAGAAATGAAAAATTCAAAGAAAATGGAATTTTAGGACTTTTAGGAAGTGGATTTGATCCAGGGGTGACTAATGTTTTTTGCGCTTATGCTCAACAAAATTTATTTGATGAAATTCATTATATTGATATTTTAGATTGCAATGCGGGTGATCATGGTTATGCTTTTGCAACTAATTTTAATCCAGAAATTAACTTACGCGAAGTTTCAGCTAAAGGGCGTTACTGGGAAAATGGGCAATGGATAGAAACAGAACCGATGCAAATAAAAATGGAATGGGATTATCCAGAAGTTGGAGTCAAGGATAGCTATTTGCTTTATCATGAAGAGCTTGAAAGTTTAGTTAAAAATATCAAAGGACTTAAAAGAATTCGATTCTTTATGACTTTTGGTCAAAGTTATCTTACCCACATGAAATGCCTTGAAAATGTTGGAATGCTTGGAATTAAACCTGTAATGCATCAAGGAAGAGAAATTATTCCGATTGAATTTTTAAAGACTTTATTGCCAGATCCTGCAAGTTTAGGTCCTAGAACTAAAGGTTATACTAATATAGGTTGTGTGATACGCGGGATTAAAGATGGCAAGGATAAGCAAATTTATATTTATAATGTTTGCAATCATGAAGAATGTTACAAAGAAACTGGCGCACAAGCAGTAAGTTACACTACAGGAGTTCCTGCGATGATAGGCACTAAGCTAATTGCTAAAGGAATTTGGCAAGGTCAAGGCGTGTTTAATATGGAGGAATTTGACGCTAAGCCTTTCATGGATGAACTTAATTCTAGCGGGCTTCCTTGGAAAATCATCGAAATGACGCCAAATTTAGGGGAGTAAGTAAAACACTTACTTTTGCCCTATGTAGATAAAATGTTGCACTACCTCAAGTTATAAAGCTTGATAAATTTAAATCTTAAAAAAACATAAAGCAATGATTTCTAGCGTAAATGAGAAGAATTAATATTCCGCATAAAGCGGAATAGAATCATTTTACTGGATGAAGTTCGTTAGCATAGAAGCTGATTGAATTTATACCTTCTTTTAAAGCCCACTCATAAGCTTTTGATACAAAATCCCAATTGATATGAGCATAGAATTTTTCCAAATAAGCAGGACGAGCATTACGATGATCTACATAATAAGCATGTTCCCAAACATCGACTACAAGTAAAGGAATTTTATCTTCAGTGATAGGAGTAGCAGCATTTGAAGTTGCGATTAATTCTAATTTTTGATTTTTGCTGTTATAAACAAGCCAAAACCATCCAGATCCAAAAAGACCTGTAGCTCCTTTAATAAATTCAGCTTTAAAATTCTCTAAAGAACCGAATTCTTTTTCTAAAGCTGCCTTTAAATCCCCTTTTATTTCACAGGCATTTGGAGTGATACAATCAAAATAAAAATCATGATTATAAACTTGAGCTGCATTGTTAAAAATTCCACCATTTGATGATTTGATAATGCTTGCAAGATCTTTATTTGCAAATTCCGTATCTTTAATAAGATTATTTAAATTAGTTACATAAGTATTATGATGTTTTCCATAATGATAATTAAATGTTTCAGCACTTAAAAAATCGCTAAAAGCATTGATATCATAAGGTAGTTTTCTTAATTCAAACATATTTTCTCCTTTTTTATTTTTGGTAAAATATTGTAACATAAAAAGTTATAAAAAAGTAATTTAAAATAAGCTTTATGAAAAATATTTTTTTAGATTTTTAATTTTTTGGTAGATTTATGAGTGGTGACCCATACGAGACTCGAACTCGTGTTACCGCCGTGAAAGGGCGATGTCCTAACCGCTAGACGAATGGGCCTTTTATACATTTTTGAAAATTAATAAAGCGAAATTATATATTTTTAATTCTTAAATATCCATTAAAATTATTTTATCTATGAAAAAATTAATATTTTTTGATTATAATTTCATTTTATTTTTGGAGTTTTTATGGATTATTTAAGTCTTATTTTTCTTTCTTGTGCTTTAGCAATGGATGCCTTTGCAGTTTCTTTGTGTAAGGGTTTTAGTGTTAAGAGATTAAATTTGAAACATTATTGTATTGTAGGTGCTTATTTTGGTGGTTTTCAAGCCTTAATGCCTGTTTTTGGATATATTATTGGCTTAAGTTTTGCGTCTTTTGTGGCAAGTATTGATCATTGGGTAGCATTTATTTTACTCGGTTTTATTGGGGTAAAAATGATCAAAGAAGCACTTGAAAATGAAGAATGTGATATTCATGCTAATCAGTTTGATTTTAAGATTATGTTTTCTTTGGCTATTGCGACTAGCATTGATGCTTTAGCGGTTGGAGTTAGTTTTGCATTTTTAGAAACTCCTTTGTTTATAGCAGTTTTATTTATTGGTTTTATTACTTTTGTATTTTGCGTTTTAGCTTTGAAAATAGGTAATAAATTTGGAGTTTTCTTAAAAAATAAAGCCGAATTTTTAGGAGGAGCTGTTTTGATTATTTTGGGTGTAAAAATTTTAATCGAGCATTTGTTTTTTAATGCGTGAATTTTTGTTTTAAAATTTCAAAAGCTTCATTAAAATTTAAAGCTATGCTTTGAAATTTTCTATTAAATGTTCTTTGTCGTTTGGCAAGTTGTGCAGTGTGCGTTGTGATTAAATTTTCAAGCTCATCAAAAGAAATTTTTCCATCTAAATATTCTTTACATTCTTTTAAACCTATGCAATTTAAAGCTTTAGTGTCGCGATGAAATTGAGAAAAAAGCTTTTTAGCTTCTTCTAAAAGACCTTCTTCAAGCATTTTTTTAGTTCTCATTTTTATGCGATCTCTTAGCAAATTACGCTCCCAAACGATTTCATAAATTTCTATATTTTTCAAAACTCCTTCTTTTTGCGTTTGCTTTAAAAAAATACTAGGAATTTCTTTTGTGATCTCATAAATACTCAACCATTTTTTCAAACGATAAGTGTCATTTTTTTCCACTTTAAAACTAGGATCGATTTTGCACATTAAAGAGTAAATTTCATCATTGCTTAGATCAGTTTTTATTTCTTCTATTTTTTGGCTTAAGCCATCCATCATGGTTTTTAAATAAAATCCAGTTCCGCCTGTTATAATTAAAGGTAAATTTCTTAATTTGGCAAATTCTTTAGCCTTTTGGTATTCTTTGATAAATAACTCCACATTAAAATGCTCATCAACACTGATTAAATCTATGCCAAAATAATGAAAATTTTCAAGTTCTTCTTTAGAAGGTTTAGCACTTGCGATATTGATTTCTTTATACACACAAAGACTATCAAGGCTTAAAATAACTGCATTAAAATTTTTGGCTAATAAATTAGCCAGATGAGTTTTTCCACTCGCAGTTGTTCCGATAATAGCTATTTCAAAAAACATAAAATGAATTTATCCTAAAATTTATTAAAATTTGAGTAAAATCATAGCAAAAATTTTTAAAGCGGAAAAATGAATTTATTTTGGACAAAATTTAAAGATATTTTAGAACTTATTGTATTTAAGCATTCTATTTTTGCCTTGCCTTTTTTGTTTTCATCGATGATTGTGGGCTCAAAGCTTGCAAATGGTACAGCTTGGTTTGGTTTTAAGGCTTTGATTTTGGGTATTATTTGTGCTGTGAGTGCTAGAAATTTTGCGATGGCAAGTAATCGTTTAATGGATGAAGATATAGATAAAGATAATCCACGTTGTGCTAATCGTCCCAATATAAGCGGAAAAATTGGTAAAAAAAGTATTTGGATATTTATTATTTTAAACGCTTTGATTTTTGTGCTTTGTTCTTATTTTATTAATCCTTTGGCTTTTTATCTTTCTTTTCCGGTACTTTTTGTTTTGGCAATTTATTCTGCTTTTAAGCGTTTTAGCTCTTTGGTACATTTGGTTTTAGGCTTTTGTTTGGGTTTAGCTCCTATAGCTGGAAGTGTTATCGTGATGGGTGAAATTCATATTTATAGTGTTGTTTTATGTTTAGGGGTTACTTTTTGGACTGCCGGATTTGATTTGCTTTATTCTTTGCAAGATATGGATTATGATAAAAAAACAGGACTTTTTTCAATCCCTGCTCAATTTGGTGCTAAAGCAACTTTACTAATTTCTGCCTTTTTTCATGTTTTAGCTGTATTATTTTGGTTGCTTTTTGTTTGGCAAGTTTGGGGTATAGCTTTGGGATATATTTCATTATTTGGTGTATGTATTTGTGGCGTGATTTTGCTTTTTGAACATAAAATTGTTCATAATAATTTTGATCGTATTGATAGAGCATTTTTTACTTTAAATGGCTATTTGAGTATGATATTTTTTATTTTTATTTTGGTTGATTTATTATGGAATTAAAATTATTTAAAGCTGGATTTGAAGCTGATTTGCAAAGTTGCAAGATAGAGGATAATCATTTTTTACAAGAATATCTTAAACTCGGAGCCATTTCACAGCTTTCAAAATGGAAAAAAATGGCCACTCGTATTGATTTTAGCGATGGAGAAAAGATAATTTTTGATTTAATTTTAAGTTTAAAAGAAGATATTTTAAGGGTAGAAAGCGCTATACATAAAGATGAAGAACTTATGCCTTTAAAACAAAAATCCATCGTAGAATCTTTAAATTTTGAACATCTTAATTTTTTAGAAAATATTTTAGAAATTGATCAAGAATACTACATAAGGTTTAGTCTTAATAATCAAAAAATGGCGCTTTTTGCAAAAGCTAAAAGTCAAACCTTAGCACAAATCATTAAGATTAAGCCAGAAGATAAAACGGCATTTGATGCCTTTGTTGTTGAGGTACAAAGAGATATGATTAGAAATAAAAAGGAGCTAGAACATGAGTAATGATGTGATTTATTTGGTTTTTGTATTTGTGCTTTTAGTTGCAATGTTAGCTTATATTAATATCAAAGAAAGAGAAAACAATACAAAACTTACAAAGCTTCAAGGAGTGATTGAGGATATAACTAAAGAAATGCATTATTTTCGCAAAGAACTTGGGATAAAAGAAGAAGATGAAAATGATGAAGAAGACTATAAAATCACACTTTTGAAAGAAGAAATGCAAATTGAACTTGAAAAACAAATCAGTGCTAAAATTACTCCTGTTTTAAGAACTCTTAAAACGATGGAGCATATCATAGAGGATTTTCAAAATGAACAGCAAAATCGTCTTTTAAATTTAGAGCAAAAAGCACAAAGTATGACTAAGCTTACTCCAAATTATGATACAGAAGAACAAAAAATTATTGATTTGTTTAAAGAAGGAAAAACCATAGAACAAATCGCCAAAGACTTAAGGATAGGAATTGGAAATGTTGAGCTTGTTTTAAAATTTAAACAGCTTATAAAATAACATTAGGGGTTTTAATGCTAATTGACCAATTTGGTAGAAAAATTGATTATCTTAGAATTTCGGTAACTCAGCGATGTAATTTTCGTTGTCTTTATTGTATGCCAAAAATTCCATTTAATCACCAACCTAAAGAAAATTTATTGAGTTTTGAAGAACTTTTTTTATTTGTAAAAGCAGCCATTGATGAAGGAATTGAAAAAATTCGCATTACTGGAGGTGAGCCTTTATTGCGTAAAGATTTAAGTATCTTTATTAAAATGATTCATGATTATAAAAAAGATCTTGATTTAGCGATCACAACGAATGGATTTTTATTAAAAGACTTTGCTAAAGATCTTAAAAATGCAGGCTTAAAACGTTTAAATGTTTCACTGGATACCTTAGATGAAAAAAAGGCAAAACAATTAGCACAAAAAGATGTTTTATCAAGTGTTTTAGCTGGAATTGAAGAAGCTTTAAATGTTGGATTAAAAGTTAAGTTAAATACCGTTGCACTTAAAAATTTAAATGATGATGAGCTTATAACTCTTTTAGAATTTGCTAAAGCTAAAAATATACAAATTCGTTTTATAGAATTTATGGAAAATACTCACGCTTATGGAAAATTGCAAGGTTTAAAAAGAGATGAGATTATCCAAATTTTAAGTCAAAAATATGATGTAAAACTCATTAAAAAGGCGGAAAAAGCTCCAGTGAGTCTTTATAGTGCTAATGGTTATGAATTTGGGATCATTGATCCCCATAGTAATGAATTTTGCGATTCTTGCAATCGCATCCGTCTTAGTGCTGAAGGGCACTTAATACCTTGTCTTTATTTTGATGAAGCTTTGAGTATTAAAGAGGCAATTAGAAAAGGTGACGTAAAAGCTGCTGTGGAAATTTTGCAAGAAGTATTGCGCAATAAGCCTGAAAAAAATAAATGGAGTGTTGTAGATAATGAAACTTCATTGCGTGCTTTTTACCAAACCGGAGGTTAAGTTTGCAAATCGTTGAGACTTTTTTAAGCGTCCAAGGAGAGGGTAAATATAGCGGAAAGTTAGCTATTTTTGTCCGTTTTGCAGGTTGTAATTTTAATTGCAGCGGTTTTGGGGTTGAAATCAAAAAAGATGGAAAAATTCTTAAAGGTTGCGATACCATAAGGGCTGTTTTTACTCAAGAATTCAAAGAAAAATATAAAAATCTAAGCGCGGATGAAATTTTTAATCAAACAATAAAACTTAAAGATAAATTTAATCCTATAGTTGTAATTACTGGCGGAGAGCCTTTGATCCATCATCAAAATTCTGAATTCATTACTTTGATCAAATCCTTATTAAAAGCGAATTTTGAAATTCACTTTGAAAGCAATGGTAGTATAGAGATTGATTTTTCAAAATATCCTTTTTATAAAGAATGTATTTTTGCCTTAAGTGTTAAATTGGAAAATAGCGGAGTAGATCGTCATAAGCGTTTGAATTTTAAAGCTCTTAAATCATTTAAAGATAATGCTAAAGATAGTTTTTATAAATTTGTATTGGATGCAAATACGCTAAATAATTCTTTGGAAGAAATTTTAGAAATTTTAAAAGAAGCTCCTAATGAAGTTTTTTGTATGCCTATGGGGGAAAATCAGATGAATTTAGACAAAAATGCAAAAAAAATTGCTGAATTTTGTATTAAGAATGGATATAATTATTCTGATAGAATTCATATTCGTTTATGGAATGATAAAGAGAGTGTATGATTATTAGAAAATTATTTGAATTTGAAAACGCCCATATTGTTAGATTTTGTTCTTCAAAACGTTGTAAAAGTAGCATACATGGACATTCTTACAAGGTTGAAGTTTTGCTTGAAAGTCGATATTTGGATAATGCAGGAATGGTTTATGATTTTGGGCTTTTAAAAACTTATATACGCCAGATTATTGATAGTTTTGATCATGCTATTACGCTTTTTAATCAAGATGATCAATCTTATTTGCAAGAAATGAAAAAATATTCTCAAAGATGGATTACTTTACCTGTTAATGTGAGTGCGGAAAATTTTTGTCGCGTGTTTTTTATACTCATTGATGCTTTGCTTAAGCAAACAAAGATGGTTAATGGAGAACAAGGTGTGAATTTGCAAAGTATTATAGTTCATGAAACAAGAACAGGTTACGCTCAAGCTTTTAAAGATGACGCTTATTCAGATATTTTGCCAAAAATTTCTCTTGATGATATTGAATTTTCACCAGCCATTAAAGCAGAATGGAATGATATAGATTTTTATGATAAATTAAAAAATTCGCATATTTTTACAAATCCTAAGGAGATCTAATGGGCAAAATTTTAACTATTTTTATAAGTTTTTTTATCGTTTTATTGATCAGTGCTTGCGGTGATAACGATGAGTTAAATTCTAAAAAACAAAATTCTACAGAAGATAAAGTTGAGTTAGAAAAAAGCGATGAATCAACCCAATTAAGTGATACAAATTTACCTTTGCCTGTGGATGATGAATCAGATAATTTTAATACATCTTATAATGCAAATTCTAGTGTTATAGGTTCTTTGTATAAACAAAAATGTGCTAGTTGCCATGGAGAAAAAGGAGAATTAAGGCCTAAAAAAAGCGTAGCTATTAGAAATTTAAGTTTTGAGAATTGGACTTTGAAAATTCAAAAATTAAAAGATGATTCTCATGCTTTTTTAACAAAAGAACAAAGCGATAATTTAGCAAAATATATCATTAAGGTAAAATAATCATGGAACAGAGTTATCATTTTTTTCTAGCCTTACATCTTTATAGTCTATATGCGAGTGGTTTTTTGATGTTTTTTTACTTGATTTTAACTCAAGGCAATTTTAAAACAGAATTCATTTTTATCCGTAGAATTAGATTATTTTTACCTATATATAATACTTTTTTAGCTTTTATGCTTTTTACAGGCCTTTTGCTTTTAGCTATGAAAAAATTTCAAATGAATTTACATTTTTGGCTAATGATTGCATCTTGGATTTTAATTTTGGCTTTGGCAATTTTTCATTTTGTGCAGTTTAAAAAAGCTCGTAAAATAAGGCGTTATATTGCCTTTAGATGGGTAAGTTTTTTGATTTTATTTTGTGAAATGTTATTGTTATTTTTACCTTTTGTTTTAAAGAAATATTTATAAAATGCAATTTTTATATCATCAAAAAGCTGGTGAGGAAATTTTAAAATTAAAGGGCGAAGAATTTTCTCATCTGAAAGCAAGAAGGGTTAAAGAAAATGAAATATTAACTCTAAGAAATTTGGAGGATGAATTTGTATATGTTTATAAAATTTCTAATCTAGAGCGTCATTCTTGCGAGTTGCATTTTTTAAATAAGGAAAATAAAACAACGCACAAAAAATCCACTTTAAATTTAGCTTTAGCTGTGATAGATATTAAAATTTTAGAAAAAACCCTTCCTTTTTTAAATGAACTTGGGGTTGAAACTTTACATCTTGTTTTCACTGATTTTTCGCAAAGAAATTTTAAAATAGATTTAAGTCGTTTTGAAAAAATCATCGTTTCATCTTGTGAGCAATGCGGAAGAGAAAGTAAAATGAAAATACAAATTTATAATCATATAAAAGATTTTTATGAAAGATTTCCAGAAGCGGTTTTGGTTGATTTTGAAGGGGAAGTGAAGGAATTTGATTTGAATAAAATTTATTTTGTAGGCCCTGAAGGAGGATTTAGTCAAAGTGAAAAACAAATTTTTAAAGAAAAAATTGGATTAAAAGCTCCAAATATTCTTAAAAGTCAAACCGCCATTATATCAATTGCCTCAAAAATACTTCTTTAAAATTTACTTAAATTAATCTATTTTTTATATTATATTTACTATAATCACCGTTTATTGTTTTATTTTTAAGGAAAAGTTATGAAAAAAGAAATTCACCCAGAATATGTAGAATGTAAAGTTAGTTGTGCTTGTGGCAATACTTTTGTAACTAAGTCTAATAAAAATGAATTAAGAGTGGATATTTGTTCAAGTTGTCATCCTTTTTTTACAGGAAGTGAAAAAATAGTTGATGCTGCGGGTCGTGTAGAGAAATTTAAGAAAAAATACGCAATGCAATAATTATGCTCTATTTTATTCCTACCCCGATAGGAAATTTAGGCGATATATCTTTTCGTGCTTTAGAGCTTTTAAAGACTTGTGAAATTTTTTTCTGTGAAGATACAAGAGTAAGCAAGTCTTTACTTTTATCACTTTCTCATAAATTTCAAATTGATTTTAAAACTAAAAAAATGATCGCTTTTCATACTCACAATGAAAGGGAAATTTTAAAAAATCTAAATCCAGAAATTTTCTCCAAAAATGTAGCTTTTTTAAGTGATGCAGGTATGCCAGGTATTAGTGATCCAGGATATACTTTGGTTGATTTTGCTTTAAAAAATGGTATTGAATTCGAAGTTTTGCCAGGTGCAAATGCAGCTTTAGTCGCCCTTGTAAGTTCAGCTTTAAGCGAAAAAGAATTTGTTTTTATGGGTTTTTTGTCCAATAAAGGCAAAGAGCGTATAAAAGATATCCAAAGGGCTTTAAATCATCCTTATGCGAGCATCGTTTATGAATCGCCTAAGCGAATTTTATCTTTAGTGGAGCAAATTTCACTTATAGATGAAAATCGTGAAATTTTTGTAATAAAAGAAATTTCTAAAAAATTTGAAACTAAATTTAAAGGCAAGGCTAAAGAAGTTTTTGATAAATTAAAACAAGCAAATTTAAATGGAGAATGGGTGCTTGTCATCTCAAAAAATCATCAAAATTTAAATCATAATTCTTTATTGGAAAGTGATATTTTAGAACTTGATATTCCTTTAAAAGTCAAAAGCAAACTTCTAGCAAAAATTAATGGAAAAAATCCAAAAGAAATTTATGCAAAACTGCTTTTAAGTCAAAATTAGATAGAATCAAATTCATGATAGTTTATGGAAAACAAATATTTTTTTACATTTTAGAGCATCATAAGGATTTGATTAAAGAACTTTATTTGGCTAAAGAATGTGATAAAGAAATTTTTAAAAAGATTGCAAATTTTGGATTTAAAATTAAAAAACTTGATTTTAAAACAGCTCAAGCTTATGCTAGAGGCGGAAATCATCAAGGTTTTTTGCTTGATATCGAAGAATATCAATTTAAAGAATTAAATTCCTTAAAAAAAAGCGATTTTATAGCCATACTCTGTGGTATTAGCGATGTTGGAAATATAGGATCTATAGCAAGAACTGCATATGCTTTAGGTGTTGGTGGAATTGTTTTTATCGGAGAAAGATTAAATATGGAAGGAGTGATACGCACAAGCAGCGGTGCGGCTTTAGATCTTGATATCGCTTTAAATGGTGATATTTTATCGGTTATAAATGAGTTAAAGCAGGTGGGATTTAAAATTTTTGCCAGTGCAAATGGGGGAAAAGAAATTCATGACTTTAAATTTGAAAAAAACAAAAAAGCTCTCATTTTAGGAAGCGAGGGTTTAGGATTGAGTCAAAAAATAATAAATAAATGCGATGAATGCGTGGGTATAGAGATGAAACATGATTTTGATAGTCTTAATGTCAGTGCAGCTTTTGCAATACTTTGTGATAGGATGATAAATGCTTAATTGGAAAAAAATTGAAGATTTGAATTTAAAAGAAGTTGTGGATAAAACACAAATTGAACTTGATTTTTTAAATGCCTTAATTAAAAAAGATTTTTCAACTTTACATCGTTTTAATGTAAAAGGTTTTATAAAAATTTTGAGTCGAGAATATGATCTTGATTTTACTGATTTTAATGAAGAGTATGAAGCTTATTTAAATGAAAATAATTTAAATACGATTAAAAACAATAATATAAAAATTGCAACCCCAAAGCTTGATGCTTATCATCAAAAATCAACCAATTTTGGTGTTTTGATTGTGCTTTGCATTGTGGCTATTATTCTAGCTTTAGGGATTTATTATTTTGATGCGATTAAAGTTTTTTTTAAAAATGAACAAAATAATTCTAGTCCAGCAGTTGTAGATATCATAGGACAAGCACAAAACAATTTAAAATCTTTAGAAAGTAATGTCGTTGTAATCGATAACAAGGCTAAAGAAAAATCAGATGAAAACACAAGTTCTGAAATTGTATCTAATGAACAAGATATTCAAGAGCAAGAACAAAATATAACTCAAAATATAACTCAAGAAACAGATGAAAATACAACGATAGAAAATAATACAACTGTCGAGGATGTCAAACCTGAAGAACAAAATACCCCGATAGAAAGTGTTAATAAAAATGCTTATTTTAAAATTTCTACTAAAACTTGGATTGGTGTTATTGAGTTACAAAAATATAAAAAAACAAGTTTTGTAAAAAGTCAAGATTTTACTCTTCCTTTGGATACTGATCAGTTGATTTTAACAGGTCCTTCTGCTTTAAGTGTTATTGATGAAAATAATAAAGAACATCAATTCCCAATAGGTAATCCTAAGCGTTTTTTGATTAAAGATGGTAAAATCAAAAGTATTTCTTTGAGTGAATTTATGAAGCTTAACAAAGGTAGAGAATGGTAAGAATAGTTTTTCTTTTTTTATTTTTTATACAGACAGCTTTTGCGGTTTCAAGTTTGGAATTGGCTCAAAATTTAGTCAATGATGCCAGTAAAAATTCTCAACTTAAGCTTTTGTTTGCAAATTCTTCTTATTTAGATAATAAGGGAAATTTGGATATTGCCAAAATTTCAAGAGTTTTAAAAATTAACTCTTTGCTTAATTTAAATTTATCCAATTCTCAAACTTTAAAATTAAATTTTAGAGCTAAAGCTGATTCGGTTGTTTTTTTTAAAATTTTATCCGATGCTTTGATTGAAGGTGGATATGTTTATTTTATTCCTACGGAATTAATTTTACATGAGGGAAATATCGATTATACAGTGCAAGTTGATTCTCAATATATATTAGATCCAGGAACTTTGTACAGATTATTGAAAAAAAATTCAGTTTATATAGATAATATCAAACAAATAGGACCTTATTTTTATCAATATGATTTAAATTTTGATAATGCAAAATTAGACACTAATGTTAATATCGCTTTAAATTCTTTAACTGTTTTGGAAAGACCTCTTAAGGATTATATTTTCACAACCAAAAATGCTTCTAAACTAATTATAGATGCAAATGATGCTGATTTTTGGTTCCCTAAAGTATTATTTTTGGATAAAAATCTTAATTTGATTAAAAGCATAAAAAATAATGAACAAAATAACCATTTTGAAGAATTCATTCCAAGTGGATCGGTTTATGTTATAGTGAGTGATATGTATAGTTTAGATAATATCCGCAGAGGTTTAAAAGTACTTTTGAAAAAATAAAGGAAAAAAATGTTTGATGAAATTCGTTTTAACACTATAGAAAGATTACCTAATTATGTTTTTGCTGAAGTTAATGCGATAAAAATGAATGCAAGGCGTTTAGGGAAAGATATCATTGATTTTTCTATGGGAAACCCAGATGGAAAAACTCCGCAGCATATTATTGATAAATTATGCGAAAGTGCCAACAAAGATAAAACCTCAGGATATTCTGCTTCGATTGGAATTTTTAAATTAAGATTAGCAATTTGTGATTGGTATAAAAGAAAATATAATGTTAGTCTTGATCCTGAAAGTGAAGTTGTTGCTACTATGGGTTCTAAAGAAGGATTTGTTAATCTTGCTAGAGCGGTGATTAATCCAGGTGATGTGGCTATAGTCCCAACTCCTGCTTATCCTATACACACTCAAGCTTTTATAATAGCTGGGGGCAATATGGTTAAAATGCCTTTAGCTTATAATGATCAATTTGAATTAGATGAGGATAAATTCTTTCAAATTTTAAACACAACCTTGCAAGAAAGCGTTCCAAGACCTAAATATTTAGTTGTTAATTTTCCACATAATCCTACAACAGTTACTTGTGAAAAAAGTTTTTATGAAAGATTAGTTCAAATTGCAAAAAAAGAAAGATTTTATATTATTTCAGATATCGCCTATGCTGATTTAACATACAATTCCTACAAAACTCCTTCAATTTTAGAAATTGATGGTGCTAAGGATGTAGCTGTGGAAACTTATACTCTTTCAAAATCTTACAATATGGCCGGTTGGAGAGTTGGATTTGTTGTAGGAAATAAGCGTTTAATCAGTGCTTTGAAAAAAATTAAGTCTTGGTTTGATTATGGGATGTACACTCCTATACAAGTAGCAGCAACGGTTGCATTAAATTCCGATCAAAGCTGTGTTGAAAATATCAGATTAAATTATGAAAAAAGAATGCAGGTTTTAATCGAATCTTTTTCTAATATAGGTTGGAATTTATTTAAACCTAATGCAAGTATGTTTGTTTGGGCTAAACTTCCACCTCAAAAAGCTCATTTAAAAAGTTTAGAATTTTCAAAGCAACTTTTACAAGAAGCCAATGTGGCTGTTAGTCCAGGGGTTGGCTTTGGAGAAGCGGGTGATGATTATGTGCGTATCGCTTTAATTGAAAATGAAAATCGCATACGACAAGCTGCGAGAAATATAAAAAAATATCTTAAAGAATAATTAATGAAAGTAGCGATTTTAGGTTATGGAACTGTAGGCAGTGCAGTTGTTAAAACTTTATTGGAAAATCAAAAAATCATTAAGGCAAGATGTGGGCAGGATATTATTCCTGTAATTGCTTTGGCAAAAACTCCAAAAAATAATGTTTTAATTCCAGTAACAACGGATTTTAATGAAATTTTAAACCGAGATGATATCGATGTTTTTGTTGAAGTCATGGGCGGAATTGATAAACCTTTTGAACTTATAAGCGAAATTTTAAAAAAAGGAAAAAGCGTTGTAACGGCTAATAAAGCTTTATTAGCTTATCATCGTTACGAGCTTGAAAATTTGGCTAAAAATTTAGCTTTTGGATATGAAGCTAGTGTGGCTGGCGGTATTCCGATTATTAAAGTTTTAAAAGAGGGCTTGAGCGCTAATAATATAATAGGCATAAAAGGTATTTTAAATGGAACTTGCAATTATATTTTAACTTGTATGCAGCAAGGAATGGATTTTAACAATGCCTTAAAAAAAGCCCAAGAGTTAGGTTATGCTGAATCAGATCCAAGTTTTGATATACAAGGTAAAGATGCAGCCCATAAACTTTTAATCTTGGCCAGTATTGCTTATCATCTTGATGCTAAACCTGAAGATATTTTAATCGAGGGTATTGAAAATATAGGATCTGAAGATATGTATTTTGCTAAAGAGTTTGATTTTACAATTAAGCTTTTAGGCATTGCTAAGTTAAAAAATTCTTGCGTGGAATTAAGAATTCATCCTACCATGATCAGCAAAGATAAAATCCTTTCAAAAGTAGATGGAGTGATGAATGCGGTTTCTATCGAAGGAGATTTGCTAGGAGAGAGCTTGTATTATGGAGCTGGTGCCGGAGGAATGGCAACTGCAAGTGCGGTTATTTCAGATCTTATTGATATTGCAAAAGAAAATCTTAAATCACCTATGTTAGGTTTTAGAAAAAATATCGAATTTAAACTTTTAAAACAAGAGGAAATTTATACAAAATATTATTTAAGAATTAAAGTTGAAGATAGAATAGGTGTATTGTCTGAAATTACACAGCTTATGTCTAAAAATTTAATTTCAATAGATAGTTTTTTACAAAAATCTAAAAAAAATGAAAATCATGCTACTTTATTCTTTACTACGCATTTTACCTATGAAAAAAGTATCAAAGCTTTGCTTGAAATATTGGAAAAACAAGACTTCATTAAAGATAAACCTTTTATGATGCGTATAGAAGAATAAATGGGATTAAAAGCTTATCTTGATGGCATCAAAGGAGAAGATAAGGCTTGTATTTTTTTAAAAAAGCATAATTTTACTATTTTAGAAAGAAATTTTCACTCCAAATTTGGCGAAATTGATATTATTGCTATAAAAGATGATATATTGCATTTTATAGAAGTTAAATTCACTCAAAATAATTATGATGTTTATGAACGTTTTGATTATAATAAATATCAAAAAATCATCAAAACTATTGAAGTTTATCTTTTAAAAAAAAGATTAAATCATGATTTTCAAGTTGATCTAATTTGCATTAAGGATAATATAATAGAATTTATTCAAAATATTAGTTTTTAAGCTGATATTTAAAAAAATAAATTAAAATTAGATAAAACTACGAAAGGAAAAAAATGGGAAAGTATATAGAATTAACTTCTGAAAATTTTTCACAAGTAAAAGAAGGTGTTGCTTTAGTTGACTTTTGGGCTCCTTGGTGTGGGCCTTGCAGAATGCTTGCTCCTGTGATTGATGAACTTGCAAATGATTTTGATGGAAAGGCAAAAATTTGCAAAATCAATACAGATGAGCAAGGTGATTTAGCAGCAGAATACGGAGTAAGATCAATTCCTACTTTGATATTTTTTAAAAATGGAGAGGTTGTAGATCAACTTGTAGGCGCACAGTCAAAACAAGCTATTACTGATAAACTTAATTCTCTACTTTAATCTTAAAAAGCTGGCATATGCTAGCTTTTTTCAAATTTCAAATTTATACTAAATAATAATTTTTATTATCTACTATTAAGAATAATTTTTATATTATTACTGATAAAAAATAAAAATAAAAGGAAATTATATGTTAGATTTAGCAATTATAGGTGGAGGCCCTGCCGGTCTTAGTGCCGGTCTTTACGCGACTCGTGGCGGCTTAAAAAATGTAGTGATGTTTGAAAAAGGTATGCCAGGGGGGCAAATTACTTCAAGTTCCGAAATTGAAAATTATCCAGGTGTGGCACAAGTTATGGATGGGATTTCTTTTATGGCTCCTTGGAATGAACAATGTATGCGTTTTGGACTTAAACATGAAATGGTTGGTGTAGAACAAATTTTGCAAAATGATGATAAAACTTTTACGATTAAATTAGAAGGCGGAAAAACACAAACAGCAAAAGCTGTAATTGTTTGCACAGGATCAGCTCCTAAAAGAGCTGGTTTTAAGGGAGAAGATGAATTTTTTGGAAAAGGAGTGAGTACTTGTGCAACATGTGATGGATTTTTCTACAAAAATAAAGAAGTTGCAGTTTTAGGTGGCGGTGATACGGCATTAGAGGAATCTTTATATCTTGCTAATATCTGCTCTAAAGTCTATCTTATCCATCGTAGAGATGAATTTAGAGCTGCTCCTTCAACAGTTGAAAAAGTTAAGAAAAATGGGAAAATTGAATTGATTACTAGTGCAAGTATTGATGAGGTTTATGGCGATAAAATGGGAGTGAGTGGAGTAAAAGTAAAATTAAAAGATGGCAATATTAGAGATTTAAAAGTTCCAGGAATTTTTACTTTTGTTGGTTTAAATGTAAGAAATGAAATTTTAAAGCAAGACAACGGTCAATTTTTATGTGCTATGGAAGAAGGCGGTCAAGTAAGTGTTGATCTTAAAATGCAAACAAATATCTCAGGACTTTTTGCTGCAGGGGATTTGAGAAAAGATGCTCCTAAGCAAGTCATTTGTGCTGCAGGGGATGGTGCTATAGCTGCACTTAGTGCTATGGCTTATATAGAAAGCTTGCATTAATTTTTTAGGTTAGAAAATTTCTAACTTAATTTTGAAATCTTTAAAATATTTCTTAAGAGATCAATTTTTCTCCAACAAAGGAGAAAAATTAATTTTTAATGAAAGTTAAGATGAGGTATTATAAATCCGATCCAAGGAATTCCTACAAGAAAATAAATTGCCATGTAAATTACAGCAAATATTCCACCCAGTAAGAAAAATTGAGGTCCTTTGATGTAATTACTTCCAAACCATAAAGGAGAGGAGCCTGTTCCATAAGGAGTGATAATACCCATAAAGCCCATCGGTAATGTAAGTATTAGCATAACTTCTGCCGGATTTACACCTTTAATAGAGCTAGCTAAAGATACAAAAACAGCGATGATAGCTGTAACATAAGCAGTTCCTGAAGCGAAGAAATATCTAAGCCAAGAAAATAACATCAAAAGTAAAATAGTGGCAATGAACGGTTCAAAACCTGAAAGTCTATGTCCTAAAGAATTAGCCAAATAATCCAAAAATCCGACATTTTTAAGCCCACCTGCCATTGTAACAAGGGTTGCGAACCATACAAGAGTATTCCAAGCTGGTTTATTGCCTAAAAAATCTTGCCAAGTAATTATTTTACAAGCTATCATTAAAATGATCATGATTAAAGCTGTAGTTGTGGCATTGATTTTAAAAAAGCTTGATCCAACCCAAAGCACTAATCCAATAAGGGCAATAAGAAGCATAAAAATTTGAGAAGTTGGCATCTTTCCTAGAGCTTGATATTTTTCATTTGCCCAAATAGCTATTTCTTTTGATCCTTTAACTTCTGGTGGGTATATAAAATATCCCAAAATCGGAGTAATAACAAAAAGTATTAAACCTACTGGTAAAAAGGCTAAAAACCAACTAAGCCAATCTACAACCATAACTCCATTTTTAGAGATCAAAGAGAGGGCAAGTGGGTTTGGAGCTTGACCTGTAAGAAAAATAGAACTAGTAAGACAAGAACTTGCTAGACCCATCCATACAAGATAAGCACCGATTTTTCTAGGATTTTTATCCGCATAACTTTCAAACATAGGAGAGATATTGCTGACTATAGGATAAACTGTTCCTCCACTTCTTGCAGCATTACTAGGAATGAAAGGAGCTAAAATCAAATCCACTATAGCAATAGCATAACCTAAACCCAAGGTAGATTTTCCAAGTTTTGAAACGAGATAAAGGGCTAATCTCTCACCTAGCCCTGTTTTTGAAAAACCAAGTCCTATGGTAAAAGCAGCAAAAATAAGCCAAACTACAGAATCAGAAAATCCTGATAATCCCCATTTTATTGCAACAGAATCTTTAATAATGGTTTCTATGTTATTAGAACCAACAGGTCCAACTTTAAATAAAACAGCTAGAGTGACAGCTATAATTCCGATTAATGCTGGAGCAATCGGTTCTAAAATCAAACCAATAATAAGGCCTATAAAAATACTAAAATAAAGCCAAGCATTAGAATTTAAACCTTCTGGAATTGGAATAAAATAAATAATTAATCCAACTATAAAAGGTGTCAAAAGTTTTACATAAAACATAATTATCCTTTTTAGAATATAAAAGCTAAATTATACCTTAAAAATCTTATAATTAAATTTTAAATTAATAGAATATTTATAAATAATTAAATTAAAAAATAAATTTTCAATCCATAGTTCTAATAATCAAACTCTTAGGCAATTTAAAATATTTTATAAGTTCTTCTTCTTTTTTTCGCATTTCTCCATTATCTTTTTCATGATCAAAACCTAATAAATGAAGCATGGCGTGAATAAATAACAAACTTATTTCTTCTTCATAGCTGTGTCCAAATTCTTTTGCTTTTTCTTTAGCTAGTTCTGTATTGATGACTATGGAGCCTAGAGGGATATTTTCATCTATATTTTCAAGAGGGAAAGATAAAACATCAGTTGTTTTATTTTGATTTCTTTGACTTAGATTGATTTCTTGCATTTCCTGACTATCAACAAAAACAAGTTCAACATCTTTTGGGCTTAAAAAATTCGCTATTTTTTCTAAAAATTCATATTTTTCATCACTGAGTATCATAAACCTTCCTTGATTAAATTGTATAAATTTTGTATTTCCCTATCGTCAAAAATTCGACAATTTTTATTTTTATAAAAATATTTAATTTTTTCTTCTTTAAATTCATATCCTAGGGCACAATGACTATGTGAAGGCAAAAAAGCTCTTATAAGGGTGATTTGATCTTGAATTTTTTCTTCACAAGAAAAACAAATAAAATCTTGGCGCAGCCGACCTTCAAATTCTAAAATTTTAAGATAAGCATCCACTATGACTCTTTTAGGATTTTGCCTTTCAAAGCGCTTAACACATTCTTCCAAAAGTAAAAAATAAAACTCTTCAATCGTTTCTGTATCTTTTAAATGGTTAAATAAAAGACGAATAAATTCCTGCCAAATAAACATTTTTTCTCTGTCTAAAATCCAAGAAAAATTTAAATGCAATACATCTTTAAGTCTTGGCAAAAAACTTGGATGCTCATCTAAGGAAAAGTCGATTTTATATCCATTTAAAATGCTAGAATGTCTGAGTCCATAAAAACGATAAGTTTTTATGAATTTCTTTGGGCTTAAAATGGAAACAATCAAATCCTCATCTTTTACCTTTTGAGTATGAAGTATAAAACCTTGCATTTATCAACCAAATAAGAAATTAATTTATATTATTTTAACCCCATAGGCCTTAAGTAGGCAAAAGGCTGAATGTTCTAAATCATTATCAAAGCTGGCTGTAGAATTTTGATATAAGACAATCTTAGAATTAGGATTTGCACTAAAAGCTAAGATAATGTTAAAAAATACACAAATATGTGAAACAAGGCCGCAAAAATAAATTTCTTTATATGGATTTTGGTTGATAAAATTAGCAAATTCTAAACTACCAAAAGCATTTTTATAAAAAATTTTATGAGCTTTTTTTAAAAATGGATCAAATTCATCAGGCATTTTCCAACCAAAAGTATCTTTAATACAATGTTTTATAGGGAGGTTTAACCCTTCTTTGCTTTTTAAATAATTTTGATCATGTGTATCACAAGTGATGAGTAAATGTGTGGTATTAAAATCGATTTGATTTAGGTGATTAAGAATATTTTCTTTGATTTCTAAAGCTTTTTTAAAACCTAAGCTTCCGTTGATAAAATCATTTTGATAATCAACTATGACAAAAGCTTTTTCCATAGAGTTTTTATACTTGATTCATCCAAAAAGTTTCTGTATGTAAGTTAGAAAAGGCGGTTTTTAAGCTCGTAAAAAGTTTAGGATGTTCTTTTTCTAAATTTGCTAAAAGCTGTTTGGATTCTTCTCTTGCATGTGGAAATTTAACATTTTTTTCACTGAGTTTCATACCAGGACAAAACTCATTTCCTATAACCTGGAGTTCATTTTGTATTGCATTGTCTCTAAGTTGTCTTTCTCTAACAAAAATCAAAGGGCGTATCACTGTTATACCACGTTTGCTTTTATAGATTGGAGCTAGGGTTCTTAAGGATCCATTGTGGATGAAATTCATAAAAAAACTCTCCGCTGCATCATCTAAATGATGGCCAATAGCAAGTTTATTAAAACCTTTTTCAAGAGCATAAGTATATAAAGCTCCGCGTCGCATTCTTGAAAAATAGCTACAAAAACTAGAATTTTCCCTTATGGTGTCGCCAGATACCTCGTAGATATTAGAGTCAAGAATGCTATGTTTAATACCATGTTCTTCACAATGTGCATGTAATTGAGAATAATCTTCACCCATACCATAACTTAAAGTAACAGTTTCAAGATCAAATTTGAAAGGGGCGTGAGCTTGCATACGATTTAAAAGATGTGCTAAAGCTAAAGAATCTTTGCCCCCACTTAAGCCTAAAAGAACGCGATCACCATCCTTAATAAGCCCAAATTGAGCGTTTGCTTGAGCAACTTGTCGTATAAGCTTTTTGCTGAGGTTTATCATAATTTCTCACACATTTTAAGAACAAAATTAGCCGAAATCTTCGCAGAATTAATCACAAATTCATCAAAATCGAATTCAGCTTTTTCTCCAGCTTTATCACTCATAGCTCTTAAAATAAAACAAGGTATTTTTAAAGCATCACAAACTAAAGCAACACTAGCACCTTCCATTTCACAAGCATCGGCGTTAAAAATTTCTCTTATTTTTGCTTTTTTTGCTTCATCGCAGATAAATTCATCTCCAGTTGCAATGATTCCTGATTTTAGTTTGATATTTAATTCTTTTGCAACTTCTAAAGCAAGATTATTTAACTTCTCATCTGTTTTTATAAAAATTTCATTCCCAGGAACAAAACCAAGTGGATGTCCAAAAGCGGTTATATCAAGATCATATTGAGCTAATTGCGTAGCGTAGAGTAAGTCACCTATTTCTAATTCTGGATTAAAAGCACCTGCCACACCTGTAAAAAGTAAAATTTCAGCCCCAAATTTTTCAATCATTATGCTTGCACTTAAAGTTGAATTGACTTTTCCTATTTTAGAATAAGCTAAAATAAGTTCATGATTTTTATAATTTGCTAGATAATAAGTATTGTTTGCGTATTCAATACTTTTGTATTCTTTTAAAATTTCAAGTAAAGGGGTTATTTCCTCTGGCATTGCGCCTAAAATTGCTATTTTCATTTTATAACCTTTAAAAATTCATCAATATCGCTAAAATTAGTCAAAGAATAAGTTTCCTTAGAGCTTATTTTTTTGTTTAAACCTTTAAGAATGCTTGCACCAAATTCTATAAAGTAATCGATTTCATTTTCATAATTTTTAATACTTTGCTTATAAAGAACAGGAGAAATGAGTTGAGATTTGAGTAGTTTTAACGCTTGTTCTTTATCGGTATAAATTTTTGCATTTGCATTTGAAACTACAGCTTTAAAATTTGGTTTGAGTGTTTTTTCAAGCTCAATGCAAAGTTTTGATGAAGCATTTTCAAGTAAAGGACAATGACTTGCAACACTCATGTTTAAAAGCATTGCTCTTTTTGCCCCAGCTTTTTTAAATTCATTTTCGTAACTTATAAGATCAGGTTTTAAACCTGCTACAACAATTTGACCATCGCAGTTATAGTTTGCTGCAAATATTTTTTTATTTTCTTCTTGGGCTTTTTTGCAAATTTCTTCTACGATTTGATCATCCAATCCTAAAACAACCATCATTCCTGCTTCAATTTTAGAACAATCTTCTTGCATGAAAAATCCTCTTTTATTAACCAAAGTAAGAGTTTGCAAAAATTCTAAAGCTCCATTTACGGCCAAAGCTGAAAATTCTCCTAAAGAATGACCTAGAGAAAATACAGCTTGTAAGTCTGGTTTTTGTTCGATTAAGGCTGTATAAGCCATCAAAGAATTTAATACAATAGCAGGTTGGGTAAATTCGCTCTTATTTAACTGATCATTTTCTTCAAAAAGCAAATGTTTAAAATCAATCTTACAAAAATCACTTGCACTTTCAAGGAGTTCTTTTGCATTTTTAGAATTTTCGTAAAAGCTTTTTCCCATTCCAGCGACTTGAGATCCTTGTCCTGGAAATATAAAGGCAATATTCATTAGTGACAACCACAACCTCCGCCACCGCAGCAGCCACCACCTCCGTGATGATGATCGTGATCATGGTGTCCCCCGCCACATCCACAACTATGACTTCCTGCAATAATGCCTGTTAAAATTTCATCTTCGCTAGCTGGTCTAACATCTACAATGTTAAGTGAAAAGAGTAAATCTCTTCCAGCATAAGGATGATTATAATCAACAACAACATCGTTTTCATTAATTTCTTTAACACTTACGCGAACGGTTTCACCATTTTCACCTTCACCAAAAAGTTCCATACCTATTTTCAAATCAATTCCGGCAAATTGCTCTTTAGGTAATGTTTGAATAGCGTTAGCATCGTATTCACCCAAACCCTTTTCTTTTTTAATTAAAACATCACTATTGCTTGGACAATCAAGCTTCATAATTTCTTCTTCTAAGCTTTCTAAAATCTGTCCTTTTCCGACTATAAAAGAAATAGGTTGAGCGTATAAATTTGATTCTAAAACTTCTTGAGTATTGGCATCTTTGAGTTCATAAAACATTGAAACAACATTATTTTTTTCTATTGACATTTTTTTCCTTTTTTATTTTCTATTTGGCGAAGCTTTTGCTTCAGGTGTATTTGGATAATTTTTCTTTAAAGCCTTGTAAAATCCATTGGCTGTTTTTGTATTACCTACTTTATCTAGTGAAATTGCAGTGTGGTATAAAAGCTTTGGAAAATAATCCCCCTTAGAGCTGATAGCAGAACTTTTTTTGTAAAAAGCAATGGCATTGTTATAATTTTTTTGTTTATATTCTACCTCTCCTAGCCAAAAATTTGCTCTTGCCGGTTTATATTTTTGTGCTATAAGATGGTTTAATTTGGTTTTGCATTCTTCATATAAATCTTTATGGAGATCTTGTATCGCTAAATCTAAAATTTCATTATTTTTCTTCTTTTTCCATGAATCATCTATAGTTTTATTTGCATCCTGAATTTGTATATTAGTTGTGATATTATCATCTTTTTTTTCATTTAAAGTATTATCAGTGTTTTTATGTGAAGTGTTTGATGAAATGTTATTTATGCTTAAATTTATATCTTTAAGTTCTTCTTTTGATACATAATTTGCATTAATAGAATCGACTAAAGAACTAAGTTCTGTTAAGATTTTTTTAAATTGCTTATTATTAGCTTCTTGAATTTTTCTACTTTCTTCAACATATTTTTTTAAATTTTGAATTTCTATGGTTAAGTTATTTTCTAGACTATCATTATTTGCTTCCAATTGGGTTAATCTAGAATTAGATTTAGCATATTGAGAATTAATACCTTCCAAAGTGCTTTGCAAACCTTCAATTCTTTCTTGCATTTCGTCAATTCTTGCGTTTGCTTGAGAATTGCTATTGCTTAAAGAATCAAGCTTTTCTTTGAGTAATCTTTCGCTTGAGCTTAGACCATAGGCACTATTGCTAGTTATATCTCCTGCACCAAAAGCCGAGTTTTCAGCATGAAGTAAAGTAGCTCCCATAAGAAGAGCTACTGAAAGTATTTTTTTCATAGATTATTTTGATAGTTTAAATTCAGCACGTCTGTTTTGTGCGTCGCAAGCTTTTGTTTTTTCTGTACAAACTGGATTTGTTTCACCATAGCTTTTAATAGAAATTCTATCTGAATTTACTCCTTGAGCCACTAAAGCTTCTTTAACAGCTTTTGCTCTTTTTAAACCTAAAGCTTGATTATATTCATCAGTTCCCCATTCATCGCAATTACCTTCAACTGTGATATTAACTCCACTTACTTCGGTATTAAAGATATTTGCGTTGTTATTGATAACATTTTGCATATCTGGGCGAATATTAAATTTATCAAAATCAAAATATACTTTATTTAAAGTATCATTAAGTTGAGAAATTCTTGAATCAATATCCCAATTATCTCTTCCGTTTGAACCTCTGTTAGAATCTACACTAGTATCGCTACTTACGCTAGTGCTTTTTGTGCTACATCCACTAATGATCACTGCAAATGCGGCAATCGAACTAAAAAGAATTTTTTTCATTTCCGACCTTTCCAATATGAATAGATTTGAGCGTATTATATCTAAATTTTTTATTAATTGCAACTCATAATGCTAACTTCACCAATCAATAGATTGAATTTTTCCAAGCTTTAAAGGAAAATAAAAAGTTTTGTTTGCATTGACTCTTATAACACCTAAAGCACTTTGTGCACCGAGGTATTTAATAAAAACTATACTGCCTCCATCACTAGAAAATCTAGGGAATAAATTTTTTCCATTAGCTGTAAGCTGTCTTACGTCATTGCCATTAATTGATGTTAAATAAATATTAAAAACTCCATATTGATTAGCTTCCCTACTAGAATACACTAAGAAATCCTTATAAGTAGAAACCGCTGAGTTATTTTTTCCATGAAAAACAGCTTGTTCAGCACCACTAGAACTATCTAAATTTTGTAAGAATATATTTGGATAGCCTAAACGATCGCTAACAAAAACCATCTTATCATCATTACTTCCTATAAAATTACCATTAACATCGATACCAGAATAATTTGTAAGTTGGGTTAATTTTTTACTGTTTAGATCATATAGATAAATATCAGGTTGATCTTTTGGAGCCATGGTAATAAGTAGTTTATTTCCATCTGAACTTACATCGCTAGCCACAACCATACCACCACTGGATAGAATTTTATAGGCTTTATTGGAATTTAAATTGTAGCGATAAAGTGTAGGCATATTGTTATCATAAGCTGTGTAATAAAATATAGTTTGTTCTTTATTGCCCCATTTTGGAAATAAATTTAAACCACCATCAATAAGAACTTTTTGGTACGTTAAAGTATAATCAGCCATGATAATTTGACTTCTTTTAGAACTTGAATTTCTAGCTATTAAAATTTTATGATCCATCCATTCAACAGGAGGTAAGCCTAAAGCACTAACAGAAGCTTTGATACTCTTATGTGCTAGAAAAGGATATTGTTCAATACTATTTAAAGTATAAGTTTGATTTGATTTTTCAATTCCTCCGGCTTTAATTTTAACATTTAAATTTAAGCTATTTCCATTTTGACTTAGAGTATATTCAAAAACATAATTACTTTTTTCAGCAGCATCACTTACAACATCAAAATTTGAACTCACTTTTAAATCATTGACGATTATATTATAAAAACTACGTTTTAAAGCGATATCGCTTATATTAGAATTATCTTTAACGATAATTTTTGGTAAAACTACGCCTGAATTAACAACTGTAATCGTTGGATCTTCAGCCCAAAGGACACCCAAAAAGAGCAAGAAAATGGTAAAAATTTTTTTCATTTTTTCTCCTAAATTATTGTTGATTTTTTATTTCGTCTTTTAAATTCATAATTATACTTATGCTTTTATTTTGTGGAGGATAAGTTATAAATTTCCCTTTTTGACTTTCTAAAAATTCCGCCACTTTAGCATCGTATAAAGAATCACCACTTTTTTCCACTGAAGTATAACCAAATTTCCCATTTTCATCAATAAAGATTTTTACCTTTACACTGATTTCTTTATTATTAGGATAGTATTGTTTCCATCTTTGGGTAATAACACGCACAACTTTGCCTAAAAATTCATCATAAACACCCATTTTTTGAGTTTTAGTACTTTCACCTTGAGTGAGATTTTCTTCTTCTATCAAGCTATCATTAAGTTTTTTGATAAGTTCTGAAGCTTGAGGTTTAGGAGTTGTTGAACTTGCTGATTGAGCGTTCGCTTGTATTTTTGTTGTTTTTGCATCTTGTATTTCTTCTATATTGCCAAAAAGTTCATTAAAATTATTTGCTTGTTGATCTATATCTTCGGTTTTAACACTTTGGTTTGTTGTTTGTGCAAAAAGTTTATTGACATCAACTTGATCATTTGGTTTTTGTAAATTTTTTGGAGTATTTGGATTAACGGTTGTTTGTTTAGAAGGCTCTGAAAGTTCAATATCAATAAAACTATCTTTTAAATCTGTGTATTGTATGGCAGGGGCAACTTGAGTTACAAGTCTAAAAAAAACAAAAGCAATAACAATTAAATAAACCGCTAAAGCCAATAAGAAAGAATTTAAATTACTTAAGCCGTATTTTTTCATATTTTTATTCTGTTTGTAATGCAACTTTAGTAAAACCTAGGTTTTTAATACTTTTTAAGACATAAATAACATCATCATATTTTAAATTTTTATCAGCTCTGATAAAAACAGGTTCATCGGTATTAAATTGTGATTTTTTTTGTGCTAAATTATCAGCGAAACTTACAAAATTATATTTTTCTTGATTTAAGAAAATTTCTTTTTTAGAATTGATGCTTACAATTAAGCTTTTTACAGTCGGAGCACTTGTGGATTTTTGACTTCCTTGTGGAAGATTTATCTTTTCTTCATAGGTGATGCTTGGAGCTGTAACCATCAATATGGCAAGTAAAACAAGCATAATATCCACTAGAGGCGTAATATTAAGTTCTGGTTTGTGTTCTTCAAATAGCATTGTAAAGCCTTAGTGATTATTGGATAAAACTTTAATTTCACTATCAATAATGCTTAAAAGTTCAAAAGCTCTAGCTTTAATAATAAGATGAAAAGTATAAGCAGGAATAGCAACTAAAATTCCACAACCTGTTGCAACCAAAGCCTCGCTAATTTGTGGTGCAATAATGCTTAAAGAATTTTGATTTCCAAGACCTCCAAAGGTTTCTAATATAGAAATAACCGTCCCAAAAAGACCTATAAAAGGAGAAGTTGAAGCAACAATACTAAGCCAAGTCAAGCCACCTGAAGCGCGACGAGTGGCTAAATTTTTATAAATTTCTAAGTGATTAAGACTTGTGTCGGTGCATTTTCTTAAAATAGAATCTGTACGACTTAAATCTTTTTCTCCTAAAAGTAAAGTTTCTAAACTTTCTTTTTCTTTATTTTTCCAAGTTGCTATATAGCTGATTCTTGAAAAAAAAATAGAAAATGAAAGAATGAAATACAAAGAAAGCCAAATAAGAACTACATAGGTAATAATACTCGAATTACCAAAAAAATTAAATATTGCTTCAAAATTCATTTATTAACCTTTTAGATTATCTATTTTAGAAAAAGTGGCAGCTAAAGCAATGCTATCTGAACTCATTGATTTGATCAACTCTTTAGCTTTAGAAAGGTTTTTTTCTATTTCACTTTCATTAGATCCTGAAATCCAAACCGCCCCTTTTGCCAAAACACTAGTTTTATCTTCATCTACTTTAACATGCCCTGCATCAATTGCAATTAATTCATGGCTTAAATCTTCTTTTTCTATATCAATAATGCCTGATCTTAATGAAGAAACTAAAGCCGCATGATTTTTTAATACGCCAAATTCTCCTTCACTTCCTGGCAAAGTGACTGATTTTATATCACCTTCGTAAATTACACCCATAGGTGTGATAATTTCAATTTTAAATAAATTATCCATTATTAACCTTTGATTTTATCAGCCTTTGCAATTGCTTCTTCAATATTACCAACCATATAGAAAGCATTTTCTGGTAAATGATCATATTTACCTTCTAAAATTCCTTCAAAACCTGCTATGGTTTCTTCAAGAGAAATGTATTTTCCTGGGCTGCCAGTAAAGACTTCAGCAACGAAGAAAGGTTGAGATAAGAATTTTTCTATTTTTCTTGCTCTTTCAACGATAAGTTTATCTTCTTCACTAAGTTCATCCATGCCTAAAATAGCAATAATGTCTTGCAAATCTTTATATTTTTGAAGAACAGATTGTACTCCACGTGCTACTTTATAGTGTTTTTCTCCAATAATATTTGGATCAAGCATTCTTGAAGTAGAATCCAATGGATCAACCGCTGGATAAATTCCTTTTTCAGCAATAGCTCTATTTAAAACAGTTGTTGCATCTAAGTGAGCAAACACAGTAGCAGGAGCTGGATCGGTTAGGTCATCAGCTGGAACATATACAGCCTGTACTGAAGTAATAGAGCCTTTTTTGGTTGAAGTGATTCTTTCTTGAAATTTACCCATTTCACTTGCTAAGGTTGGTTGATAACCAACAGCTGAAGGAATTCTTCCTAAAAGAGCTGACATTTCAGAACCTGATTGAGAAAATCTAAAGATATTATCAATAAACATTAATACATCAAGTCCCATTTCATCTCTAAAATATTCTGCCATTGTAAGACCTGTTAAAGCGATACGATTTCTTGCCCCTGGTGGTTCATTCATTTGTCCGTAACACAAGGCAACTTTATCTAAAACGTTACTTTCTTTCATTTCGTTATAGAGATCGTTTCCTTCACGAGTTCTTTCACCAACACCAGCAAAAACTGAATATCCGCTATGTTTAAAGGCAACATTGTGGATAAGTTCCATAATAATAACTGTTTTACCAACACCAGCACCGCCAAAAAGTCCTACTTTACCACCTTTTGCATAAGGAGCTAATAAATCAACAACTTTAATACCCGTTTCAAAAATTTCACTTTTAGTGCTTTGATCTTCAAAAGCTGGTGGATCTCTGTGAATTGCCCATTTTTTATCAAAAGCAACTTCTTCACCTTCGTCTATCAAATCACCTGTAACATTGAAAATTCTTCCTAAAACTTTTTCACCAACAGGTACGCTAATAGGAGTTCCTAAAGCTTGAGCTTCCATTCCTCTAACTAAACCATCTGTCATATCCATAGCGATGGTTCTAACTCTGTTATCTCCTAAATGTGCAGCTACTTCTAAAACAAGTTTATGTTTTTTTCCTTCGCTTTCAAAATTAACGACAATGGCTTCATTGATTTGAGGTAAATAGTTATTAAAATCTACATCAACAACCGGACCTAATATCTGTGAAATAAATCCTTGCATTATTAATACTCTCCTTAAAAATTTACTATTTCATTGATTCAACACCACTGATAATTTCTATAAGTTCAGTGGTAATGGATTCTTGTCTTGCCTTGTTGTAAGCAAGATTAAGCTGTTTTACTCTAGCTTTGGCATTATTGGTTGCATTATCCATCGCTTGCATTCTAGCACTATGTTCAGCTGCTAAAGAATCAATTAATGCATAATATATATTATATTCTAAATAAGTTTTCATTAAATCTTCTAGCAAACCAACATTATCCGGTTCAAGTTCTAAAAGAGAACTTGGTTCTGTTTCAATTTTTTCAGGTTCAACTGGAATAAGATGAGAAACTTTTAACTCTTGAGTGATCATATTTTTATATCCATTATGGATTAAGATAACTTCATCTGTAATTCCATCAACATAATCATTAACAGAAGAATGGATAATCGAACAAGCTTTTTCATAATTTGGCGTAGAGCTTAATCCAATATGTTTTTCAAATAATTCTATTCTTTGGAAACTAAAATATTCAATACCTGTTTTACCTATGGCTTTTAGACGCACATTAATGTTTTTTGCTTTATAGTCTTTTAATAATTCATTGACAGCTTTTAAAGTTTTGATATTAAATCCGCCACATAATCCTTTATCCGCTGTAATAAAAATTAAATCAACATTTTGAATTTTATTTCTTTTATGAAATAAAGCAAATCTTGAATCATCTTCATTGTAAATGATTTTATTGATTTGAAATGAAATTTCACTTAGCATTTCATCAATTTTTTCAGCGTATATTTTTGATTTTCTAGCTGCTTCTTCAGCTTTTTTTAGTTTAGCTGTAGAAACAAGCTTCATAGCATTAGTCGTTTTTTGTGTGTTATAAACGCTTTTTATTTTTCTTTTAATTTCTTTTAAATTAGACATAAAAGACCTTATAGCTGATTTGATTTAAACTCATTAATGGCTTTAGTTAATTTTTCTTCTAATTCTGCATCTAGAGCTTTTTTGGAACGAATTTGTTCAAAAATATCTGGATATTTTGTTTCAATAAATGAATAAATTCCACTTTCAAATTCTTGAATTTTTGAAACAGGTATGTTGTCTAAATGTCCTTTAGCGCCAGCAAAAATTGAAACGATTTGTTTTTCTATGCTGATTGGTGCATAAGGAGGTTGTTTTAAAAGCTCTACCATTCTTTGACCGCGTTCAAGTTGTTTTCTACTTGCTTCATCAAGATCGCTAGCAAATTGGGCAAAAGCTTGGAGTTCTCTATATTGTGCAAGATCCAATCTTAGAGTTCCCGATACTTGTTTAGTTGCTTTAATTTGTGCAGCACCGCCAACCCTAGAAACTGATAAACCAACATTGATTGCAGGACGAATGCCAGAGTTAAATAAATCTGTTTCTAAGAAAATTTGTCCATCGGTAATGGAAATAACGTTGGTTGGAATATAAGCTGAAACGTCTCCCGCTTGTGTTTCTATAATCGGTAAAGCAGTAAGAGAGCCTGCGCCCAACTCATCACTTAATTTACTTGCTCTTTCTAAAAGTCTTGAGTGAAGATAAAATACATCACCAGGATAAGCTTCACGACCAGGAGGACGACGTAAAATCAAAGACATTTCACGATAAGCTACGGCATGTTTGCTTAGATCATCATAAACAATTAAAGCGTGTTTAGCATTGTCTCTAAAAAATTCTCCCATGGTAACACCGGTATAAGGTGCGATATATTGAAGAGATGCTGGATCACTTGCACCAGCATTAACTACTATAGTATAATCCATTGCCCCATGCTCCTCAAGTTTTTTTACAACTTGAGCAACTGTACTTTGTTTTTGTCCAATGGCAACATAAATACAAATAACATCTTGTCCTTTTTGAGCTATAATAGTATCAATAGCTACAGTAGTTTTTCCTGTTTGTCTATCACCGATAATAAGCTCTCTTTGACCGCGACCAATTGGAACAAGAGCGTCTATCGCTTTAATTCCGGTTTGTAAAGGTTCATGAACGCTTTTTCTTGCCATAATACCTTTAGCTTTTTCTTCTACGCAACGAAATTCATTGCTATCAATAGGACCTTTAGCGTCAATTGGTTCTCCTAGGGCATTAACGACTCTTCCAATTAAAGCATTACCTACTGGAACTTTAAGAAGTTTTTTTAAGCGTTTTACTGAAGAGCCTTCTTTTAAACCTTCACCTTTTCCAAGTATGATAATACCTACGCTACTTTCTTCAAGATTAAGAGCCATACCTTTATCGCCGTTTTCAAATTCGACCATTTCTCCGGCCATAATATTTTTCAATCCATAAGCTTTAGCAACTCCATCAGCTATGGAAATGATTTTTCCTGTTTCTTCAATTTCAAGATCTAAATCAAAATTTTCGATTTTTTCTTTTATAATAGAACTGATTTCATCAGCTTTAAAATTCATACATATTCTCCTTAAATAATTTTAAGTATATATTCACTTATTTTATTTTGAAAAGCTTTCATTGAAAAAGCAATTTCACAGCCTAATTCTTCTAAGTAAATTTTAACACCATCGTTTTGACCTATTTCATTTTTTAGTTTGATTTTTGTATTTAGTTTCAAATTAAGCTTATTTTCAAGTTCTTTTATTTTATCATCACTCAAGGCTTCTTTTGAATATACAACGCCTTGGCATATATTTTCTTTAAGAGCCTTTTGTCTTTGGAGTTCCTTGAAAATTTGCGGAATATAATCAAGTCTTGAATTTTTTAATAATATTTTTAAAAAATTGATGAAATTCGGATTTGCTTTTTCAAAAAAAGAATTCAATAAATCCAATTTTCTATCTTTTTGAATTTGGCTAGAATTGACAATATCCTTAAATTTAGGCATACAAAAAGCAGAATTTAAAACAGATAAACGATGGTAAAAATCTTCCATATCTGTTCTTTCAATGATAGCTTTTGCGTATTTTTTTGCAATTAAATTATCCATGTTAAGACACTTTCTTTGATATAATATCTATAATTTCATTTTGTTTTAAGCTTATATTTGGATCTTCAAAAATTTCTTGCAAGACAGATGAAACAACCTCTTTTTTCATTTTTCTTAATTCATATTTTTTCTGTTCTTCAAAATTTTGCTCAAGTAAAGCAATTTCACTTTGAGCTTCTTCTTTGATTTTTTGAGCATGAGCATCTGCTTCTTTTTTAGCCATAGATATAGCTGCTACAGAATTAGCCTTTGCCTCTTCGATTTTTTTCATTATATCGATTTTTTTCGCTTTACTTTCTAAGAGGTTTTTTTGAATTTCATCAATTTTAGAAGAAATTTTTATAATACGATTTTTATAAAAATTCTTAAAAAAATTTGCTGAAAAATAATATAAAATGGCTATAAAAATTAAAAAATTAATAGTTCTAGGAACAATATCATACTCAGTTGCAGCCATTGCATATATAGGGCTTAATAAAATGAGACTGTAAAAAATTTTCATTCTTTTATTCCTATTTTTTTAATATTGTTTTGCAAAGTTTGCTTTAAATCTGGCAAATATTGATCCAAATTTGCTTTAAATTCTTTTTTTTGATTTTCGAGTTCCAAATAAAAATTACTCATCCTTCGCTCTAATTCTTCTTTTTTGGCCTTAACAACTTGCTCCGCCTCTTCTTTAGCAGCATTGATAGCTTGCTGCTTGATCTTAAAAACTTCTTCTCTAGCATTAGCATAAATTGCTTCAACTTCATCATTTGCACTTGATATATCTTGAGAATATTGTTTTGCTTTATTTTCATCATTTTTAATAGAATCATTTCTTTCATCTATAGATTTTAAAAGAGGTTTATATAGCATAGTATTTAAAATGACTATCATAGCCAAAAAGATAGCCATAGTAGCAAACATTATAGATGGATGCATATCTTCAAACATAAAAATTTCCCTTTTTTGCTATAATTCCTAAAAAAACTTTTTATTCTAACATATAAAACATAAGAATTGCGTTAAATTAATTAAAAAATTTAATCAATTTATTAATTTCAGCGATATTTTCTAAATGAATAATAAAATTATTTTTCTTATGAGTGCAAGAGAAGCCAAATTTGCCTAGAGTTTGCTTTAAATTTTGCATGGAATTTTCAAATTCCACATCTTCTTTTTCTTCGATTTTTTCTTTATTTTTTAACTTTTGAACAATTTTTTCTGTTTCTCTTACATTGAGTTTTTGACCTATGATGCTATCAACGAGCATTTTTTCATCTTTTTCATTTAAGCCAACTAAAACTTTAGCATGGCCTTGAGAGATTTTACCTTCAATGATAAGTTTTTGAGTTCGGCTGTCTAAATTTAAAAGTCTTAGAGTGTTGGTGATTTGTGTTCTGCTTTTGTGAATGAGTTCGGCTAAATTTTCTTGAGTGATATTATGCACTTCGATTAAATCTCTATAAGAATGAGCAAGTTCTATAGGATTTAAATTCTCTCTTTGTATATTTTCTATAAGAGCAAGTTCTCTAAGTTTGATTTCATCTCTATCGGATACAAAAGCTAATATATTTTCTTCGCCTAAAATTTGAGTAGCCCTTAGTCTTCTTTCTCCTGCGACTAAAATAAATTTATCCTCTTTTTGTAATACAATAATAGGTTGTATTAATCCGTATTCTTTGATGGAATTTGCAAGTTCATTTAAAGCTGTTTCATCAAAAACTTTTCTTGGTTGGAAGGGATTTGGGATAATTTTTTCAATTTCGATAAGCTTGACCTGATTTTTATCAAGTCCAAGTTCTCTAGTATATACCTCTTCTACATTTCCCATAAGGCTTTTTAAGCCTCTGTCTTTATTTAATCCCATTTTTTATCCTAAAATTGAATAAGCTAAATTTTGATAAGCTAAAGATCCAGGCGATTTTATATCATAAAGTATGATAGGTTTGCCAAAACTAGGGCTTTCTGCCAATTTAACATTGCGTGGAATAACAATAAAATCATCTTCATTGCCATTGATTGTAAAAAGCTGTTTTTTGAAATTTTGCTTTAAATCTTCTACTACATCTTTAGAAAGATTGTTTTGAGAGCTATACATGGTTGGCAAGAAACCTCTTACTTTAAGTTTTGGATTGAGTGTTTTTTTGATGATTTTAATGGTGTTTAAAACCATGGCAACACCTTCAAGTGCGTAAAATTCACATTGTATAGGAATAATAACACTATCACTTGCCGCAAAGGCATTGATAGTGATACTTCCAAGTGCTGGAGGAGAATCTATAATGATAAAATCATATTCATCTAAAACTTCTTGAATTTGATTTTTTAATACGGTTTTCTTTTCATTATTTTCGCCCTTAGCAAGTTCTTGCTCTATACCTACAAGTCCAATATTTGATGGGGCTAAATGAAGTTGTGGTAATTCTGTTTTTAAAATAATATCAGAAAGTTTTTTCCTACCTATAAAAACATGATAAATATTATATTCATAATTATTGCGGTTAAAGCCAAGTCCTGTTGTAGCATTGGCTTGAGGATCGACATCAATCAAAAGCACTTTTTTTTCTGCTACCGCTAAAGAAGCTGCTAAATTTACAGCTGTTGTTGTTTTGCCTACGCCGCCTTTTTGATTTGCTATTGTGATAATCTCGCTCATCTTAAACTATATACCCTTTTATTGTCTAATAAAATTGATCCATCTTGATACAAACAAGCATCTTTAAGTGAAAAAATTTTGCCTTCATAATGGATGCTAAAATGTCTTGATTTTTCAAATTCTAACATATACTTGCTAAAAATATTCTTCCATAAAATTTTTTTTTCTAGCTTTTTTATAAACTCTTTAACTAAATTTTCAATGGAAATTTTAATATCGCATAAAGCTCTATTTTCTGGAGCAAAAGTGATATTTAATCCCACTCCTCCGATGATAAAATCAGAAATTTTTGTACTCATAACTCCACCCGCTTTTTTATCATCTAAATACAAATCATTTGGCCATTTAAGCCATATTTTAGAACCCTTATCTGCTAAAATTTCTTTGATCAAATAGGCAAAATAAATACTAACAGAAGCTAAAGGTAAATCTTTAGGTAAATTTTCTTCTTTTAAGCAAAAAGAAAGATGCAAATTTCCTTTCGAGCTTTGCCATGAATTTTCTCTACTTCCTATTCCTTGAGTTTGTTCTAGGGCATATAAAGCGGTATTTTTTGTTATTTTTCCACTGCGAATTTGCTCACATAAAAAAAGATGGGTTGAATTTATACTTTCAATGCAAATAATCTCCAACTTTTAACCTCTTTCCATTTAAATAAGTACGCCCATCAAGGATTTTTTTTCCACTTTCTTGTAATTTTTTTATACGCAAAATACCTTGCTTACAAGATAGTAAAAAACTTTCTTTGTCTAATTCTAGAATTTCTCCTTCTTGTTTAAATATTTTATTTTCATCTACAAGTTCTAATTCTAAAAATTTCAAACCATTAGCTAAAAAAATATTTGGCCAAGGGGTAAAAGCGAGATATTTTTGATAAATTTCTCTTGCGTTGTTTAATGTAATCATCCCATCTTCTTTTTTTATTTTTGCACATTGAGTTGCTAAATTTTCATCTTGTTTTTTAGGGACTAAATTTTTAAAATTTAAAAGAGTGGAAATGATAAGCTTTGCAGCTAAATTAGCCAATATTTCAAAAACTTCGCTTGAATTTTTATCTTTAATATCACATTCTAAACTTTCAAGTATAGCACCTGTATCAAGCCCTTCTTCCATAAGCATAGTGCAAACCCCACTTTTTTCATCGCCATTTAAAATCGCGCTTTGAATAGGGCTAGCACCGCGATATTTTGGCAATAAAGAAGCATGTAAATTTACACAAGGAGCTATATCTAAAATGGCTTTAGGTAAAATTTTTCCATAAGCAGCCACTACGATAAAATCGGGTTTTAAGTCGTTAATTTGCTTAATGGTTGCTTCATCTTTTAATGATTTAGGCGTAAAAATCGGAATACAAGAAGAATGACTGCTTAAAAAAGCTTTTGTATGGCTTGGAGTTAAAATTTGTTTTCTACCTACTGCTTTATCGGGTTGGGTAAAAAGTGCTACGATGTTAAAATTCTCATTTTCTAAAAGAGCTTTTAAAATGCAAGTTGCATAAGCTGGGGTTCCCATAAAAATTATTTTTTTCATTAGATCCATCTTGATATTTTTTTGAAATGGTATCTAATTTGAATTTAAAAATGCTTTATCTTTAATCATTACTTTATTTTTTATCATTTTAAAAATGTTATAATAAAAATTATTTGGAGTTGAAAAAATGTCTTTTATTGTTGAAATGCTTAAAAATAATAAGTTAAAATTTTTATCCTTTTTGTTTTTTTCTTTTATAACGAGTACTGTAGGGGTTTTTACTCTAATTTTTATCAATGATTATTTGCTTAAAAGTGCGCAAAATATACCTATTTTTTATTTTCTAATTTTACTTTTAGTTTTTTTTACAAGTTCGACTATAGTAGAACTTGGATTGAGTATTTTTGGACAAAATTTTATTTTTAAAATGCAAAAGCGTATTGTAAAGCAAATTTTAGACACTCCTTTGCTTCGAGTGGCTAAGGTAGGAAAAGCAAGAATTTTAGCATCTTTAGGATCTGATGTTAGAAATATATCTTTTGGGCTTTTGCGTTTGCCTGATTTTTTGCAATCAAGCATTTTGATTTTTTGCACGAGTGTTTATTTGTGTTATCTTTCTGTTGAAATTTTTATTTTTTGTGCGGTTTGGATCGCAATTGTTTTTATAACAAATCATTTTTTAATGATGAAAGTTTATTATTATTTTCGTAAGGCTAGAGAAAATGATGATACTTTGCAAAACAATTATCAAAATATACTTGATGGTCATAAAGAACTTTTAATCAATCAAGATAGAGCTAAGCTTTATTATGAGCTTGAATTTGAAAATAATGCAAAAGCAAAAAAGATAAATAGCACTTTAGGCAATCTTTTTAATAATTTATCAAACAATTGGACAAACGTAACACTTTTAGCTTTAGTGGGTATGGAGTTTTTTTTAGCTTTAAAATATAATCTAGCAAGTGTAAATGAGGCAACCACTATAGCTCTTTCTATTTTATTTTTAAGAACTCCTTTGGTTTCTATGATCTCTTCTTTTCCTACTTTGCTTTTAGCAAAAATTGCTTTAGATAAAATCGAAAAATTAGAATTAGATGAATATAAAGAAGGTTTTAAAAAGATAGATTATATTAAAGATTGGAAACAAATTTCTTTTAAAAATGTTTCTTTTTCTTATGAAGAGAATTTCAGCTTAAATCCTGTAAGTATTGATATAAAAAAAGGAGAACTTATATTTTTAATCGGCAAAAATGGAAGTGGAAAATCAACTTTTTGTATGCTTTTAGCAGGACTTTTTAAACCAAGTGATGGCGAAATTTATGTGGATAATATGCGAATTGATGATGAAAAAAGCTTAAAAAAATACAGATCGCTTATTTCTGCAGTTTTTAGCGATTTTCATCTTTTTAGCAAAACCTTAAGTAAAAATGGTTTTGCAAGCGAAGAAAAAATTGCTTTTTGGCTTAATTTTTTAGAGCTTGAAAATAAAACAAGTGTTGTGGATAATGAATTAACTTTTACCAAGCTTTCTACAGGGCAAAAAAAGCGTTTAGCTATGCTTATAGCTTTGCTAGAGCAAAGGGATGTTTTAATTCTTGATGAATGGGCTGCAGATCAAGATCCGGTATTTAGAAAATTTTTCTATAAAAAACTTTTACCTTTATTAAAAGAACAAGGTAAAACTATTTTTGCTATTACCCATGATGATGCTTATTTTGATAGCGCTGATCGAATTTTACTTGCACAAGAAGGCAATATAAGCGAGTTAAAAGGTGAAAATATCAAAGAAAAAGCTAAAAGTTTGATTGCTGAATTTGAGTGAAATTTTACGATAATTTTAAATTTAAATAACAAAATACTTTTTTGTAGAATTTAAAAATTGAAATTGTAAAACTAGTTAAGGTTTTGTATATAAAAATTTAATTGATTTGCTAATCTTTAAAAAAATTAATTTGACGATTTATTTTTCATAATTTGACTTTTTATTACATTTTTCAATTTCATTTGGCTTTTAATTTAGCAATATTGTTTAAATACAGTTTTGCCTATTTGCTTAAATTTTTAATATCTATAATTTAAGCAAATAATGATTTTATTATATAGAATTATTTTGTTCTATATCGATATAAAATTTAGCTATTTTATTATAAGCAACTTCCCAAGCTTTAAGAGTGGTTTCATCTGGATTTAAAAGATTTTTTATGGCTTTTAAAAGACAAGCACCAACTATAGGATAATGTTCTTCTTTAACTCCTAAATTTACATGAGTTATAGCGACTTTATCAACAAAAGACCTCATTTTTTCTAAATCATCTATATTTTTGGCCGCGATTAAAATTGCCATCGCTAAAGCTTTTGGCTGCTCTCCTGAAATTTGTTTTTCCATATTAAACATAGGCTTGACCTCAGGATAATCATTAAACATAATTTTATAAAATTCTTTTGTTAAATCCTCTCCATTTTTTTGTAAAATAGGGACACAATCTTTAATGATTTGAATTTGTTCTTGAGTCATATTTTTCCTTCGATATATTTTTGATAGCAAGGCAATTATATATAAAATCAAAGGATAAAAAAATAACCTATGTTAATTTTTCAAATCATTAAAAAAATCTCCCATAAGCATAGCTAAACCTCTATAAAAATCGCTTTTTGCTGCTTTTTCCAAGTCATCGTTCCAAGTATTAAACCAAGTGAAAAACTCTTTTTCTAAAAATTCTTTCAAGGTTTTTTTGTCATCATTTTTTAGCAATTCTTTGATAAATAAAAGTTCATTAATCAAGCTATCTTGAGGTTCATTTTCTAAAAAATTTAAAAAATTGTATTTTAAAAAGATATTTTTGACTTTTTCAGAATTACTTGAGTAAATTTCTTTATCTTTATCAAGATAAAAAGAAGCATAAGGCGGAGCTTCGACAAAATCAATATCGCTTAAAAAAAGACAAGTAAAATCATATCCTATTGCCTTTTCATCTTCTTTAGAATGACTTAGTAGCCTTAAAGCTTCTTTTTGTAAAGGATTTTCATTTTTTAAAAACCACCTTTGCCAGAGTTGTTCTTTTTGAATTTTCTCTAGCAAATCTTGTTTAGGTGGATTTTTTAAAAAAGTAATGAAAATATCTATTACTAGATGTTTCATTAAGAGTGTCCTAGCATAATTTGTGTGCTTATTAGACCATAAAATAGCATTCTAGTGATAAACACTCCTATAAAAGCACACAATAGAGCAAAATAGGTAAAAAATTTACTTTGGAATTTTTCATAAAGATAGTTATTTAAATACCAACAAGTGATGCTCAATCCCAAAAATGCAAAAGATGATCCTATAAACCAAATATAAGTTCCCCCTAAAAGCTCAAAAGGATTGACAAGTCCCATAATCCAAGTTTGTCCTACGTGCAAGGTTTGTAAAACAATAGCCGTACTTAATAATCCTATACCAATAAGCCCTGCAAAAAAAGACATTTTTCTTTCGTGTTCACCTTCTTCAAAGAAACAATAATAAAGAATAGAACCCAAAAAAATCGCACTAGCAAAAAAATAAAGCAAAGTGATTTTAAAATTCCAAGTCGGCACACTTTTTTGCATAGAACCATAAGCGCCACTCATAAAGAAAATTCCTAAAATTCCGCATAGCAATGTTAGAAAAAAGACCCATTTTTTATTTTTAAAATAAAGTAAAAAGCCAAAAACACAAACAAGAGAAGAGAATAAAATTTCATTATTCATCCAACCTACATACCATTGATTATTAGCATAAAAAAATCCAAGTCGGTTAAGAACATTAAAAATATGTGTTATGTCATTTAAGTGAAAAAAAGAAGGTATAAAAGCTACGATCATAGCTATACCTAAAAAAAGCCCAAAAGATTTTAAATGAGTAAAATTTTTATAGCCATTTAAAAAAGCAGGAGCATAGACAAAGCTAAGCCCGATAAAGGCTTGTGCGAGTATGGTAAAAAGCACTAAAGGCATTTCGCTAAAAATATGATTAAAGGATGTCATTTTTTACTCCTTGATAATTTTGTGGCAAATGAAAGATTGCGCTTTTATTTCCTGAAGGTAAGCTATGTTTTTCAGGCACTATACATAAATTTGGATGCGTGATACTTGCATCAGGCAAAGGAGTGATGGAAGCTAAATTTCCATGTTTTTCTCTTAATTTAGCGATATCTCCAGCCTTTAAGGCTCTAAAAGGACAAGAATCCACACAAATTGGATTTTTTCCTTCTTTGAGTCTATCATAGCAACCATCGCATTTACTCATGTGCCCACTTTCGTGATTAAATTGTGGAGCGCCATAAGGACAAGCCATAGCACAGGCTTTACATCCTATACACATACTATCTTCAACCTTCACTATACCCCATTTTACCTTCATAGTTGCACCTGTTGGACAAGCTTTAAGACAAGCTGGATCAGAGCAGTGATTGCAAGATATAGAAGTATAATAAGCAAAAACGTTTTGTTCTACACTCCCATCTTCTTCTTTGCAAGTCCAATTACCACCCTCTGTTTCAAAAACACGGCGAAAATTTACCCCAACGGGCATATTTTTATAATCTTTACAAGATAAAGAACAAGTTCTACAGCCTACGCATTTGCTTTGATCAAGCATAAAACCAAATTGTGAGTTTTCTTCTAAATTCATTTTACACTCCTTAAACTTTTGCAATTTCTACTAAAATAGAATGTTGTCCATTGCCTTTTGAAATAGCAGTTGGCACTATACTAGCTAAAGAATTAACGCAAGTTCCTACATCGATACCATTTTCATATTTAGCCCACGCTCCTTGAGGAGTGACTGCACAACCTGGTATGATTTTTGGTGTTACTTTGGCCATTCCTTGGATAATACCTAAGTCATTTCTAACTTGGATCACATCTCCTGTTTTAATACCTCTTGCTTGTGCATCAATAGGATTGATCCAAATTTCTTGAGGGTTTGTTTCTCTAATTTGTGGAATTTCCCAAAAACTAGAATGAGTCCTTCCTTTGTAGTGATATCCATAAAATTGTAAAGGATATTTTTCTTTTAAAGGATCAAGTATGCCTTCTCTTTGACTTTCAAACACAGGAATAGGAACGATTTGTTGTCCCTCTCTTAATTTCCAAGTTTTTTGCATTTTTGCAAGTTCATTACTATAAATTTCGATTTTACCGCTTGGGGTTTTTAAAGGATGATTGATAGGATCTTTTATAAAATCTTCAAGTGCGACAACAGGTTTAACCGGATCAAATTTTACAAGTCCTTTTTCGCACATTTCTTCAAAACTTGGCAAGAGTGGATTTTTTTTCATACTTTCTTCATAAAGATATTTTAACCAGTCTTTTTGAGTTTTTCCTTCACTAAATTCTTGTTCTATACCTAATCTTTTGGCAAGTTCGATACACATTTCATAAATAGGTTTTGCCTCACCCACGGGCTCTATGGCTTTTTGACAATAGATAATATAAGGCCTATTGCTATAATATCCTGCGCTAGGAAGAATAAAGTCTTCTTGTTCTAAAGTTGTAGCATCAGGTAAAATATAATCAGCATAATTATTAGAGGGTGTTCTTGTAACATTGATATCAACAATGCATTCACACAAACTTTCATCACTTAAAATGCGATCGACTTCTTTGGTGGTGCTGTGCTGATTGGTTAGACAATTGCCAGATATATTAAAAATAAATTTGATATTTTGTTTAAGCTGTTTTGTTCCACGCACCCCATCACTAAGATCAGTCATTTCTTTACCGCGATAAATAGCATCGGTATATAAGAAACAAGGTATAGAGTCTTTAATAGGATTTTCAGAAGGTATAGTCATCAAATCATAATAGACACTTGTTCCGGTGCGACAACCTGTATTACCTCCTTCTATGCCTATACTTCCTATCATGCAAGCTAAAGTTGCAATAGCTCTTGCATTTTGCTCCCCATTAGAATGTCTTTGCACTCCCCAGCCTTGTTCGATAAAACAAGGTTTGGTTAAAGCGATTTCTCTTGCAAGTTGAGTGATGCGACGAGATGGAATTTTTGTGATTTTGCTCGCCCACTCGGGAGTTTTTTCTATACCATCATAAGTTCCTAAAACATAACTTTCATAACTTGAATTTTTAGGCGCATCACTTGGTAGGGTATTTTCGCTAAAACCTATAGTGTAAGTATCAAGAAATTTCCTATCTAGTAAATTTTCTTTAATCATCACATAGGCTAAAGCTGCAATTAAAGCCGCGTCCGTTCCAGGAGCTATTGGAATCCATTCATCACAATGCCCTATACAAGAATCATTATATCTTGGATCAATATGGATAATCTTACAACCACTTTCTTCTAAAGCTTTATGATAAGCATAGCCTATGCCGCCTCCGCCCATTCTCGTTTCTACATGATTAGCACCAAAAAAGATAGCGAGTTTTGCAGAACGTAGAGTCGCGATATCGCTTGCAGGAGATCCTCCATAAAAATAATTCATTGCATTTGTAATTTGTGCTGTTGAGTAAGAATTATAATAATTTAGATAACCTCCATACAAACTTAAGAGTCTTGCAAAAGGAGATAAAGATCCGTAACAATTTCCAAGCAAGGAGCCGTAGGAGCCAGTAGAATAAGTGATAAAAATGCTTCATTTCCGTATTTTTCTTTTACCTCTTTCATTTTTGAAGCGATTTCATCGAAAGCTTGTTCCCAAGAAATAGGCATAAATTTACCTTCTCCTCTTTTACCTACTCTTTTTAAAGGCCTTTTAAGTCGATTGGCATTATAAACCTTATATCTTGAACTTCTTCCTCTAACACAAGCTCTAGCTTGACGTGTGTCAAACTCATCTTCTCCTTCATTGTCCGTGCTAACGTATTTTACAACCCCATCTTGAGTATGAACCTTAATAGGACATTTTGTTCCACAATTTACATTACATCCTGCCCATTTTGTTACTATGGGCGAGGTTTTTAATAAATTCGAACTTAACTGCATAGGGGTTAAAGCTAAACCACCAAATAAAGAACTCCATTTTAAAAAATCTCTACGATTTTGCTGCATGTATGCTCCTTTGTATTTTGTTACAAAATATTTAATCATTATATTCCAAAAAAATATAAAATTCAAGTAAAATTAAGACTAAAAATATCTTAAAATAGAGGTTTGCTTGTATAATTTTGATATTTAACCAATATTTATATTTATTTTAGTTTTTATAAATATTTAAATTTTGTAATGTAAAAATTTTATATTGATTTATCCCCTCTAGGGGCTTGTGGCTTGTTTGGTTTTATTTTATAATTAAATAAATACAATTTTTAAGGAAAAAGATGTTTAGATTTTGGATTTTTATCTTAGTTTTGTTTGTGAATTTACAAGCAAAGATTCCAAAAGATACTTTAATCATCGCAGTGGAAAATGAAATTTCAAGGATAAATCCTGCGTATAGTGAAGATCATGATGTGCTTATTAATCTTATTTTTTCAGGACTTGTTTATTTTGATCAGGATATGAATTTAAAGCCGGATTTAGCAAAGTCTTGGAAAATCAGTAAAAATGGTTTAGTTTATGATATTTTTTTAAGGGATGATGTTTTGTGGCATGATGGAGTAAAATTTAGCGCCCAAGATGTTAAATTCAGTATAGATGCTTTTAAAAATTCGAAAAATAATTCTCCATTGTATGTTAATTTTGACAATGTAAAAAAAATAGAAATAATCAATCCTTATCACATAAAAATTACGCTTTTTGAACCTTATCCGGCTTTTTTGGATGCTTTAAGTATAGGAATACTGCCAAAACATTTGCTTGAAAATAAAGATCTAAATACAGCTTCTTTTAATGAACATCCCATAGGAACAGGAGCTTATAAATTTGTTGAGTGGAAAAAAGGAGAATATGTAAAATTAGAAGCTAATGATAAATTTTATCGAGCTAAGGTTAAAACTCCAAAATTAATCATAAAGCATATTTTTGATCCTTTAATTGCGAGCATGGAACTTAAAAATGGCACTATAGATGCTGCTTTGATTGACAATTCTTTATTAAATATCTTTAAAAATAATCCAAAATTTAAGATTTTAAGAGAAAAATCGGTTGATTATAGAGCTTTAATGTTTAATTTAAATAATGAATTTTTAAAAGATGTAAGAGTAAGAAAAGCGTTAAATTATGCCGTAGATAGAGAAAGTATAGTGAAAAATCTCTTGCATGGATATGGCATGGTTGCTTTTCATCCTTTGCAAAATTCTTGGGCAAATCCTAAACATTTTAATTCTTTTAATTATGATGCGTTAAAGGCAGAAAAATTGCTTTTAGATGCTGGTTTTACTAAAAATAAAGATGGAATTTTTCAAAAAAATGGAAAAGAATTGAAATTTCAAATTTATGCTATGAGCAATGATCCTTTAAGGGTAAGTTTAGCAGGAATTTTGCAAAGTGAATTTAGAAAAATTGGGGTTTTAACGCAGATTGTAGCGAAGCCGGCTGGTAGTTTTGATTATTCTAAGGCTGATAGTTTTGTTATTGGCTGGGGGAGTCCTTTTGATCCTGACTTTCATACTTTTAGAGTTTTTGAAAGCTCTCAAGATAGTGATTTAAATGAACAAGGTTGGAATTTTGGGCATTATCATAATAAAAAAGTTGATGATTCTTTATTTAGGGCTAGAAATACTTTTGATCTAAATGAACGCAAAAAATATTATAAAGAATTTATTGATGCCTTATATGATGATCCTCCTTTTATTTTTCTTGTTTATTTAGATTTTGCTTTAGTTTATGATGCTAAGATTAAAGGCATTGAGTCTAGAATTTTGGGTCATCATGGTGTAGGCTTTACTTCAAATATTTATGAATGGGTTAAGCTCTAGTGCTTTCACGTTTATTTTTTGGTATTTTAGTAGCTTTTTTAAGTACCTTTTTATGCTTTATCATGTTACATTTTAGCAAAGCCAATATAAGCTATGCTAATGGTAGCAATACTCAAAGTAAAGAATTTGTTAAAAGAGTGGAAAAAAATTTAGGACTCGATAGGCCCTTATTGATTCAATATAGAAATTGGATTTTTAAGGCTTTAAAAGGGGATTTTGGTATATCTTTTTTAAGCGGAGAAAGGGTGTTAAAGATTATAAAAGAAAGGTTTTTAAATACTTTGATTTTAAGTTTTAGCGCCCTAGGTATTTTATTTTTTTTGAGTATTTTTTTGGCTTTTGTGGAGTATCATTTTAAAAATAGTTTTATAGAAAAAATCATTACTTTTGCAACATTAAATTTTTTCGCCCTGCCTCCTTTGGTGATCGCATTGATTTTTATATTTATTTTTAGCTTTTTTGGCCATTTTTTATCAATCGGTGATATAGAATTTGAAAATGACTTTTTTAGTCGTTTAAAGCATCTTATTTTTCCTATTTTGGTTCTTGTTTTATCTCATTTGGCTTTATATTTAAGAATAGCAAGAAATCTTATCCATGAGTGTTTTTCTCAAATTTTTATACAAAATCTTTATGCTAGAGCTTTAAAACAAAGTGATATTAATTGTTTGGTTTTAAAATATTGTTTAGGTTCGATTATCTCTTATTTTGGAGCTACTGCTTTAAATTTCATCATGGGAACTTATATTGTAGAAAATATTTTTAATTTTAGTGGGATTGGATTTTTATTGATTCAAAGCATTATTTATAAAGATTTTCCTGTGGTTTTGGCTTTATTGTTCTTAAGTGTTCTTTTTGCGACATTGCTAAGTTTTTTAAGTGATATAATTTCTCAAATTTTAAATCCAAAGTTAAGAAAGTTTTCTTTTGTTTAAGATTTTTATTTATCTTTCACCCTTAATCGCTTTATCTGTATTGGCTTTATTAGCGCCATTTTTAGCTTCGTTTGATATTTTATCAATACATTTGCAAAATGCTTATCAAGCTCCAAATCAAATTTATATTTTAGGTACGGATTTTTTAGGTAGAGACTTGTATTCTCGTTTGCTTTTTGCTTTGAGAAATTCTTTATTAATAGGAGTTTTTGGTTCATTTTTATCCATTTTTTTTGCGATTTTTTATCTTTTTTTGGCGCGTTTATTTTTTTATACTTTTTGGATGAGAATATTAGATCTTTTTTTAGCCTTTCCTGCTTTTTTATTATTGATGTTTTTTCAAAATTTTATGAGTGTAAATATGCTACTCATGAGTGTATTAATCGCTTTAATACATTGGTGCTTCGTCGCTAGGATGCTTGAGAGTGAATTAAAAAAATTAGAGAGTTTGGAATTTTATAAAGCAAGTATAGTTTTAGGAAGAACTCCTTTGAAAATTTTTTTAAAAGATCTTTTGCCGGCTTTAAAATCATTGATTTTTACACTTTTTGTTTTTAATATTATCCATGCTATTGCTACAGAATCTACTTTAAGTTTTTTTGGGCTTGGCATGGGGTTTGAAATTCCAACTTTGGGAATTTTGTTAAATGATTTTTCAAAAGCAGTTTTTGTAGGAGCTTGGTGGGTAATATTTTTTCCACTTTTAACTCTTATATTACTTTTTTTACCGCTTTTATGGTTGGGTAATTTTTTACAGGATCGCTGGGGAGTGAGATCTTGAGAGTTAAAAATTTAAATATAAGTTTTAAAAATAAAATTTTACTAAAAAATATTAGCTTTGAACTAAAAAAAGGTCAAGCTTTAGCGGTGCTAGGAGAAAGTGGAGTAGGAAAAAGTTTATTAAGTAAAGCTTTAGTGAGGCTTTTGGATTCTAAATTTAGTTTAACTGCTGATGAATTTAGCTTCAATGGAGTTGAAATTTTAAAGCTAAAGAAAAATCAACTTAGAGAATTTAGATCTAAAGTCGCATTGGTGTTACAAGATAGCGAGTTAAGTTTATATCCTTATATGGACATAGGAAAATTATGCTCTTTTATTTTAAAAACTCATACAAATTTAAATCAAAAAGAGTATAAAAAATATGTTTTTTCTTATTTTGAAAAATTGGGTTTTGAAAATTTGGATTTATTATGGCATTCTTATCCTCATGAGTTAAGTGTAGGGATGGCTAGGAGAGTGAGTTTAGCTTTAGCTTTATTGCACAAGCCAGAAATTTTAATTTGTGATGAGGTAAATGCTTCATTGGATGAAAAAAATAATCAAAAAATCATTCAAATTTTAAAAGAGCTAAAAAAAGATATTGCTTTAGTTTGTATCACTCATGATTTGCATTTAGTACATTTTTTGGCTGATGAAATTCTTCTCATAGAAAAAGATAAAACTAAACTTTATACTTTGGATCAATTTTTAGGAAATATGAATGCTTAAAGTTCATCATTTGAGTAAATTTTATGAGATAAAAAAACATTGGTATTTAAAGAAAGAAAGATATACAGTTTTTAAAAATATTAATTTTTCTCTAGAACAAGGTGAAAATTTAATGATTTTAGGGCAAAGTGGTTGTGGAAAAACGACTTTGGCAAAAATACTTTGTTTTTTGGAAAATCCAAACGAGGGTGAAGTTTTATATCAAAATCATAATGTACATAAGATCAACAAAGAAAAACAAAGACTTTTAAGAAAAGAAATACAATATTGCTTTCAAGATCAAAAAATGGCTTTAAATTCCTATAAAAAAATTAAGAATTTAATACAGGATGGTTTGGAAAATTTTAATTTAAAAAAGAATGATGAGGTGATTTTTGATTTTTTTGATCGTTTTGGTTTAAAGCGACAAATTTTAGAATGCAAACCTTATGAATTAAGCGGCGGAGAAGCTTCTCGTATAGGACTTATCCGTGCTTTAATTTTAAAACCTAAATTATTGATTTTAGATGAAATAACTTCAATGCTTGATACAAAAAATTCTAACGAAATTCTTTGTTTTTTAAATCAATACCAGCAAAAACGCAATATTTCTTATATTTTTATAACCCATCATAAAAATTTATTTGATAAATTCAAGTATAAAAAAATCCAATTTTAATATAAAATTAACACAAATTTTTTTATTCTAAGTTTTAATATAGAAATTTTAGAGTAAAATATTATCTTTGTGGGATAAAATTTTATTGCAAGACAATAAAAAATGTTTAAATTTAAAGAAGGAGAGCAAATGTCTCATATAGATGTGGCACACCCTTATTTTGGTATCTTTTTAATGATAGTGCTTGCTAGTGTAATCTTTTTTGGATTGGTTTTTCTAGCTTCAAAAATCGGCAATAATTTTGCCTCAAAAAATCGAAAAAGACTAGGACTTGGAATTTATGAATGTGGTCCTATACCTGTTAAACAAGCAAATAAAATTAATTCTCAATTTTTTATTGTCGCTTTGATATTTATTCTTTTAGATATTGAAGTCGTATTTTTATTTCCTTGGGCTTTGATTTTTAAAATCCTAGGATGGTTTGGACTTTTAGAAGTGTTAATTTTTATTTTACTTTTAGGAGTAGGTTTTTTATATGCATATAAAAAAGGAGCGTTTGCATGGCAGAGCATCAAATAAATTATGCTAGCGGTTTACCAGTAGTTTTAACTAGTGTTGATAAGCTTGTTCAATGGGGTAGAAGTAATTCTTTATGGGCTTTATCTTATGGTTTGGCGTGCTGTGCTATAGAAATGATGGCAGCAGGAGGTTCAAGATACGATTTTGACCGCTTTGGAACTATTTTTAGAGCTTCTCCTCGTCATAGCGAAGTGATGATTATCGCAGGAACTTTGAGTAAAAAACACGCTGAATTTACAAGAAGACTTTACGATATGATGCCTGAACCTAAGTGGGTTATTTCAATGGGAAGTTGTGCAAATACCGGAGGAATGTTTAATACTTATTCTACGGTACAAGGAGTGGATCGTATTATACCGGTAGATATTTATGTACCAGGTTGCTCTCCTCGTCCTGAAAGTTTTCAATTTGCTTTGATGATTTTACAAAAAAGAATTCGTAAAGAAAAAGCAAGTCGTAAAATTGCACCAAAAAGGTTGGTATAAAGATGAGAAAATATAGCGATAAAAAAGATGTTCAATTAAAAAATTATTATAAAGATAGATTTTATCATGCTCCACATACAGCTAAGATCAATGTTGATGAGAGTGAATTTAAACAAGATTATGAAATTTTAAAAGAGCAAATTGGAATTTTAGATTCTTTTATAGAGCTTGATTTTTGGGTGATTCAAATCAATAAAGAAGATAATATTAAAACCTTGCAAATTCTTAAAAATCTAGGCTATGTATCTTTCACTGAAGCTAGCGCTATTGATTTTGTTGCTTCTAGAAATGGTTTTGAGGTTTTTTATCAGCTTTTAAATATCGATAAAAAATTAAGAGTAAGGGTTAAAACTTTTGTAGGCGTTAAAGAAAGATTGCAAAGCGTTACTAGCGTTTTTAAAGGAGCCAATTGGAGCGAGAGAGAAATTTATGATATGTATGGAATATTTATCATCAATCATCCAAATTTAAAACGTATTTTGATGCCTGATGATTGGTATGGCCACCCTCTTTTAAAAACTTATCCTTTAAAAGGAGATGAGTTTGCACAATGGTATGAAATTGATAGAATTTTTGGAAAAGAATATCGTGAAGTTGTTGGACCTGAACAAAGAGATTCTGGCTTTGTGGATGATAAAGATACTCTTAATTTTGCAAGAATTTATCATGAAACCGCTAAAGGAGCTAATCCTAAAGAAATATCTTTCAAACAAGAATATCAAGAAGAAGAGGGCGTTGCTTTTGTGAAAAAAGTCAAACGCGATCAAGCAAAAATTTTAGAGAAAAGGCGTTAAAATGCAAATTCCTAGCAAGTTAAAACCTTATTATGAAAATATAGCTTTTGAACAAGAAGATTCAAAAATGATCATCAATTTAGGGCCTCAACACCCTTCAGCACACGGAAATTTACGTCTTATTTTAGAGCTTGATGGGGAACAGGTCGTGAAGGCACGTCCAACTATAGGTTACATGCATCGCGGTATGGAGAAAATGGCTGAAAATATGATCTATCAAGAATTTATTCCTACAACCGATAGAATGGATTATGTTGCAGCTTCTTCAAATAACTATGCTTATTGTGCTGCAGTTGAAAAATTATGTGGTTTGGAAATTCCACGCAGAGCCCAAGTGATTCGTATGATACTATTAGAACTTAATCGTATAGGATCGCATTTGCTTTGGCTTGCAACTCACGCACTTGATATTGGAGCTATGACTGTATTTTTATATTGTTTTAGAGAAAGAGAATATGTTTTAGATTTGATTGAAAAGTATTGTGGAGCGAGACTGACACATTCTTCAATGAGAATTGGAGGAGTAATGCTTGATTTGCCTGAAGGCTTTTTACAAGAACTTTTAGCTTTTTGCGATAAATTTCCTAAAGATATCGCTGATTATGAAGCTTTATTAGATGATAATCGAATTTGGCGCTTAAGAACTGAAAATGTTGGCGTGGTAACTAAAGAACAAGTTTTAAATTGGGGTTGTAGTGGAGTACTTTTAAGAGGAAGCGGAATTTGCTATGATATACGCAAAGAAGAACCTTATTTGCTATATAATGAAGTGGATTTTGGTGTGCCTTATGCAACTCAAGGTGATTCTTATGCAAGATATAAAGTTTATATGCAAGAATTTAGAGAAAGTCTTAAAATTTTAAGACAATGTGCAGCCCTTTATAAGGATACGCCGCCTGAAATTTTAGCTAACCATCCAGAATATGTTAGTGCTTCAAAAGAGCAAATTTTAACACAAAATTATTCACTCATGCAACATTTTGTTTTAGTTACTCAAGGCTTAAAGCCTCCAAAAGGTGAAGTTTATGTGCCTACTGAAAGTCCAAAAGGCGAGTTAGGATTTTTTATCCATAGTGATGGAAGCGGAAGACCTTATCGTTTAAAAGCTAGAACTCCTAGTTATTGGCATTGTTCTTTTTTTGAAGAAATGTTAGTGGGAACGTATTTAGCGGATGTGGTTGCGATCATGGGTAATGTAAATATAGTTTTAGGTGAGATTGATCGATGAGAAGGGTAGATTTAAGAAAGAGCAAAGCGCTCTTTGAGGATTTAGCACAGACTATTAAAGAGGCTAAGGTAGGGGAAGTATTGGTGATTCTTTTTGAAATCGGTGATTTTTCTGCTGTAGAAAAAAGTTTTTCTTTTGTAAAAGAAAATGGATGCGAACTCCTTAATTCTTTAAAATTTAATCAAGTCGATTGGACTATCGTTATCAAAAAGGAAAGTGTATGATTTATGAAAAGGCACTTTGTTTTTTAGATATGCCAAGCATTAAAAATAAAGATTTATGCACAAGAATTCAGGGTGAGAATGTTAATATTTCTTGTTTAGAGGATAAGTTTTTAAAAGCTAAATTTTATAAATGTGAAATTGCAAGTTTGAGTTTTGTTTTAGCCTTGCTTTGCAAAATGAGTGATGAAAATACTTTTAAAGATTTAGATGAAGGTTATTTAAGTGCTGAATCTTGTTTTGGGGAAGAAGAAGCAAGCGATACATTGAATTTTTTAACAACGGCAAAATATTTAATCATAGATAAAAATATTGATTTATACAAAGACAGTGAAAATATAAAATATTTTTTAAATTTTTTAAGCCAAAAGTATCAGCTTAAAATTTTAGACAGCAATGAAAAAGAATGCCATTTTGAAAATGCAAAATTTAATCCTTTAAAAGAATTGGATAATTACGATGGATTAGTGCTTTTTAAGGCTAATTTGGATGACAATAATTTACATTGCTCAAAGCAATTTTTACAAATTTCAAAATGCAAAGATCAAAGCGAAGTAGAAATTTTAGCCAAAGATTTCAATCTTAAAACCACACTTTGTTTAGATGAAAATTTACAAGGCACTATTGGTTTTTTAAATCATGAAAATTTTGGTTTTGATTTTACTCAAATTCGCATAAAGGAAGCAAAATGACAGTTAAAATAAATGGTATAGATTGCGCCTTTGAAGAAGGCGAATATATCCTTAATATAGCAAGAAGAAATGATATTTTTATTCCTGCAATTTGTTATTTGACCGGTTGTAGCCCTACTTTAGCGTGTCGTATGTGCATGGTAGAGGCTGATGGTAAAAAGGTTTATTCTTGCAATACCAAAGCAAAAGACGGTATGGTTGTAGAAAGTGATTTGCAAAATTTATGGGATGAGAGAAATGAGATCATGCAAGCTTATTGTATCAATCATCCATTAGAATGTGGAGTTTGTGATAAATCTGGTGAGTGTGAGCTCCAAAATTTCACACACAAATCAAGAGTGAATGTGCAAAGACATTGGATAAAAGACACTCATAAACCACATAAACATTGGGGGATGATCAATTATGATCCAGCTCTTTGTATAGTTTGCGAACGCTGTGTCACAGTTTGTAAGGATAAGATCGGCGAAAGTGCTTTAAAAACTGTTCCACGTGGAGGAGATGCTGTAGACGCTGGTTTTAAAGAAACAATGGGCAAAGATGCTTATGCAATTTGGACAAAATTCCAAAAAAGTTTAATCGGCCCATCCAATGGTGAAAGTCTAAATTGTTCCTTTTGTGGAGAATGTACAAGTGTATGTCCAACGGGAGCTTTGATCGGATCAAAATTTCAATACAGCTCTAATGCTTGGGAGCTTACAAGAATTCCAGCAGCAAATCCTCATTCTAGTGATTGTGAGCTTATGTATTATGATATCAAACAAAGTGGAATTAGCGATCAAAAGCCTAAAATTTATCGCGTGAGTAATGATTTTGCTTTTGCAACTTTAAATAAAGCAGCAAGATTTGGTTTTGATACGCAAAATGAGGCTACTAAAGATGAAAAAGCTTTTAATGAACTTGTAGCACTTTTTGAAAAAAATGAAATTAAAAATATTAAATTCAATAGCTTTATAACCAATGAAGAGGCTTTGATTTTGCAAAATTTAAAGCATAAGTTTAATCTCAATCTTATCAATGAAGAAGCTTTAAAATTTAAAGAATTTCTTAATGAATTTATAGAAAATTCAGGAGAAATGTATAATGCCGTAAGTGATGATATCACCAAGAGCGATTTTTTAGTAGTTTTAGGAACTTTATTAAGATATGATGCGCCAACTCTAAGCTACAAAGTTAATAATTCTTTAGTAATGAATAAAGGAGCAGGGCTTTATTTTCATCCTATAGGGGATTTGGGTGTTGAAAAATATTCTAAGAATTTTCTTTCATGTATTCATAAAAGTGGAGATGAAGAGCAAATTTTATATTTTTTACTTCAAAAATTTACAACAGATGAAAGCATTAAGGCTCATTTAGCTGAATTTTTTGTTAAAGAAAATAAAGAAATTGAAGAAACGATCAATGAAGAAGTGATTGAAAAAGTTGTAGAAAAAGACGAAGAAGGTAATGAGATCGAAAAAGAAGTGAAAAAACTTGTTCCAAAAAAAGTAAAAAAGAATATAGAAGTGCAACGTTCTGTTTTTGCTAAAAATTTAGGTTTGGATGAAGATAAGCTTGAGGATTTATTGCTTAAAAAGTCTAAATTTACTCTTGTGGTTGGTAGCGATTTTTACTTCCACCATGATGCTAAAAAACTTGCTAAGTTATTAGCACTAATACAAACAAGCACTCCTTTTAAAGTTTTTCTAAATCCTACACATACTAATACTTTGGGTGTAGCGATGATTTGTGATTTAAGCGCTGATAAAGCAGAAGGTAAAACTTTGGGTTATAATGAAAAAGGAGATTTTACATTTTCTTATGAAGAGCACGCTGATTTGGCGAGTTCTAGTTTAAATCAGCAAGAAGGAACATTTTTAAATTATGATAAAAGAGTAGTTCCAACAAATGCTGCTTTAGAATTTGGCGGATATTATTTAAATGATTTATCTAATGCTTTAGGATTTGATCAAGAATATACCATTGATTATACAAAGAGACTTCCTATGGATAAAGGTTTTTCTCCTATTGAATTTGATAATTTGGAAAATTATTACACCAATGGCGGAGAATGCAAAAGGGGTTATCAGCTTAATTTAGATTGTTTTAAGAAAAACGCTAAGAAAGAATTTTTAGCTCCAAATTCTAATACTTTAGAGCCAAAAGATAATGATATTTTGCTTTATAGTGCAAATCCTAGTTATCAATTTGGTAGATTTTCAAATCGTGCAAGTGCGATCAATGAAGCAATATTTATTGGAATCAGTGAAAATTTAGCCAATGAAAGAAATTTAAAAGATAAAGACTTAGTAAAAATTACAATCGATAATAAAGAAATAAGCTTAAGTGTGCGTGTGGATAAGGATCTAAAAAACGGAGCTTATTTGCCATATTTTGATGAAAAGATAGATACTTTGAGCTTTTTTGATCAAAGATTTGTTTTAGCACAAATACAAAAAATAGGAGCAAACAATGAGTGATTTTGCTTTTTTTGTTTTAGTAACTTTAATAAAATGCGTTATTGTGGTTGCATTTTTTGCTACTTTAGCAGGACTTGCAACCTATGCTGAAAGAAAAGTTTTGGCGTATTTTCAACGTCGTATAGGGCCTGATATGGTCGGTCCTTTTGGTTTGATTCAGCTTGTTGCTGATATGATCAAGCTTTTCACAAAAGAGGATATTATTCCTTATAATTCTCAAAAAATTATTTTTGCAATAGCACCTCTTTTGTCTGCTATTTGCGCCTTTGTTTCTTTAGCAGCTATTCCAATGTTGCCCGAATTTACACTCTTTGGGCATATTATCCAGCCTTTAATTTCTGATATTAATGTAGCTTTACTTTTTGTTATAGGAACTTCTGGACTTTGTTTTTATGCTGTATTTTTAGGTGGGCTTTCAAGTAATAACAAATGGTCTATTTTGGGTGCTGCAAGAGGGCTTGTAGCTATCATTTCTTATGAAAGCGTTGGAGCTTTGGCTTTAATGGCTATTGTGATGCTTGTGGGTTCTTTTTCTTTGGTGGATATTAATAATTATCAAAACGATGGAATTTTGTCTTGGCTTATTTTTAAACAACCTTTAGCTTTTATACTTTTTGTTATAGCTCTTTTTATCGAAACCAATAGAACTCCGCTTTGTCTAACAGAAAACGATGCTGAAATTGTTGCTGGTTATGGAACAGAATATTCCGGACTTCGTTGGGGTATGTTTTTCATCGGTGAATATGCTAGTATGATAGCGGGTGCTATTTTAATTTCTTTGCTATTTTTAGGAGGTTTTAATAGCTTTTGGATTATTCCTGGTTGGATTATGATGATATTAAAATCAGTATTTATTTTCTTTTGGTATTTTTGGGCTAGAGCCGCTTTTCCTCAATTGCGTCCTGATCAGGTAATGAGGATGTGTTATTTAATTTTAATTCCTTTGGCAGTTTTAAATCTTTTAATTACGGCCTTAGCAGTGCTTTTATAGGAGTTTAAATGAAAAATTATTATTTGGTTGATGAAAAAAGAAAAACGCCCGTTACGACGTGGCAAAAAATTTTACAAGCCTTAAAAAGAAGTATCAAACTTGAGCTTTTTGTGGGTTTATGGGTGGTGATGCGTGAAATGCTTAAAAGAAATAATAGTGCAACCATAAAATATCCTTTAGAAAAACTCCAACTTGATAATCGTTATCGTGCAGTGCATAGGCTTATGCGTTTTATAGAAAGTGAAAATGAAAGATGTATAGGTTGTGGGCTTTGTGAAAAAATTTGCATCAGTAATTGTATAAGAATGGAGACCTCCCTAGATAAAGATGGACGCAAAAAAGTAAATAATTATAGTATTAATTTGGGGCGTTGTATTTATTGTGGATTTTGTGCTGAAGTATGTCCAGAACTTGCTATAGTTCATGGTTTAGAATATGAAAATGCAGCAGAGCAAAGATCTTATTTTGGTTATAAGCAAGATTTTTTAACTCCTATTGACAAATTAAAACAGCAAGTAGAATTTGAAGGAGCTGGAAGTCTAAGAAAAGATGCTGATTTATTGGTTAAGAAAACTCCAAATTATTATGATGCAATGCAAAATAAAGCCTTAGAAACTCAAGATCAAAATTCACAAGGAGAAGTCAAATGATAGAAACTTTAGCCTTTGTATTTTTTAGCATATTTGTCTTAGGATTTTTTTTAATAGCGGTTTTAAGCAAAACTATGCTTTATTCTCTTTCAGCTTTAGCTGGAGGAATGGTATTTTTATCTGGATTTTATTTTTTATTAGATGCAGATTTTCTAGGTGCGATACAAATCATCGTTTATGGTGGAGCTGTGCTTGGAATTTATAGCTTTGCTATGATGTTTTTTGATGCTTCTAAAGAATTTAAAGAAAAGATTAAAGCTAAAAAAAGTTTTTTTGTTTTGATATTTTTAAGTGCCATTTTTCTTTTATTTGCTATCTTAGGTTTTAAATATCAAAATGTAAAAACAGATCTACCTTTGCAAGATTTAACTTTATTTAATAATAATCAACAACTTGCTTTACAGGTTTTCTCAAAATATCTTTTAGGCTTTGAATTTATAGCTATATTACTCTTGATTGCTCTTGTTTGTGCCATAGTACTTACTCACAAAGAGCTTTTAAAGGAAAAACAATGATAGAAAAATATTTTTTTATAGCCATTTTAATGTTTGTGATTGGACTTATTGGAATTTTAAAAAGACAAAATCTCATTATGTTATTTATTTCAAGTGAAATTTTGCTCAATGCTGCAAATTTAGCTTTAGTAGCTGCTTCAAAAATGCATCAAGATTTAAATGGTCAAGTTTTTGCACTTTTTATCATAGGTATTGCAGCTTGTGAAGTGGCTGTTGGAGTAGCTTTATGTGTGCTTTGGTATAGAAAAAATGGCACATTAGAATTAAAAAGTTTAAAAGAGGAGGCTTAGTATGCAAAATTTAGTTTTAGTTTCACTATTGAGTCCTTTTATATCCTTTTTATTTGCAAGTTGTTTTTCTTTAAGTCAAAGAAAGATTTTTGTAGGTTATATATGCGGGATACTTATAGCCATTGGAACTTTTTGTTCTTTGTACTTGCTTTTTAATAATTTTAGCGGCAATATAAGTTTTTTTGAATGGTTTATAGGGGTTAATTTTGGTTTTAATATAGACTCTATCTCACTTACAATGATGTGTGTTGTCGGTATTGTGGCTACTTGTGTGCATTTTTATAGCATTTTTTATATGGCACACGATGAGGGATTTAACAAATTTTTTGCCTACTTAGGACTTTTTGTTTTTTCCATGCTTTTTTTAATCACAAGTGATAACTTTTTAGGTCTTTTTGTAGGTTGGGAAGGTGTTGGACTTTGTTCTTGGCTTTTAATAGGCTTTTGGTATAAAAATAATACCTATTCTTTTGCGGCTAATGAAGCTTTTATTATGAATAGAATTGCTGATTTGGGTATGCTTTTAGGAATTTTTTGGCTTTATATCCAAGTGGGAACTTTAAATTATGATGAAGTTTTTTCCAAGGTGCAAAACCTTGATCATAATGCTTTGATTTTAATAGCAAGCTGTTTATTTATAGGTGCCATGGGAAAATCTGCACAATTTCCTTTTCATACTTGGCTTGCTGATGCGATGGCGGGACCTACTCCAGTTTCAGCTTTAATCCATGCTGCAACCATGGTTACAGCTGGGGTTTATTTGGTTATTAGAGCAGGAGAAATTTATTCTTTGGTTCCTGAAGTTTCTTATTTTATAGCTATTCTTGGAGCTTTTGTGGCTATATTTGCCGCTTCTATGGCTTTGGTGGCAAGGGATTTAAAACGTATCATAGCATATTCTACTTTATCTCAACTTGGATATATGTTTGTAGCGGCTGGACTTGGAGCTTATGGTATAGCTTTGTTTCATTTGGCAACCCATGCTTTTTTCAAATCTTTATTATTTTTAGGTGCTGGAAACGTAATGCATGCTATGAATGATAACTTAGATATTAAAAAAATGGGTGGATTATTTAAACCTTTAAAAATCACGGCTATTTTTATGACTATAGGATCTTTAGCTTTGGTAGGAATTTATCCTTTTGCAGGATTTTTCTCAAAAGATTTGATTTTAGGATATTCTTTTATAATTCATAATCATGGAATATTTTTAGTGCTTTTAATCGCAGCTTTTATGACAGCTTTTTATAGTTTTAGGCTTTTAATGCTTGTATTTTTTACCAATTCAAGACACGATGCACACCCACATGAAGCAAGTAAAATAGCACTTTTAGCCATGACTCCTTTGATGATTTTGGCAATTGTTTCAGGATTTTTTGAACACAGCTTTTTTAAATATATCAGCTCTAAGCTTGTATTTATAGATGCTCAAGATCATATCGTGATGATTTGTGCCAGTGCAGCAGGAATTTTAGGGATACTTTTGGCTATCATTGCGTATAAATTTTCTTGGTTTAAACCAAGCATAGAAGAAAACAAAATACACAAACTTTTAAGTAATGATTATTTTATACCACATTTTTATCATAAATTTATAGTAAATAAATACGAAAGTTTATGTGCAATTATGAAACATTGCGATGTTTTTATTTTTGATGCAATTGTTGAAAAAATTTCTTTTTATGCTAATTTAATTTCTAAAAAAATGATTATGCCAAATAGCTTAAATTTAATGCTTAGATTTTTGGTGGCTGGTTTTGTGATTTTACTTATTTTGGCAAGGATGGTGTAAAATGCTAAATTATTTAATTTTATTTCCTCTAGCCGCTGGTTTGATTACTCTTATTTTAAACCGTGGCGGAGTAAAGATTTTTAGCGTTTTGGCGAGTTTAATTATACTTGCTTTAAATGCTAAATTTTTCTTTGATGGAATTAATGGGGTTGATTTTGAATACAAACTCCCTTTTAAAATAGCTAATTTATTTGAATATCATGTTGGAGTAGATAGTATTTCTTTAGTCTTGATGCTTTTGAGCTCTTTAATGATATTTTTAAGTTTTTTATTTTTAAAAATTGAAAAAAAGGCAATTGTTTCTTGTATTTTCTTTTTAGAATTTGCCATTATGGGGCTATTTTCTTCACTTGATGGTTTATTGTTTTATGTATTTTGGGAATTTTCTCTTTTACCTTTGCTATATATCATGGGTGTTTATGGCAAGGATTATAGACCAGGTATTAAATTTTTCATTTATGCCTTTGCCGGTTCTATTTTAATGCTCTTAGCCTTAATTTATCAAGCGTATGCTACTTATAAACTTTTAAATGTTTTCACATTTGATTTAGAAATTTGGAAAAATAATGCCTCTGCATTTAGTTTCAATGAACAACTTTTACTTTTTGGAGCATTTTTCATTGCTTTTGCTATTAAAGCACCTCTTTTTCCATTGCATACATGGGCACCAAAAGTTTATGCAAATTCGCCAATTTTAGTTTCTATGATGCTAGTTGCTTTTAAAATGGCTCCTTTTGGTTTTTTACATTTTTGTTTGCCACTTTTTCCGGATGCGAGTGTTTATTTTATACCTTTAATTGCAGCTTTATGTATCGTAAGTATTATTTATAATGCTTTAATTGCCTATCGTGCTTCAAATTTAAAAGAATTGATCGCTTATAGTTCCATTTCTCATATTGGAGTTATGGTTTTAGGGATTTTTTCTTTAAATATTTTAGGAATTACTGGAGCTATATTTTATATGTTTGCGCATGGTTTAGTTACAGGAAGTTTATTTTTAATGGCTGAACTTTTATATAAAAAATATGGGACTTTAGAAATTTCACATTATCATTCCTTAGCACGCAAGGCGCCTTTATTTACTATCTTTTTTGCTTTGATTTTGCTAGCGAGTATTTCTTTACCTTTAACCATATCTTTTGTAGGAGAATTTTTAGCTCTTTTAGGTATCGCTAAAGTAAGTTTGCTTTATGCGTTTTTAGCGGGATTTGTGATCATACTTGGAGCGATTTATATGCTTGCTGTATTTAGAAAAATGTTTTTTATGCAACAAGATACAAATCTTGAAAGTTTTTCTTTACATACAAGAGAAATTATTACTCTTGTTATGGTAGCTTTTTTAATTTTTTCTTTGGGTTTAGCTCCAAAAATTTTCTTAAATCCACTAGAAAAAAATGTTAATTCTCTTGTTGAATTAATGAAAACAAGAGCCATAAATCAAGAAAATATAAATTTTTTAAATCATATTAAAGGAGAAAACAATGTTAGATTTAGATAATATCAGTAATTTAAATATCTCCTTATCTTATCCTTTTTTGTTTTTAATTGCTATTGCTATTATTCTTTTATTGTGCTCGGCTTTTGGAAAATTTCATAGGACATTTTATATAGGCACTTGTGCTTTATCTTTGATCGTTAGTACTTTTTTAATTTTAAGTAATGTATCTTCTTCTGGTTTAGGTGCATCAAAGGCATTTTTAGGAACTTTAAATAATGATATCTTTTCTTTTTATAGTTCTTTAATCATTTTATGTTTTTCATTTTTATATCTTTTAATGCAAAAAGATGAAAACAAAGGTGAATTTTATAGTTTGTTTATGTTTATGATTTCTAGTTTGTTGCTTATGGTATCGAGTTCAAATTTAGTTTTAATTTTCATAGGACTTGAATCATCATCTTTGGCTCTTTATACTCTTATAGCAATGCGTGGAACTCATAATGCTGTTTCGAGTGCTATCAAATATTTTAGTGTTGCTGCTGTAGGTTCTGGATTTTTCGTGATGGCTTCAGCTTTGATTTATATGAAAACAGGAACTTTAGACTTAGATGCAAAATTGGCATTAGAAAAAGATCCTATACTTTTAACCGCGGGAGTGATGATTTTTGTTTTATGTGCTGTAAAACTTTCTTTAGCCCCTTTTCATTTTTGGTTAAAAGATGTATATTTTGCAACTTATTCAAATTTGGCAGCTTTTATTTCAGTAGTGCCAAAAATAGCTATGTTTGTGGTAGTATTAAGACTTTTTGGATTTTTTGATCATATTGGAATTGAAAATATTATCAGTATATTGGCAGTGTTTTCTATGTTAGTCGCTGCAATTGCCGCATTAAGTCAAAAAGATGTGAAAAAAATGTTCGCTTATAGTTCTGTGGTACATTCTAGTTTTGTTTTGGCTGCTTGTATTCCTTTATTTGATACTAAAGAAGGGGTTTTAAATCCTATATTTATTTATTGGGTCTTGTTTAGTTTTTCTAATTATGGTGTGTTTTTAATTTTAAGTAATTTCCGTTTCACTTCATTTGAAAATCTCAATGCTTTATTGACCAAAAAACCTTTAATTGCTTTGTCACTTGCTTTTTGTGTGCTTTCACTTGCAGGAATTCCACCTTTTGGAGCTTTTTGGGGAAAAGTTATTGTTCTAAAAACCTTAATTATTGAAGATTATTGGTATTTGGCTGTATTTATGGCTTTAGCTTCAGTATTTATGCTTTATTCTTATTTAAAAGTAATTATTCACGCTCTTTTTGTTAAGAGTAGTTCTGAAGCTTCTTATGTGCAATTTAATTTTATACAAGGTTTTGTTTTAGCTATTTGTGTATTAATAAGCATTTTTGGTATTATTTTTATAAAAATATAATATAATTATTTTATGAGAATTATATTTTTACTTTTATTGAATGTTTATATTCTTTTTGCTTTTGAATTAACTTTAAATACTGGCCGCGAAAATAAGCAAAATTTCGCGGTTTTACATGTTCAAAATGATTTAGATTTTACTTGTCAAAAATTTGTAACTGAAAATAAAATACATTTTGAATGTATTATTCCAGGTATTGTCGATACTCCTTTAAATAATCAAAATTTTGCAACATTTGATTTGAAATTTTTCAAAGAAACTCAAAAAATTAAAATGGTTATATTGCCTAAAACAGACGCAAGAATGTTTGATTTATCTCAAAATATATATATTGATAAAGAATTAAGCAATTCCACTTCTCATAAAAGCAAGGGCTTTACTTTTGTCTTCACTGATAATTTAATCAGAAAAAGAGATTATGATGGGCTTAATTTTGGTATTAATTTTCCGTATGAAAGCTTACCTTATGTAGGAGCACTTGATTTAAATTCTAATCCCGTTGTTATTCCTCAAAGTGCGGATATTAATACTTATTTACGGATTAAAGATGAATATGATAAAGCAAATTATCAACAAGTAGCTATTGATGCTGATAATGCAATAAAGCGTTACGCAAAGAGTATTTTTATGAGCGAATTTATTCTTTATAAATTAAGAGCTGAAAATCAACTTTATACTCAAGATCCTAGCTTTAGGGACAGAAAAATTTTAGAAAAAATGATTGCAGATGCTAAAAATTGGACTCGAACTTTTACAAGTGATAGAAATTTTTTCGAAGTATCTTATATAATGCTAAGAGCTTACATTGCTTTATCTAAGAATTCTGATATTAATTATATGATGTCAATTTTAAATAATCAACCTAATAATTATTTTTCTCAATTAGCAAAGCTTGATTATGCCGATTATCTTTATAGCTTAAGAGAAAGAAGTAAAGCTATGGATATTTATGAAGATATTTATCTAAATACCAAGAATTTAAATTTAGCTGCTAGAGCGGCGATGGCTTTGGCTAAAGATAGCATTTTAAATAATAACATAAATAAAGCAATGGAGTACGCAAATACGATTTTAAAAGCTAATCCGCAGTATTTTGGAAAAGATAGATTTAGATCTTTGGATCTTGCCAAACTTTTTGATCAAAATAAGCAATACGGTATCAGCTCTAATATTTATCAAAATATTTTTAATAAAATGTCAAGAGTGAGTCAAAAATATGAGGAAGTTTTAAAAGACTTAGCTTTAAGTTTGTCTCGAGTAGGAAAAGTGAATGAAGCTAAAAAATATATTAATTTATATTTAAATGAGTATTTAGACGACGGTAAATATTTAGATGAGATTAGAAAAGCTAGAGATGAGTTGTTTTTTGCGATGGATGATGAAAATTCTACACTTTCACATAAACATTATGCCATGCTTATAAAAGAATATGCTCAAAAAGATGAAAATATAGTTAATAAAGCTTTAGATAAAGATATGCAGCTTTATTATAAAGAAGGAAATTTTAGTGCTATTTTGGGATATAAAAAACAAATAGAAGAAAGAAAACTTCCTAATTCTTTAAAATTATTACAGCAAGCTGCGGTTGATCTTTTAAATAGCAAATTAAAATCTGATAATTGTATCGAAGCAACGGCTATTTTTGCACAATTTAAATCTTATGAAATAGGGCAAAAAATAAATGATAAAAAACATATGTTAGATTGTTTTATCAGAACTTCTAAAGTTGAAGAAGCTATGGATTATGCGGATAAAAATTATAATGAAGATCCTATATTTTTTGGATTAAAAAAAGCATCAATGCTTTATGATAACAAGCAGTATAGGCAAGTTTTAAAAATTGCCAAAGAAATAGCCGAGTCAAAAATTTTAAAAAGTGATGAGGAGAATTTTAAAGCTTACTATTTGCAATTTTTGTCTTATTTAAAAATGGATGATTATAATAAGGCTATTAGTGTATTAAAAATTTTAGAGACTTTTCCAATGAATTTCAATATGGTAGAAGCCTATGATACTTTATTATCTTATGCAGATGATCATAAGATGCAAACAACGATTCTTACTTATGCTCCTAAGGCTATTGATTATCAAAATTTAAAAGGAATTAATCTTTATAGTCCAAATCTTGAATTTATTTATCTAGACACTTTAGCTAAAGTGAATGAAAATGAAAAGTCTTTAGCTGTTTTAACTGATTTATTAAAATTAAAACTTTCTGATGATGATAGAGCAAGGGCTTTGTATATACAAAGTTTAACCTATGAAAGAATGAAAAATACTCAAGCTGAAAAAGAAAGTTTGCAACAATGTTTAAAATTAAAACCTTCAAATTGGCAAAATTTATGCCGCGATAAAAATCAAATTTTAAAATAGTTTTTAATTATTTCGTATTTTATATTAAAGCTTTAAAGAGTTTTTTAAAGCTATATCTTTTTTGCTTAAACAATTTTTATTAATTTATTAACTTTATTTTCAAGCACATTTAGCTCACATTTCACATTCGCTTCATTTTATTCTTTTATTATTAGGTATTTCATATTTAGAATATTAAAACCAATTTTCTAAATGAATAAAAATATTTTAGGAGAAAAAATGAAAGAAAAAACAAAATCTTTTGGCGTATCGCTAAAATTAACTTTTTATATAGGTGTTTTGATAGTTATTATATTAGCTATCACAAGTGCTATTAGCTATTTTGAATCTAAAAATAACACTTTTGAATTACTTAAAAGCACTCAACTAAAAACCGTAGAAGATGTTGCAATGACATTTGATAATTATGGAAAAAGCAGACGAGTTGCAATGGAGGTTTTGGCTAAAGAAATTGAAAAAGTATTAGATAAAGGCAACGATGAGGAAATCTTTAGTTTGTTAGAATCTTTCAAAGAAGCTTTTGGTTTTAAACTTGTTTTTTTAGGTTTTGAAAATTCTGGAAGAATACTTTTATCAGATAGAAAAATATTGGATTCTAAATCTTTTACTCTCAAAAATTTAACATGGTATCAAGAAGCTAAAAAGACAACAAAATCAAGTGTATATGGTCCTTATCAATCTTTGATGAACAATAATCATATTTTAACCTACGCAATGCCTATTTATAAAGATGGGAAGCTTATAGGAGTTGTCGGAGGAGATTGTACTCTAGAGCAATTTTCCAAAGATGTTTTAGCTTATGGTCATTCTGAAAATACTTATGCTGCAGTTTATAGTCCAGATGGTGAGATTTATTTTCATCAATATCCAGAAAGAATTCTTACAAAAAATCCACTAAGTATAAATATAGCTAATACAATCAATACTAATCCAAATTATTATCTTAATCCAAAAGAAGAAAATGCTCTTTTTGGAGCAAAGGATGATAAAGGGAATTCTTATGAAGTACTATGTAGTGCAACAATCAATCCAAAATTTAGAGTATGTACGGTTACAGAAGATGAAACTTATACAGGAGTTGTTAAAGCCATTCTCTTTAAACAAATCCTCATAGGCATCATTGCCACTATCATCGCCCTCATCCTAATTAGAATCCTAATCACAAAAGGTCTCTCCCCACTCACCACCATCCAAAGTGGTCTTAATGCCTTCTTTGATTTTATCAATCATAAAACAAAGAATGTCTCTACTATTAATATAAAAACCAAT
>NZ_NXLY01000008.1 GCF_005406225.1 Campylobacter taeniopygiae | reverse complement strand
CATTATCAAGATAGTCCGAATCTACTCCAATAGTCTTTTTACCCAAATAATGAAAATTAATCATCTCTGCATTAAGTGTGCAAAAAATCATCACTAAAAGACATATTATTTTTTTCATAGCTATTCCTCTATGATATTTTCAAGATTAATAAAATCTATTATATCTTTATTTTTTATAATATTAATTTTAAATAATTGCATTTTTGGTAATAGTATGAAATTTATTTTAGTGTTATTTTTTTGAGAATTAAGAGTGTTAAACTAAATTATCTAAAATAGTAATACATTTTCTACTCGTGCGATTTACATATAGAATTTAACTTAAATCTTATTTTTCAATAATAAGATCTATTTAATACACCAAAACCTCACAAAAACTAAATCCTAATAAATTGTATTCTTTCTAAATTCACTAGATACAAAAATAGCTATTTTATTATCTTTTACCCTAAAGATATGACTTTTAGGATCTTTTAAAGGCTGCTTTTTAATATTAAATATAAATAAGAAACTCCTAAATTAAATCATAAGGAAAGTATTTATAATGTTTAAATTCTTCTTTATTTAAATTCATTATCTTTACAATAACAGCACCTTCAAGATCCCAAGTATTAATAGGATCTCTTAATCTTGTATGTTTTTTCATATATTTATGTAAAAACTCAATATCTTTAGTAGCTACAAATTCTTTAATAAGTTCATGTTCTTTACGGATACACTTGCGTTCTAAATTTAAGTTTTTACCCATAGATCCCACAAAATGTAAAAACCAATCCCTATTAAGTATATCTCTTCTTTTTCTTTCATCTTCTTCTACTAATTTTAATACACAAGTTGTGTCCATATCTAATAACACTCTAAGACAAAGTTCAATAACCTTTCCCTTAAGCCAACTAATATCAAATCCAAATTCTAAACGTTTTTTTTGTATTATTGATATAACTTCTTCTAAATCTTTTTTAACTAATTTTATATCATCACCACGAGCATATTTATCCATAGCGTTATGAAATTTCTGATCTTCTATACAAAAAAGATAACGCTCTCTTCTTGCATCTCCTAAAGGAAGTTCTAAAAGTTCTTTTTCATCCTCTTCAATCTCTTTTTCACATTTTATTATTTCTTCAGTAAAATACGCTTCATCTTTACTAGTATCCCTTAGCATTTTCTATCCTTTCGATTAAGTTTTTAGTTTTTGCGTTTTTATTACTAAAAGTCTTTTTAGATAAAAGCTAAATAACTTCTATTTCACAAAAAGTCAAAGGAGTTTTTTCTAAGATAGCAAGATAATTTTCCTTAAGTTGCTTTTCGTGTTCTTTTCTTATTTTATCTTGTATTTCTCTTTTTTTTCGCATTTCATTCATAAGCTCTATATGTTTTTCTTCACTGCCTAAAAGCTCTAAAGAACTTTTAGCTCCTGCTTTAAGAAGGTATTTTTTTATGGTTTCACTTTTATTGCCTATATTATCAAGAGCAGAATCTCCAAATTGATCAAAAACATTCACATTAGCTCCTGCTTCAATGAGTTTTTTAACCGTGCTAGAATAACACCCCTCTACAGCCAATATTAAAGCATTTTCTCCATAACAAATTGATCCTTTGTCATATTCTATGATTTCATTGATATCTTTCATTTTACCACTATCGATTAAGGCATTAGCAAATTTTTGCTCTTCATACATAAGAAGTTTGTGTAGTAAATTTTCACCCTCTGAATTTTTAAGATTAGGATCTGCTCCTAGTTCTAGTAAAAAATGCAAAAGTTCTAATTTATTAGCCCTTTCTATTTTAGTGGCATCAAGAAGACCACTGGTTTTAAAGATCAAAGGTTTGTATTGTCCATCCATATCATAAAAATAAGCATTGATATTAGCTCCCTTATCTACTAAAAGCTTAATAACTTTTTTTGTTTTTTCTAAAACTATGTGATGATCTTCATCTTCTATTGTAAAACTAATAAGAGTCAATAAAAAATTCAACCATTTTTGATCTTTTATGAATTGCAAAATAAATTCAAAAAATTCATGATCATATAATTCGTGACCACCAAATAAGTGAGAAGCCATACTAGGTCTTTGGTATGGATATAAGTCATAAACATCTTTACCTTTTGGATTTTCTATAATATACATTGTATTTAAATCTGTTTTTTTAACATATTCTTGCCATTCCTTATAATATTTATCTTTAATACTATGCTTGATTTCTGTATCAAAAAACCATTGAAGCATAGGATTTGCTTGAACTTCTTCATAAGAGATGATTTTTTCTTTAGTCATTTGTTTTCCTTTTTTTGTATATTTCATATTTATCATTGTATATTAATTTTATAATATTTCATTTTGATTCTTTATAAAATACTTTAATCACACTATTTTATTTTAATTATAGTTTTTTTAGAGAATGATAAAACATTAAAAATTGATAATATTTTATTTCACATCCATTCTAATACTTGACTAAGTTCCTTAGCCACAAAACATTTTAAACCCACATCTTCAATAGGTTTTGAAGGAATAATAGCATTTTTAAATTTTTGCATTTTTGCTTCTTTTAAACGAGTATCAAGGCTAAATACTTCTCTAATTTCACCATTTAAACTAAGCTCTCCGATAAAAACGCTATCTTTACTTAAAGGACGATTTTTAAAACTCGAAATTATAGCCGCAACCACAGCCAAATCAGCTGCAGTTTCACTTACCCTAACGCCACCGCTGATATTTACAAACACATCATAATGCCCTAATGGAATTTCAAGCTTTCTTTCAAGTAAAGCCAAAAGCATATCGAGACGATTTTTTTCATAGCCTGTAGCACTGCGTTTTGGATAAGCACTTTCACAAACTAGAGCTTGCACTTCCAAAACTAAGGCACGAGATCCTTCCATCACTACACCTAATGCACTTCCTGAAATAGCTCTTCCGCGAGTAAAAAAACGATTTGCGAGATCTTTTGCACTCACTAAACCCTTAGAAGTCATTTCAAAAATTCCCACTTCGCTTGTCCCACCAAAACGATTTTTAAAGCCTCTTAAAAGCCTGATTTCTTTTGTTGCATCGCCTTCAAAATAAAGCACCACATCCACCATATGTTCTAAAACTCTAGGACCTGCTATAGATCCCTCTTTGGTAATATGCCCTATAATAAAAGTACTTATATTAAAAGCCTTGCTCACTCTCATAAGTTCAAAAGTGATCTCACGCACCTGAGTAATGCTTCCTGCTGCGGAAGAAATTTTATTAGAATATAAAGTTTGTATGGAATCAATGATTAAAATTTCATAATCTTTTTTATGTAATTCTTCTAAGATATTTTCAAGGCATAATTCAGTCAATAAAAATAAATTTGAAGCATTTGCCTCAAGTCTATCTGCCCTTAGTTTAATCTGTGCTTTGCTTTCTTCACCACTTACATAAAGAACTTTTTTACCTTTTTTGGCTAAATTTGAAGCAATTTTTAACAAAAGTGTTGATTTGCCAACACCAGGACTTCCACCAATAAGAATCAAAGATCCCTCAACCAATCCTCCGCCTAAAACTAAATCAAGCTCATCATCTCCTGTACTTGATCTTGAAAAATGCTCAAGCTCTACATCTTCAATACATACAGCTTCACTAGCTTTTGAACTTGCTTTAGCAATTTCTTTTAAGACTTGAATTTGTTCAGTTTTTAACTCTACAAAGCTATCCCAAGCTCCGCATTCTGGACATTTTCCCAACCATTTACTTTGTTGATTTCCACAAGCTTGGCATTCAAAAAGAATTTTATTTTTGGCCATTTACTCAAAAACGCCCTCTAATAAAATATCTAAAAAATTATCCGGATTAAATTCGATCAAATCTTCCATTTTTTCGCCCACTCCTATATATAAAATAGGAAGTTCAAGCTCTCTTGCTATACCCAAAAGTGCTCCACCTTTAGCTGTGCCATCTAGTTTGGTAATGATAACCCCATCAAGTTTAACAATTTCATTAAAAGCTTTAGCTTGTAAAATTCCCGCATTTCCTTGAGTACCATCAAGAACTAAAATTTTTCTATGAGGAGCCCCTTCTAAAGCTTTGTTTGAAATTCTTACAATTTTTTCAAGCTCATTAGCTAAATTTTTTTGATTTTGCAAACGACCTGCCGTATCTATGATAACTTGATCAAAATTTTTAGCTTTGGCTTTACTGATCGTATCAAATGCAACGGCTGAAGGATCGTGTCCTTGGCTAGTAAGCACGATATCCACTCCAATTTTTTCAGACCAAAGGCGTAATTGTTCGATCGCACCCGCTCTAAAAGTATCACAAGCACCTAGTATCACTTTTTGTTGTCTATTTTTATAAAGATAAGCAAGTTTAGCAATAGTTGTTGTTTTTCCTGCCCCATTAACCCCTAAAATCAATTCCACAAAAGGCTTAGAATTTACAATTTCAGGTTTATCATAAAGAAAATAAGAACTCATCACTCGTTTTAAATCTTCTTTTTTAACCTCATTGCTAGGCGGTAAATAATAAATAATTTCTTCAACGATTTCATAACTTACATCAGATTCTAATAAAATTTCCTCAAGTAAATCTTTAGTTATTTTTTTATTATCACCCTTAATACCAATAATTCCTTCAAGGGTTTTTGAAAGTCCTTTTTTTATAAAATCAAACATTAAAATACAGCCTTTTGAATATCAATTTCCAACATTTCTTGAGGAATAAGACCTAAATATTCATTGATTAATTTAGAATATTTATCATATAAAAACATGGTAGGAATGCCATTAACACCGCCTAATGATTTTGCTAAAAGATAATTATTTTCTCCATTAGCTATTTCATATACAATCTTATTTTTATCTTTAAATGCCTTGATATCTTCATCGCTTTTATCTTCGAGTAAAACACCTACTATATTGATTTGATCTTTGTATTTATTTTGAAGATTATTCAAATAAGGAATTTCTGCGACACAAGGGGTGCACCATGTAGTAAAAAACACAAATAAAGTTGCCTTATCAGTATCAAAAGTGATTTTTTCATTGCTTTTTTGAACCGAAATCGAATTTCCATCAATCAAATGAATATCGAAATTCACATCTTCACCTTGTTCCAAATTTGCTTCTATATTTACACTTGTATTTTCATCCTTATCTTTTTGTTTATCGTTGCTACAGCCTACAAAAAAACAAATCATCAAAGTCAATAAAAATATTTTTTTCATAATCTTTTATTTCCTTATTCTCATTTAAAAAATGGTAAAATTATAACACAACTAAGATAATAAGTTTTTAAAAAGGCATATGATGCAAAAAATCCATTTTAGAGCTTTGCAAAAAACTAAATTAAAACGCCATCCAAATTTATATTTTAAACAAGATTTTCAAATATTTCAAGAATGCTTTCATATCATTAAAAAATTAAAGGCAAAAAGAATTCTTATTTTTATTCCTTTAGCTTATGAGCCAAATTTGGTTAAATTTCGTCATTTGCTTAGCAAAAAATGCATACTTTTTGTTCCATTTATGCAAGATAAAAGTTTAAAAATTGTAAAATTAAGGCTACCTTTTGTTAAAAAAAGGTTTGGAATATTAGAGCCTATGAATTCTTTTTTAGAAGCTAAAATTGATCTAGCTATTGTCCCTGTTATTGGGATAGATAAAAATTTAAAAAGAATAGGACATGGGCAAGGTTTTTATGATAGATTTTTCTCAAATTTACATTATAAGCCTAATATAATTTTTACTCAAAGTATCCATGCTTTGAGTGAGAAAGAAATCACTCAAGAACATGATATTATGGGTGAATTTTATATCAATCCTTATAGAAAATATTATAGGAAAGAAAGAAAAAATGATAGAGTCGATAATCGCATTTGTATCCGCTATAATAGGCATCGCAATCGGATACCTAATTGTTAAAAAAATTAACGATGCTAAATATGAAATTTTTGTTGAGCAAGCTAAAGCAAGAGCAAGAGCTATAGAGCACGAAGCTGAACTTACTCTTAAAGATGCTAAAAATTCTATACTCAATGCAGAACTTGAAGCAAAGAAAAAATATGAAGATAAAATTCATAAAATTCAAAGAGACTATAATCAAAAATTTGATGAGTTATCCAAAAAAGAACAAAAACTTCAAATTCAAGAAGAAAAAATAAAAGAAAATGAAGAAAAACTCACGCATACTAAAAGACAAATTCAAGATTTGCACCTAGATGCTGAAAAAGTAAAAACTCAATATGAGTCAAAACTTCATGATTTGCTTAATATTTTAGAATGTTCTGCAGGACTAACTCAAGATGAAGCACGTGAAATTATCCTTAAAAAAGTTGAAGAAACTTCACGTAGCCAAATCGCACACGTAGTAAGAAAATATGAAGAAGAAGCCAAAAATGAAGCCAAAAGAAGAGCTAATTATATCCTAGCTCAAGCGACTTCGCGTTTTGCAGGAGAATTTGCCGCTGAAAGACTTATCAATGTGATCAATATCAAAAGTGATGAGTTAAAAGGACGCATCATAGGCAAAGAAGGACGTAATGTAAAAACTTTAGAAATGGTTTTAGGGGTTGATATTATTATCGATGATACACCTGGAGCCATCATAGTAAGCTGCTTTAATCTTTATCGTCGTGCTATTGCTACAAAGGTGATAGAATTGCTTGTTCAAGATGGAAGAATTCAACCTGCACGCATAGAAGAAGTTCATGATAAAGTGTGTCAAGAATTTGACAGTGCTATTTTAGAAGAAGGTCAAACCATCGTTATGGATTTAGGATTAAGTAAAGTTCATCCAGAGATTGTTAAATTGATTGGAAAACTTAAATATCGTGCAAGTTATGGACAAAATGCTTTGGCACATTCTTTAGAAGTCGCTCATTTAGCAGGAATTATTGCGGCTGAATGCGGGGGTGATGAAAATTTAGCTAGAAGGGCTGGAATTTTACACGATATTGGAAAAGCTTTAACGCATGATTATGAAGGCTCACACGTTGATTTAGGTGGAGAGCTTTGTAAGCGTTATCAAGAACATCCTGTGGTGATCAATGCGATTTATGCTCATCACGGACATGAAGAAGCAACAAGCATCGAAGCAGCTGCTGTGTGTGCGGCTGACACCTTAAGCGCAGCAAGACCTGGTGCAAGACGAGAAGTCTTAGAAGCCTTCTTAAAAAGAGTCACAGAACTAGAAGATATCGCTAAAAGTAAAGATGGGATTAAAAATGCTTATGCTATCAATGCAGGTAGAGAAATTCGCGTCATTGCTAATGCAAGATTGATCAATGATGATGAAAGTGCTTTACTGGCTAAAGAAATTGCTAATGAAATTCAAGAAAAAATGCAATATCCTGGAGAAATTAAAGTTAATGTCATACGGGAATTAAGATCTATAGAATACGCCAAATAAGGACTTATAATGCAAGATATGGTTGATACCTTGATCCAATATGGCTATATAGTCCTGTTTTTTTATTCTTTAGGTGGCGGTATGGTTGGAATTTTAGCCGCTGGAATACTTTGCTCTCAAGGAAAAATGGAAATTGGCCTATGTATTTTTCTAGCTTTTTTAGGAAATACCTTAGGTTCTACTTTATTATTTATACTTGGAAAATATTACAAAAAAGACATCATGCCCTATTTTAAAAACCATCGACGCAAACTTGCACTAGCAACAATGAAAATCAAACAATACGGCACGATTTTACTTATCGTGCAAAAATTTATTTATGGATTAAAAACTTTCATACCTATAGCGGCTGGAATAGCAAAATATAATTTTACAAAATTTGCATTCATTAACGCTTTTGCAAGTTTGATTTGGTCAATCATCTTAGGTTTAGCAGCATATATTTTTGGTCATATTATAGAAGAAATCTTTACTCAATTAGGAAAATATCCTTATATCGCTCCTCTTTTTTTATTAGCATTAGCTGGAATTATTTGGTTTTATTTGGCTAAATTTTCTAAAAAATAATGTTTTGGTGGAATTCTTTTTTTAATAGTTTAAAAGAATTTCGCTATGTATTTTTGTTTGGAATAATAATTTTCATTTTTAATCTATCTTTAAAATATTATGATTTTTTATCATTTAAAAAAATAAACATTATCTAGTAGAAAATGCCACTTTAATGCAAAACTATACAAAATACAATAAAAAAAATAAAAAATATTGGATTTTAAAAATACAAACAAAAGATTTTACTTTTTACACGACAAGTTTTAAAGATCTAAATTTAAGCAATAATCAACTTTTAAATTTAAAAATCATTACTGAAAATGTCACTTTTAAAGATTATCTTAGTCAAATTTTTTATGTGCCTAGTTATGATCTTGAAAAGCTAAAAATAAAAGAACAAAATGCTATTATTTCTTATTTTTTAAATCAACATACAAATGAAAAAATTCGTGAATTTTACGGGGCTTTATTTTTTGCATTGCCTATATCTAAAGATTTAAGAAATGATGTTAATTATTATGGAATTGCTCATTTAATCGCCATTAGCGGATATCATATCGGTCTTATTTTTAGTTTGATATTTTTTATCCTAACTCCAATTTATAGCTTTTTTCAAAAAAAATATTTTCCTTATAGAAATCTGCGTTTTGATTTAAGTATTTTAATTTTTATTTTGCTTTTTTCTTATACCTATCTTATAGGCTTTGTTCCTTCTTATGTGCGTTCTTTAACTATGGCTATTTTTGGATTTTATCTTATTTGTAAAAATATCAAAGTGCTTAATTTTTTCACACTTTTTGCCAGTGTTTTTATTTGTATTTGTTGGTATCCTAAGCTTTTATTTAGCGTGGGATTTTTATTTTCCATCATGGGAGTTTTTTATATTTTTTTATATTTACATCATTTTTCAAAATCTTTTAACGCTTTTTTCAATGTACTTTTTTTAAATATATGGACTTTTTTTGCTATGACTTTACCCGTTATTTATTTCTTTCCATTGATTAGTTATCAACAAATTTTATCCATATTTTTAAGCGCTATCTTTGTAATATTTTATCCCTTAAGTTTGATTTTACATTTTATTGGAATTGGAGATCTATTTGATTTTGCATTGAAAGAATTTTTTGATTTTAAAATTTATGCAAACAATGTTCAAATTCCGTTTTGGATTTTTATCAGTTATCTTGGAGCTTCGCTTTTGTCGATTCGTTTTAAATTATTAGCTCTTTTTTGTATTTTTTCTAACCTTCTTCCCTTCATTATCATTGTGATTTAGAAAAAAATAAACCTTAAGTCCAAAAAGGTAAATTATCCAAGAAATATAAATCCAAATAAAGAAAAAAAGTATAGTGGAAAAAGATCCATAAACACTTGCATAGGTTTTATTATAAACTACATAATAAACAAATAAATTCTTTCCGATATACCAAATAGCACTTGCACTAAAGGACACAAGAAATAAACTTTTTAAAGAACTTTTATGCACAGAACTTGAATAAGATATAAAAAACAAACCCCAAACAATCACAAAGGGTAGAATTTCAAAAAAATTAAATCCTATTTTATAATCATCCAAAGTTTGCTGAATAAAACCAGAAATATAAAAACTAAGCCCGAGTCCCAAAGGAACGAGAGTCAATAAAGTCCAATAAGAACTAATGCTTTGCCAAATTCCTTTAGGTTCGCTTTTAGTGATACGATTGATAACAAAATCATAACCAGAAAAAAACGCTAAGGAAGTAAAAGTCATCGCTATAAGACCCACTATACCTAAATTAACACTATTTTTTAAAAAAGTATCTAAATAAGTAGCCACTATATCTTGTTGAGCAGGAATTAAAAAAGCAAAAATAACACGCTTAGCTTTTTCATAATACATTTTAAAACTTGAAATTTGAGTAAAAACAGAAAAACATATAAATAAAATCGGAATTAAAGATAATATAGTATAAAAACTAAGCGCAGCAGCATAATTTAAAATTTCTTTATCGCGAATACTCAATAAAATATTAAAAATTCTTTTCAAATTTTCATTCCTTTAAAGTCCCATTTTAAAAGGGTTAAGTATGTTATTTGGATCAAAGGCTTTTTTTATATTTCTCATTAAATTCATTTCAGCATTAGAAAATGCCAAATTCATAAAAGACGCCTTTGAAATTCCTATGCCATGTTCCCCGCTTAAAGTCCCACCGAGTTTGATCGTGAGTTTAAAAAGCTCTTCTACAGCCAAATATCCTTTTTTAACCTGCTCTTGATCGTTTTTATCTTCAACCATAATATTAGTATGCACATTGCCATCACCTGCGTGACCGAAACAAGGAATTTTAAAACCATATTTTTTTGAAATTTCAGCAATGCCTTCTAACAAATCAGGAAGTTTTGATCGCGGAACGGTGATATCTTCATTTAGTTTTAATTTTCCATACATGGCAATACTTTGAGAGCAATTTTTTCTAGCAAACCATATATCTTTAGCCTCTTTTTCATCTCTAGCGATCTTAAATTCACTTGCATTTTCTTCTAAAAAATAATGCTTTATTATTTTCAAATCCTCATCGATAGACGCCTCAATATTGCCATCCACCTCAACAACCAAAATCGCTCCAGCTTTTATAGGCAATCCTATATTAAATTTAGTCTCCACTGCACAAATGCTAAGATTATCTAAAAATTCCATTGAAGCAGGAGTAACTCCACTTGCTAGAGTTTTAAAAACAGCATTCATAGCACTTTTTACATTTGGAAAAATTCCCATGGCTGTTTTTTTAAATTTAGGCAAAGCGGCCAATTTTAATGTCAGCTCACTAAACACCGCCAAAGAACCCTCACTAGCGATTAAAATTCCAGCTAAATTATAACCTGCAACATCTTTTATAGTCCGCTTGCCTGCAGAAATTATCTCCCCATTAGGCAAAACCGCTCTTAAAGCTAAAACATAATCTTTTGTAATTCCATATTTTGTTGCACGCATTCCACCGGCATTTTCACTGACATTGCCACCTAAACTTGAATGCTCCATACTAGCAGGATCAGGCGGATAAAAAAGTCCGTATTTAGCAATTTCTTTTTGTAAATGCATATTTATAACGCCTGGTTGAACAACGGCAACTAAATTATCCAAATCGATTTCTAAAATTTTATTCATATGCTTTTCAAAGGCTAAAATTAAACCACCATTAACAGCCAAAGAACCCCCACTCATACCGGTTCCAGCACCGCGTGGGACTACGATGATATCTCTATTATTGCAAAATTTTAAAATATCGGAAATATCTTCTTCATTTCTTGGAAAAAGCACACCATCGGGTAGATAATGATTTTTAGTTGCATCATAACTATAAGCAATTTTGTGCATTTGATCAAAATAGGCATTTTCTTTGCCTAAAAGCTTGATAAAATATTGCTTAAACTCTTCTTTCATTAATCCGCTAAAACCTTAGAAAAATCAATCAAAGCATTATAATAACGGTAATAATCACTCATCTCTTGCGCATTAAAATCAAAAAAATTAGTCCTATATCCACTCACGCGAGAATAAAAAGGAATTTGCACACTAGATGCTTTTTCAATAGGAAATTCATAAAGTTCATTGAAATTTTGACAATCAATGATTTTAGCTTTATCTTCTAAGGCAAAAATTAAAATACCCACCGCATTATCCGCACAAAATTTTCTAAAATCACTACGCTTTGGTGCAACGGTAGAACTTCTAATCAATTGTGCTCCAAAGATATCTATATGGGTAAAATAAATTTGAGGAAAATCTGACACCAAATCATTATAAGTTTTTTCATCTGGAGCAACAATCACCCCTCTATCATAAAGAAAATTTAAAACCACCTCATCGCCACTTTTAGGTAAAACATTTGGTAATGGTAAAGCTTCTTGTTTCAAATCTGAAAAAACACTAAATTCTAATTTTGCAAGACCATTTTCTTTAGCGATCACACTTGCTCTAGCAATAATGCTTTTAGAATTTTTAAATTGCTGTAATACAACGCCACTAGAATTGATTTGAATTTCTGGACTATCTTTAATATAGCCATAGATATCATCCACTTTTAAAAGCTCGGTTTTAAAAGGTTTTAAGTCGAAATTTGCAGCAAATAAAGTGAGGTTTAATGTTAGAAAAAGTGCTATAAATCTAAGCAAACTTTACTCCTTGTAAAAATAATTTTGTATTATTATATTCCTTTTTTGTTAAGCAATTGTAAGAAAAATAAAGTAAAATATAGATTTTAAATTTTCAAATCTATAAAAATCAAGGTTTTTTATGAGAAAAATTTTACTTTTATTTATATTTGTTATTCAAAGTTTTGCCGCCTTAAGCGTTGAAGAATTAACTTGGGATAATGGAGATACTTTACTTAAATTTTTACAACGAAATTCTATTCCGATGTCGCTTTATTATGGACTTGATAAAGAAGATCAAGAACTTGCTTCTGATATACTTTATAAAACAAGATATCAAATTTTAAAAGACGATAATAACAATATAGAGCAAGTTTTAATCCCGATAAGCGATGATTTGCAAATTCATATTTATAAAAATGAAAATAATCAATATGTACTAACCTTTACTCCAATTATTTATCAAATTGACAATAGAATTTTACATCTAACCATTAAAAATTCAGCCTATCAAGATGTTTATGAAGAAAGTGGAAGTAGCACTTTAGCTCGTGCAATGGTTCGAGCTTTTAAAGGGATTAATTTTAGAAATATCCAAAAAGGAGATGAAATAACGCTTTATTATGAGCAAAAAAGACGTATGGGAAAACTATGGGGGGATATTACAATTAAAATGGCCACGGTGGAAATTAATAAAAATATCCAAGAAGTTTTCTCCTACAATGATACTTTTTATGATCGACAAGGTAGAGAATTAGATAATTTTTTACTGACAAAACCTGTTAATTATATAAGAATTTCTTCTCCTTTTAGTACTGCCAGATATCATCCTATACTTAAACGTTACCGCGCACATCTTGGTATAGATTATGCTGCACCTACTGGCACACCTGTTAAAAGCGCTGGCAAAGGAACGATTATTTTTGTTGGAACAAAAGGAGGATATGGAAACGTAGTGCAGGTAAAACATGAAGGAGGATATACAACTTTATATGCACATTTAAGTCGTTTTGCTAAAATAAAAACAGGTCAAAGAGTCAATCAAGGACAAATCATTGCCTATGTAGGATCAACGGGAATGAGTACAGGCCCTCATTTACATTTTGGAGTATATCTTAATAACAAAGCCATTAATCCAGCATCAGTTGTAAAAATTGCCAAGTCCGAATTAAAAGGAAAACAAAAAGAGGAATTTGAAAACACTATAGCCCAATATGAAAAAACTGTTCAAGAGGCTTTAAACAATCATCAACCAAATCCTCCAAAAGAAGAAGATTTTGAAAATTATATAGAATTAAATTAATTGCTAAGCAAAGCCTTGTCTTTAGCTTCTATTAAAGAATTTAAAAGAGCGATCAGCTCTTCTTTTTCTTTAGACTCTATTTCATTAAAAACTGAATTAACAAGTTGATGAACTAAAATTTCATTACATAGATCCAAATCACCAAATTCTCTAGCCTTTTGAATGATCTTTAAAACCCTTAAATCTTTTTTTTCATACATTAAATCAATCCTTTAAATAAATCACACTCACAAAACGTTTTTGTGTTTTATTTCTACGATAAGAAAAAAAATCTTTGTTTTCAAAGCTACAAATTTCAGAGTCTAAAATATGATTTATATTTAAATTTTTAGCTTGAAATTTGACTAAAGATTTCAAATCTAACCGATTATCTAATAAAAAATCTTTAAAATTTTGCTTTGCAAAATTTAAAATATCTCCACTAATTTCATAATTTTTCCAACAAATACTTGGCATAATAAAAAGATGAAATTTAGTTTTATCTAAATTTGGATTTTCTAAAATAATCTTATCTACACATTTTTTTAAAATATTTTCAAAACTTCCTTTTCTACCAGAATGTAAAGCCGCTATAATGCCATCTTCATGATACAATAACAAAGGTAAGCAATCAGCACTTAAAACACAAAGTGCGGTATTTATTTTCTTAGTGATTAAACCATCACAGGTTAGATCTTTTAAATTTGTATCATAATTTTGCACTAAATCAGAATGAATTTGATCCATAAAAACACATTCTAAAATACCCTCAAAACCCAGATGGGAAAATAAATTTTGCTTAAAAGAGTTAGCTCTAAAAATATTATAATCTTGATCATAAGCACAAAAAACACTTACTTTTTCATTGTCTAATAAAGATAAGAAATTTTGTCTATTTCTTTCCATGATATTTCCTTAGCGTTTTTTAGTTGTGCGTGTATATATCTAGCAAGTAAATCAGTTTCGATATTGATTTTTCTACCTACCTTATATCCTTTAAAAAGAGTTTCTCTAAAAGTAATAGGAATAATAGTCAATCTGATCTGATTTTCAAAAACCTCATTCACAGTCAAACTCACCCCATCAATCCCTATACTACCCTTAGAGGCAACAAATTTCATCGCATCTTTAGGTAAGGAAATAAAAAAATCCACCCCATTTTCATCTTGATGAATTTTTTCTAGTGTTCCTATAAAATCAATATGTCCTTGCATTAAATGTCCATCGATTCTATCTCCAAACCTTAAAGCCGGCTCTATATGGACATTTTCTTTTAAATTTTGTACCGCTATATGCAAACGACTTTCATGAGAAAGCTCAACCTCAAAACCATCATGATGAATTTTTGTTACACTTAAACAAGCCCCATTAACGGCTATACTATCTCCTAAATTCGGTTTATAATGCGCTTTTAATCTTAAAATATTATTCTGATAAGATGCAACCTGTGCAATTTCTCTTATAAGACCGTTAAACATTAAATTTCCTTAAAATATCTTGTTTATTATCTTATTAATTGCTTTATCCACTTTTTTATTTTTATCCGTAACATCATTGTTTTTTACACCAAATATATTTTTTACAGAATCAACAACACTGCTTGCATCTAATTTTATTTTAGGATTATCAGTCGTTCCTGTAATATTTCCTTTAAAATCAACCTTATCGATTTTAGCATTAAAAGGAAGATTTAAAGAACCACTTTTTGAATTAAGCTCTCCTGAATTTATAAGAATACTAGCATTATCAGCTTGCATATTTAAATTCAGCTTTATATTTTCTTTATTGATTAATGCTTTTGCGTTTGCCGTATGAAAAACTTTTTGAGTAAAATCTTTAAAAGTTAAAACTTTTAACGCCGTTGTAATAGCGTTTGACTTAAGCTTTCCTTCTTTGATATCTAAATTGACCTCACCTTTTTCATTTGATATATCATAATTTGCTTTTACATTAGCCTTACCTTGATAAACATCCATAACACCTATTCCTTGGGCTAAAGTATCCAAATCTACATTGTTTAAATCAGCATTAATAATATTATCTTTTAAAATTGCGTTTAAAGCTCCGTTGAATAAATTTTTGCTCATGATATTAAAATTTAAAGTTTTATCATAGCTAACATCACCATTAAAACTCGCAGAACCTTTAAGTTTTCTATCTAGCAAAAATCCTAATTTAGAAAAATCATTAACGTCTAAAACAAAATTGGATTTTAAATTTATTTTATTGATATCAAAACTGCCTTTTAAATGTGTAAGATTAGCTAAGGTAGAATTTAAAGCATTGTCAAATTGAGCGATATTATTTTTTAAAACTATATTTGAATTTAGATCATAATTTACATTATTTGGAAATTTTTTATTTAAAATTTTACTTAAAATTACAGAATTTAAAATACCCTTGACTTTTAAATTCAAATTACCATTTAAATTTTTAAAATCAACATTATCCAAATGTGCTTTTGCATTAATATCTCCACTTGCATAATTTGGCATGCCTACAATCACCAAAAGCTTTGAAAGATCAAGTTTATTAATATTTAAATCCAATTTTTCACCATTAGAATTTGCTTTTATAATTCCATTAGCAATATTTGCATCCGCGCTTAAATTTTTTATCTTAGATCCTATAAGATGAGCTTTTGCGTTTAACTCTGCATTACCTTGTAGTTTTTGTCCTGCAATAGCACTAAATTGGGATAAATCATCGATAAAAGAATTTAAATCTGTATTGAGTTCTTTATTTTTTAGATTATAAGTTCCAGATAATTTTTTGATATTTAATAAATTAGAAGCCAAAATCGCATTGTAAGCAATATTGCTATTTTTACCAACCGCTTTTGCATTAAAACTAAAACTTGTATTTGGAAGTTCTATATGGGCGATTTTTTTAAGCTCTTCGGTGTTTATTTTTGCATTATTGACTTTTGCTTCAGCGTTAAAATTTGCAAAATCAAGCCCTATGCTGCTTAAATTAGCATTCAAACTACCATTAATCAAGCTGCCATACCCAGCAATGGCTAAAATTTTTCCTAAATCTGCATTATCAATTTGAGCGAGTAATTGATTGTTTTTAAAACCGGCCTTAATTTCACCGCCCAATCCTATAACATTGGCATTCAAAGTTTGTAAGGAATTGTTCTCCAAACTTAAGTCTCCTATGGTTTGTAAATTACCATTTAATTTTGTTTTTGTCAGTTTTTCAAGTTTAGCCAGACTAGGAATTTTTAAATCAAAATCAGTAAAAAGGGTATTATTAGATAAATTATATAAAGTTTTTTGAGTTTGCAAATTTAAATAATCATTATAAACCTTACTTATAGCATAAATTTTATCGTCTTTTATATTTGCCAAAATTTGAGCTTTTAAATTTGAATTTTCAGGTAAGTCTAATCCGAATTCTTTTTTAATCATGGCATAGTTTATATAACTATTATCAAGTTTTATTATAATATTCCCATCAGGTTTTAAATCTTTTGCACTGATTTTACTTGCTATATCTAAAGTTCCTTTTGCTAAATTTGCTCGACCAAAAAGCCCTAACAATTCTGAAATTTGCATATCTTGAGCACTTAAATTTAAAGCAATAGGAGAATAATCATAAATGCGTGCATTTAATAAAACATCAGATCCAAACAAATAACCCTTACCATTAGCAGTAAAATCACTTGCTTTTCCTTGAATTTTCCCTCCAAAAGCTAAATTTTCTTTTAAATTTAAACCTAAATTTTGAGCATAATTTTTATTTAATTTAACGATATAATCAAGATCAAAACCTAATTTAAAAAGATTTAATTTTCCATACAAATCAAGATTAACCATATTGGCCAAACTAAGCTGAAGATCAACACTAGAAAAACGAAGTTTAAAACGCGTAATATTTACATCAAGTCCAGAACTTTCTTTGATCTTATTTTGAGCTATATTGGCAACGATACCATTACCAAAGCCTGTAAATAATATTACATAAGAAGCTATTATAAGCACCGCAATTAAAGCAAGTATTGTATAGAAAATTTTTTTCATTTTTTTATCCTTATAAGTTAATTTATAAAAAAACTTTAGTCAATTTAACTAAAGTTATATAAATATTTTTACTAAAAGTATTGACAAAATTCATTTTTTATAGTATGATTTTATCACTCTAAATTAAAGAGTGCTAGAAATCAATATTATATAAGGATGGACAAAATGAATTTTCAACCTTTAGGAAAACGTGTTTTAATCAAACGCGTAGAAGAAACTAAAACAACATCTTCAGGTATAATTATACCAGATAATGCTAAAGAAAAACCACTAATGGGAGAGGTAATTGCAGTAAGTAAAGAAATAAGTGATATATCAAGTGGTGATAAAATTATGTTTTCCAAATACGGTGGAACTGAAATTAAACTTGACAATGATGAGTATCTAGTACTAAATATAGATGATATTTTAGGAATTTTAAAATAATTTAAAAAAGGATTAACGATGGCAAAAGAAATTATTTTTTCAGATGAAGCAAGAAATAAACTTTATGAGGGCGTTAAAAAATTAAATGACGCTGTAAAAGTAACTATGGGGCCAAGAGGTCGCAATGTTTTAATCCAAAAAAGCTTTGGTGCTCCAACAATCACAAAAGACGGTGTTAGTGTTGCTAAAGAAGTTGAATTAAAAGATTCTTTAGAAAATATGGGTGCTTCTTTAGTAAGAGAAGTTGCGAGCAAAACAGCTGATCAAGCAGGTGATGGAACAACAACGGCAACTGTTTTAGCTCATGCTATTTTCAAAGAAGGCTTAAGAAATATCACAGCAGGAGCTAATCCTATTGAAGTTAAACGCGGTATGGATAAAGCTTGTGAAGCTATCGTAGCTGAACTTAAAAAACTTTCTCGTGAAGTTAAAGATAAAAAAGAAATAGCTCAAGTTGCTACTATTTCAGCAAATTCTGATGAAAAAATCGGAAATTTAATCGCTGATGCTATGGAAAAAGTAGGCAAAGATGGTGTAATAACTGTTGAAGAAGCTAAGTCAATTAATGATGAATTAAATGTTGTTGAAGGTATGCAATTTGATAGAGGATATTTAAGCCCTTATTTTATCACAAATGCAGATAAAATGTTGGTAGAACTTTCAAATCCTTACATTTTACTTTATGATAAAAAAATATCAAGCTTAAAAGATTTATTGCCAATTTTAGAGCAAATTCAAAAAACAGGCAAACCTCTTTTAATCGTCGCTGAAGATATTGAAGGTGAAGCACTTGCAACTTTAGTTGTAAATAAATTAAGAGGTGTTTTAAATATTTCAGCTGTAAAAGCACCTGGTTTTGGCGATAGAAGAAAAGCTATGCTTGAAGATATTGCTATTTTAACAGGCGGAGAAGTGATTTCTGAAGAGCTTGGAAGAACTTTAGAAAGTGCAACTTTAGAAGATCTAGGACAAGCTTCAAGCGTGATCATCGATAAAGATAATACAACTATCGTAAATGGTGTAGGTGAAAAAGCAAATATTGATGCAAGAATCAATCAAATCAAAGCTCAAATCGCTGAAACAACAAGTGATTATGATAAAGAAAAATTACAAGAAAGACTTGCAAAATTAAGCGGTGGCGTAGCTTTAATCAAAGTTGGAGCTGCAACTGAAACTGAAATGAAAGAGAAAAAAGACCGCGTTGATGATGCTTTAAGCGCAACAAAAGCTGCTGTTGAAGAAGGTATAGTAATTGGTGGTGGCGCTGCACTTATTAAAGCAAAATCAAAAATCAAACTAGATCTTAAAGGCGATGAAGCTATTGGAGCAGCAATAGTAGAAAGAGCTTTAAGAGCACCTTTAAGACAAATTGCTGAAAATGCTGGTTTTGATGCAGGTGTTGTTGTTAATACTGTAGAAAATACAAAAGACGAAAATACAGGTTTTGATGCTGCTAAAGGCGAATATGTAGATATGTTTGCTTCTGGTATTATCGATCCTGTTAAAGTAGAAAGAGTTGCTTTACTTAATGCAGTATCTGTAGCAAGTATGCTTTTAACGACTGAAGCAACCATCAGCGAAATTAAAGAAGACAAACCTGCTATGCCTGATATGAGTGGCATGGGTGGAATGGGAGGCATGGGTGGAATGATGTAATTTCCACCTAAGCTAAAATCAAGTCAGCTTTCTGACTTGATTTTCACCAACTTAATTTAAAAACACTTCCTTCATTCTCTATAGATTCACAAACAATCTTTATATTATTATCATGACAAATCTTTTTTACTAACGATAAGCCTATACCAAAACCTCCTTGATCTTTGTTAAATCTTGCATAACGATCGAAAATAAATTTCAAATTCTCTTTTGAAATGCCACAACCTGTATCAGCGATACTTAAAAAATTATCTTTTAGTTTTATAAAAATAGTTCCATTTTTTTTATTGTATTTAATGGCATTGCTTAAAAGATTATCCAAAAGTTTTGAAATTTGATTTTTAGTAGCAAAAATCATAACTTCATTATCCAATTTAAGATCTAAATTGATCTTTTTTTGCTCAAAAAATAATTTAAAATATTCTATCCTTTCTTCAAGTAAATTTTTGAGATTAAATTCTTCTTTTTCACTTTCTAAAGTATTAGGAAAATTATAAAAAACCAAATCAGAATATACTTGAGATAAACTTTTTGCTGCAATTTTTATACGTTTAAATTTATTGTTATCTAAATTTTGCCGTTCGAGTTGCTCTATACTCATTAAAATAACACTTAATGGCGTATTTAATTCGTGTGTAGAATCTTTGATAAATCGATTTAAAACAGTAATTTTATCCTCTAAAGGCCTTAAAGCAATTTTAACTAATATATAAGCAATGAGTCCTAAAACAAAAAAAGCTAAAAAAGAAAAACTAAAAACCTTAACTCTAATCCAAAAAAGTTCCTTGCTAACATCTTCTCCTTGAATTAAAACCTTTAAGCCATTTTCTTGGGTTAAATCCTCATTTCTTGAGTATTGCAAATAATACAAATCCGTACTCATAGGAAAAATAAAAAATACCTTTCCATCATAAATTCCCCTTCCTTTAAATTCAATTTTTGCTTTTCTAAAATCAAAATTTAGATTATTAAAAATCGTATGATTATTGTCAAAAATTGCAAAATTCAATCCTGAACTTTCTGCTATATTTTTAGCACTTGTAGCGATCGGGGTAAAGCGAGAATTGATAATATTAATCACGATATTTCTATGAATTTCTCTTAAAGAACCACTCCTTAAAATCACCAATTCTTCATACAATTTTTGATACCAAATGACAAAAAAGAAAGCTAAGAAAAAACCTGTTGTTGTAAGATAAATGAGTAAAATTTGCCTGATAACTTTTTTACTCATAACGATAACCTCGGCCTCTTTGATTGATAATTTTTTCTTTGCCTAATAATTTTCTTAAATTTTTAATATAAGCTCTTAAACTAAGTTCGCTTGGCTCTTCATTGTAATCCCAAAGTTCTTCAAAAATCTTTTCTGCACTTAAAAAAATATTTTTATTTTTTAACAATAAAGATAAAAGTTTAATCTCTTTACTTGGCAAAGATAAGGGTTTATCAAAATGAAAAAGAATTTGAGATGTAAAATTAAATTTAAAACCATTGCCCAAATCTTCAAAATCTTCATTCTTATGAGAAAAAGATCTTTTCAACAAGGCTTTTATACGTATAGCAAGTTCGGCTAATTCAAAAGGCTTTTTTATATAATCATCACAACCTGAACTAAAGCCTTCTTTTAAATCATCTACTGTATTTAAGGAAGTCATAAAAATAGCGGGTGTTTCTTTTCCGCAACTGCGTAAATCTTTAAGCAAGGAAAAACCATCTCCTAATGGAACTTTTACATCTAAAATCCACAAATCAAAATACTTTTCATAGGCTAAATTTAAAGCTTCTTGGGCATCAGCGCAAACACTAACTTCATATCCTTCATCGCTTAAAAATTCTTCTATAATTTCGCTTAAGCTTAAATCGTCTTCTAAAAGCAAAATTTTTGTTGCCATAATTTTAATCCCTTTTATTTTCTGACAATTATACAAAAAATGATTATTAATTTGAAAGTAAAAATGAAATAAAAAGATATTTTGAAGTAAAAAGTGGCTCCGGATGTAGGATTCGAACCTACGACCAATCGGTTAACAGCCGACTACTCTACCGCTGAGCTAATCCGGAACATCAAAGTTTTAAAAATGTAATTATATTTAAAATTAATACCTTTGTCAAGATTTTTTGCAAATTTTTTTAAAAAATTATTCTTTTACTATAATATTATCCAAACCGATAAAATAAAAATGATTCACTCCATCTTTATAATCATAATCAAGTTTCATATCATGGGCTTCTAAAATCGTATTAACTATATAAAGCCCTAGTCCAAAACTTGATTTTTGCTTTGTGCCTTGAGTAAAAGCTTGAGTGTAATATTCTAAGGTATTATTAAGTTCAGGGCCACAATTTTTAAAACATATATAATTATCTTTAATGCAAATTTCCACAAAACCATCTTGAGAATGTTTGATGCCATTATCGATCATATTTTTAATCGCTGTTGTAAAAAGTTTAAAATCCACATTAACAAAAAAGCTTTCACCCATAAAAATACGAATATTATTATCATCACGCATCGCTATTTCTTTAGCCTCATCTAAAACATCTAAAATATTGTATTTTTTTCTATTGATGAAGGCGGCTCCTGAAGTTACCTGCTCTATCGCGGCAAATTCATTGATTAAAATTTCAAGTCGATTAAATATGCCGTCTAATCTTTCCTTATATTTATTATCCTCTAGCATTTCAAGAGTAATAAGTCCTTTTGTAATTGGAGTTTTTAATTCATGCATAATATTTCTTAAAAAAAATTGGCGTGATTGATTGAGTTTTCGAATTTGCAAAATAGCTTGATAAAAAGCTTCACTCACTTGAGAAATTTCATCTGCTCCCGTGCTAACATCCTCAATATCACTAAGTCTTCCTTCTGCAAATTTATCAATTTGTTTTTTCAAAGCTTTTAAAGGTTTTAATTTTTTAAAAATAAAAATATAAAGCAAAATAAGTATGCAAATAACAGCTACTGCAATCGCTTTTATAATAAAATATCTATAAGTTTGATAATCTTGATCTTTATAAAGATTAATCTTTCCATCATAAATAATATTTAAATAAACTTGATTGTCATAAGAAATAATCTCTATTAGGCCATTATTAACTTCAACTCGAGCAAGAACATCTCCACTAAAAAGAATTTTACGAATTTGCTTTGGATTTACAATTTGCTGCATTTTATTATAATTTTTTGTTTGCTCTTCAAATTCTTTTTCATTGATAACTCCAGCAAAATACAAAAGTCTAGCGTTAGCAATTAAAGAATATTTTGTATTTAATTCTCTTGTATAATTTTGCTGATCGTATTCAATTAGCCATAAAAACCCTAAAACAACACTCACTCCAGCAAAAATAAAAATAAAAGTGATGGTATAAAAAATCGAAGATTTATTCATTGAGTTAATTTATAACCTATCCCTCTGATAGAATGTATATATTTTGGCGTTTTTGGATCATCTCCCATTTTTTGACGAATTCGGCTGATGATAACATCTATACTTTTATTACTAGAATCTTCACTGATAGAAGAACAATTATACACAAGCTCTTCCCTACTTACAACCCCGCCTTCTTTTTTGATCAAATAACTTAAAATATCAAATTCAGCATTGGTTAAAATGAGTTCTTGTCCCTTCATTGAAATTGTGTGTTTATATTGATCATAAACAAGATCTTTAACGCTTTTAGCAAGAGTGCTTTTTGTATTTGAAATCCTTCTTAAATGACTTTTAATGCGTGCTTGAAGTTCTTTAGGATTATAAGGCTTTGGCAAATAATCATCCGCGCCAAGCTCTAAAGCATTGACTTTATCTGTAATATCATGTCTAGCACTTGAGATGATAATAGGAGTATCATACTTTTTACGAATTTCCTCGCACACTTCAAGTCCGTCAAGTCCTGGCAAAGAAAGATCTAAAATAATCAATTGATATTCTTTTAAAGCAAGTTTTGAAAGTCCTATATAAGGCTCATGAGCTATATCGACTTTCATATCAAATTTTTCTAAGTATTCAGCAGTAATTTCAGCTAATTCTAAATCATCTTCTATCATAAGAATATTTGTCATTATATTCCTTTTAATTAATCTTAAAATATAATTTTAAACTAAAATTTATAACGAAAGGAAAATCCTTTCGTAAAAATTATCTTAGCACCAATAAAGTAGTAAAGCCGTTTCTATACACCCAAATTTTCATAAATTCTTTTTTATTGACTTGCTTTAAAGCTTGATCTAAATCTTTTAAATTTTTAATTTCATCTTGCCCTATACCTATAATCACATCTCCTTCTTTAAATCCAACCTCTTCTGCTTTACTTTTACTCTTAACCTTCTCTACCAAAACTCCGTTAATATCTCTTGGAAGTTGCAAACGATCTTTTAATCTAGGATCTAAATTCCTTAAACTCAATCCTTCGATTAAATTATTCTGCACCCCTTTATTTTCTTTTTCTCCCTTAAGAGTAAAGCTTGTTTGCTTATTGCTTCCATCTCTTTCATAATCAATTACTACTTTTTCTCCAATCTCAAGAGTTCCTATGTAATTTTTTAAATCAATTGGACTTTTAATAACCTTACCATTTACCTTGATCACCAAATCTCCTCGTTTCAATCCAGCTTCATCAGCACTAGATCCTTTTTGAACATCTGTGATTAAAGCACCTTCTTGATTTTTGTAAGCTTTTTTAGTTTCTCCTTGCAAGGCTGAAATGGTTACCCCTAAAAATCCTCTTTCAATTTTACCTTTTTCAATGAGTTTTTTCGCTATATCTTCAACCATATTGGAAGGAATAGCAAATCCTATACCATTATTGCCACCTCCACGAGAAAGTATAGCAGAGTTAATCCCTACTAAAAATCCACGACTATCAACTAAAGCACCACCTGAATTTCCTGGATTAATAGACGCATCTGTTTGTATGAAATTTTCATACTGATTAAGGCCAATATTATCTTTATTTAATGCTGAAATAATTCCACTTGTAACGCTAAAGCCAACCCCAAAAGGATTTCCCAAAGCAAAAACAACATCACCCTCCATTAAATTATCTGAATTAGCAAAAGTAATAGCTGAAAGATTTTTAGCTTCTATCTTAATCACCGCTAAGTCTGTTTTTGGATCTTTTCCTATTAATTTAGCTTTATATTCTGTATCACTTCCTGGTAAATTTACAGTGATTGTATCCGCATCTTCTACAACGTGATTATTAGTTACTATATAACCATCCTTTGAAATGATCACTCCAGAACCTAAAGAACTAATCACCTCTTTATCACTTTTGTTTTTTCTTTGAGGGATATCGAAAAATTGTTTAAAATAAGGATCATCAAAAAAATCATCCAAAGGACTAAAATTATTTGTTCTTGTTATGGTTTTTGAGGTTGAAATATTAACAACTGATTTTTTAGCATCCTTAATAGAATCATGATAACTCAATATAACCCCACCATCTGCTGGATTAACACGATTAGCTGATGAAGTTGATTCATTAAAATTGATACTTGTTGCAAATAAAGCACTTGCTAAACCTATTGATAAAAAAATCTTTTTCATAATTCTTCCTTTCTATATTAGAAAATTTACATGTTCTAATTATGATTTTATTTGTAAAAATATTTTTACATAAGTTATAGTATAAAATCAAAAATTTACAAAATTGTAAATAAAAAACTTGAGTGATAAAAATTGATAAAACTTGATTGACTTAGACTAAAGTTTTTGATATAATTTTTAATCCTAAAAATAAATTATTTTATTAACTAAACAACCAAAGGAAGATAAAAAATGAATAGTTTATATGAAACTCTTGGAGTATCTAAAAATGCAAGTTCTGATGAAATAAAAAAAGCCTATCGTCGCTTAGCAAGACAATATCATCCAGATATCAATAAAGAAAAAGGAGCTGAAGAAAAATTTAAAGAAATTAATGCCGCTTATGAAATTTTAAGCGATGAAAAAAAACGTGCTCAATATGATCAGTACGGAGATTCTATCTTTGGTGGGCAAAGTTTTCATGATTTTTCAAGAAATACGGGTGGCATCAATTTAGATGATATTTTAAAAGATTTATTTGGAGGAGGATTTGGAGGATCTTCTCACGGAAGTCGTTTCGGTGGATTTTCTTCTAAAGGCTTTGGAGGATTTGGAAATTTTGAAGAAGAAAATTTGGATACAACTATAGAATTAACCATTCCTTTTGAAAAGGCTATCACAGGTGGGGAATATCATTTTAACTTTCAAGGAGAAAATATCAAATTTAAAATTCCTCATGGAATCAAAGAAGGTGAAAAACTTAGAATTCGCGGCAAGGGAAAAAGTGCTTACAATAAGGCGCGTGGAGATCTTATCATCATCGTTAAACTTGAGGAAAGTAAGATATATCAAAGAGAAGATGATGATTTATATCAAAAAATAGATATTCCACTTAAAACCGCTTTATTTGGTGGAAAAATCACAATTAAAACATTTAAAGAAGATAAAAAAGAAGCAAAAATTACCATAGCTCCAAATTCAAAAAATGGACAAAAAATACGCCTAAAAGGATATGGGGTACAAAATAGAAAAAATAATATTTACGGGGATTTGTATTTAATTTTAAATGTTATTTTACCCAATACAGAAACATTGGATGAAAAATTTATCGAACTTTTAAAAGAAAAACTTCCAGAATAAGGAGAAAATGATGGATCACCATTATGACGAACCTGTATATTTAATAAGCGTTGTTGCTAAGGTTTTAAGCATACATCCACAAACCTTAAGACAATACGAAAGAGAAGGATTAGTAGAACCAAGCCGGACTGATGGCAAAATAAGACTCTATTCTCAAAGAGATATTGATCGTATTAAATTGATTTTGCGTTTAACTCGCGATATGGGAGTTAATTTAGCAGGAGTTGATGTTATATTAAAATTAAAAAATCAAATCCATGAATTTGAAAATTTAATTGATGAATTGCGTTTAGAACTTAGCAAACAAAAAAATCCAGGTGCTGCCTCAAAGGCTGTCGTTAAACATAAAAATAGTTTTGATTTAATTTTTTATGAAAAAAAATAAAAAAATATGGATAATTTTCTAGAAATTTTTCTGATTGCAGCAGCAATAGCTATCGTCTTAAATGTCATTTTAAAAAAATTTGAAATTCCTACTATTATTGGCTATATAGCAGCAGGAGAAATTATTTCTGAAATTTATCATTTAAGCGGCAAAGGTGAAATAACTCATATTGCTGAATTTGGTATTGTTTTTTTGATGTTTACTATTGGACTTGAATTCTCTTTTAAGCATTTGATGGCTATGAAACAAGAAGTTTTTCTAAATGGATCTTTGCAAATGCTTACTTGTGGATTTGTATTTACTTTAATTGTTATGGGAATTTTTTCCCTTGAAGATAAAAGTGCAACAGTAGTAGGTTTTGCCTTAGCACTCTCTTCCACAGCTGTAGTTTTAAAAATTTTAAATGACAATGGGGATATCAATGAACAATACGGAAGAAAAGCTTTAGGAATTTTACTTTTTCAAGATATAGCCGTTATCCCTTTGCTTTTGCTTGTTGATATACTTTCATCGAATAATCAAAATATAGAACAAGTTTTACTCACATCGCTTGTTTCTGCTATCCTTTTAATCGCTTTACTTTTTCTCATAGGAAAATATTTAGTCGATCGAATTTTTAGACTTATTATTAGAACTTCTTCTCAAGAAATTTTCATAGGTACCATTTTATTTATGGTTATTGGAGCAAGTTTTTTAGCAAATTATTTTGGATTTTCCTATTCTTTGGGTGCTTTTATAGCCGGAGCATTGATCGCAGAAACAAAATATAAACATAAAATTGAAGCGGATTTGATTCCTTTTAGGGATTTGCTTTTGGGGCTTTTTTTTATGACAGTAGGTATGCAAATTCAACTCAATGTTATAGCGGAAAATTGGTTTTTAATTTGCATCTTGACCCTAATTGTTATGCTTATGAAATTTGGCATAATCTTTGGATTTTTATTTCTTTATACCAAAAAAAGAGTTGCTCTAAAAACCGCCTTTTCTATTGCACAAATTGGAGAATTTGCTTTAGCGATTTTTTCTCTTTTGCAAGCTAAAAATATGCTCGATGTTAAAACTTCACAAATTTTAATTGTAGTTTCCATAATCACGATGATTATTACACCTTTTATACTCAACAATATACGAAAAATTACCAATGTAGTTGAAGATATTACTCTAAATACAAACACAATCCAAAGCACCCATCAAAGCAATCTAAAAAATCATCTTGTCATTTTTGGATACGGTCGTTTAGGTCAAGAAATGGTGCAAAGAATCAAAAATACTGGGGTGCCTTATTTGGTTTTAGAAAGTGATTTAAATCTAGTTGAATTAGGAATTAGTCGCGGAGAAAATGTGATTTTTGCAAATGCAGCCCAAGAAGAAACTCTAAAAATTGCCAATATTGAAGAATGTGCAGTCGCAATTATCACCATCACTAACGAAGCAAAACTTGAAATGCTCTGCCAACTTTTATCATCTTATCCAAAACCTATAGATACTATTATCCATGTTAATGGAAATCTTAAAAAAATGCTTTTTTCAAGCATTGATGATAATATTCGCATTGTAAGATCAGAAAAAATTCTAGCTCGAAATTTAGTTCAAGAAGCATTAGAATGTAGAATTCATAAAAACACCTAAGGATTATTTTGACAAAAATCAATGAAAAAACATTAAGAGTAAAATATCTAAGATTATTAGAAAAATTTGCTAATACAGCAAAATCTTGTCTAAAAAGAGAGGATTTTGATTTAGAAAAATTTCAAGAAAGAATGCAAAAAAACAAAAAAAACTTAGAAAAATGTCAAGCAGCGATTTTAAATTCAACCTATGGTAAAGCTTTGGAAAATTTTGTTAATGCTTGTCTTGATTTTTCACTAAAAAAAGAAGAACTCTTAAGCCTTGCAAATGCTTTAGATAAGCTAAAAAATCAAAATCATAAAGAAAAACACAAAAACTATTTAAAGGATTATAATGATTAATGTATTTTTTGATATGGATGGAACCTTAATTGATAGTGCAAATGCAATTTCTTGCGCCGTTAATGAAATTCGTGCAAATCTCAATCTAAGCGCCCTAAAAAAAGAAGAAATAATTAAGATCATTAATACTCCAAATATAGATTGGGGTAAAGAACTTTATAATATAGACAATTTCCATCATTCTAGCTTTAAAGATGGTTTTGAAAAATATTTTATCAAACACTATGAACAAAGCGTGATACTCTTTGAAGGAGTTATAGATCTTTTAAAATTTTTAAAAAGTAAAAATTGCTTTTTAGCCATCGCAACAAATGCGCCTCAAAGCTCGCTTACAAGCATTCTTAAAAAGCATGAAATCATTCCATATTTTGATAAAATTTTAGGTGTAAGCATAGGCATAGAACCTAAGCCAAGCCCACAAATGCTTCAACTTCTTATGGATGAAGCCCCTTATCAAACTAGCATTTTTATAGGCGATAGTCAAAAAGACAAAGAATGTGCTAAAAATGCAAAAATTCCGTATTATCACGCTAGATGGTATCAAAAAAATTTACAAGAAAATGAATTTGGCGATGCGCAAACTTTAAAAGAATACTTATTAAAATATTTATGAGTTTTTTAAAAAAATATAGCTAAAATAACGCAAATTCAATAATATAAAGAAAGTAAAATATGAGTGAATTATTAATCGAAATTGGCACAGAAGAATTACCGGCTATACCTTTATTAAAAGAACTTCCAAATATAGAAAAAAAATGGCAAAATATTTTAGATGAATATCATTTAATGAGCGAATTTGAATTTTATTACACTCCACGTCGTTTAGTATTTTTTCATAAAAATTTTCATCAAAAGCAAGAAGATACCACAGCTGAATTTATAGGAGCACCTAAAAACATAGCTTTTAAAGAAGGCAAATTAACTCCCGCGGGTGAAGCATTTTTAGAAAAAGCAGGTATTAAAGAAAATGAACTTGAATTCAAAGAAATCAAAGGAAAAGAGGTTTTATACTATCAAAAAACCTTGACAGGAAAAAATAGTATTGAAATTTTAGGAGAAATGATCAATAAATTCCTCAAAAGCTTAAATTTTGGAAAAAGTATGCGTTGGGGGGATCATTCTTTTGAATTCATACGCGCTATTAGAAATATTGCTTGTGTTTTAGGCGATCAATTGGTTGAATTTGAAATTTTTGGAGTTAAAAGTTCTAAAAAAACCTTTGTTCATAGAAGCGTAAGTTATAATTTCTTTCCTTTTCAAAATATCAAAGAATATTTCCAAATTTTAGAAAATAACTTTATCATTCTTGATCCAAAAAAACGCGAAGAAAAAATTTTAAATGAATTTAAAGAACTCGAAACAAAATACAATATCACTATTAGTGAAGATAAAGAACTCTTAGCTGAAGTTGTAGCCATTACAGAATATCCAAAAGCTCTTTTTGGAAGTTTTGATAAAGCCTTTTTAGAAATTCCTAATGAAGTCATCATCACTTCAATGAGAGAAAATCAACGCTATTTCGCTGTTTTTAACAACAATGAATTAAGCAATCATTTTATAGTTGTTAGTAATGCGGTTTGTGAGGATTATTCTAAAATCATACATGGTAATGAAAGAGTTTTAAGAGCAAGATTAAGCGATGCAATGTTTTTTTATCAAAATGATTTACAAAAAGGCTTAGAACCTAAAAAGCTTAAAAAAATCGTTTATCTTGAAAATCTAGGAACAATGAGTGATAAAAGCTCAAGAGAAATTGAGCTGGCAAAAATTTTATGTGAATTTTTAAAAAATAATGATTTTGAAAAAATTTCTAAAGCTATTTACTATGCCAAAGCTGATTTAACCACTCAAATGGTTTATGAATTCACAGATTTACAAGGAATTATCGGGGGTTATTATGCTGCCAAAATGGGACTTGAACAAGAAATTTGCTTAGCTATAAAAGAGCAATACTTGCCAAATTCTGAAAAATCAGATCTTCCTAGCACAGAATTTTCAAGCATAGTTGCTTTAGCTAATAAATTTGATACTCTTTTAGGACTTTTTAGCATAGGTAAAATTCCAAGCGGGACAAAAGATCCTTATGCATTAAGACGTGCTGCTAATGGAATTTTAAAAATATTTTTAAAATTAAATAAAAATTTCGATATCAATGCGTTTTTAGAAAAAGCTTTAAAAAATTATCAAAATTTTAATTTGCAAATTTTAAAAGATTTTATTTTTGAAAGAATTTATACATTTTATGATTTAAATCCTAGCTTTATCAAAGCTGTTCTTGTTTCAAAAAATTCTGATATTATTTCCATTGATGAAAGCATTAAAGCTTTGGCAAAAATCAGTCAAAAAAGCAATTTTGGTGATTATTTTAGCACCTTTAAACGCCTTGCTAATATCGCTCAAAAAACTACAAATACCATCGATGAAAGTTTATTTGTAGAAGCAGAAAAAAAACTTTATATAGCATTTAAAGAAAGTTTAAAAGCTCTTACGATTGAAGAAAAACTTAACAAATTATTTGCTTTAAAACCTGAAATTGATGCCTTTTTTGAAGCTGTTATGATTAATGATAAAGATGAAAAACTTAAGAACAATCGCCAAGCCTTAGTATTTAGCATCTATCAAGAATTTCTTAAAATTGCAGACATTAAGGAACTTAGCTTATGAAAAAAATATTGACTTTACTTTTTTGTTTCTTTACTTGTGTCTTTGGAGCCCAAGAAATAAAACTTATCAAAGGGCAAGCTATATTTTTAGAGCTTGATAAAAATAATTTTATAGAATTAAAAAACCAAAATAAAACAATTCCAACCTTTAATCATCCAAAAAATAAAAATAAAATCCTTGCCATTTTTGCCCTACCCTATAAAAATCCTCCAAAAAGCACAAAATTAATCGCTATTTATAAAAATAAACAGCAAGAATTTATCATCAATGCACTAGAAGGAAATTACAAAAGCGAACAAATACAAGTAGCAAAAAATAAAATTTTTCCACCTAAAAATGTTCAAGAACGCATTAAAAAAGAATTTCAAGAAGCGAATGAAATCTATACTTCCTACACTCCAAAACCTTTATACGATGGGACTTTTGCGATACCTCTTGCAAGTTTTATTACAAGTGATTTTGGTAAAGCTAGAATTTTTAATCATAAAGTCGCAAGTTACCATAGTGGGACAGATTTTAGAGCCCTAAGTGGAACTCCAATTTATGCTGCAAATTCGGGCATAGTAAAAATCGCTAAAAATAGATATTATGCGGGAAATTCTGTGGTTATTGATCATGGTTTGGGAATTTATTCTCAATATTATCATCTTTCAAAGATCAATGTAAAAAAGGGACAAAAGGTTAAAAAAGGAGAGCTTATTGGGCTAAGTGGGGCTACTGGAAGGGTGAGTGGACCGCATTTACATTTTGGAATACTTGTCGCACAAAAACAAGTAGATCCTTTGGATTTTATAAAAAAATTTAATGCACTGTTTAATGAAATTTAGTCAATTTTTTAATATCTGGCTTCATGAAAATTACTATAAAAATGTTAGCAAAATAGGTAAAAATGGGGATTTTTTCACCGCAGTAAGCGTGGGAAATCTCTTTGGAACCTTACTGGCAAAACATTTTTTAAAACTCATTGATGAAGGTGTATTAAAACTTCCTTTAGAAATCGTTGAAATTGGAGCCAATGAAGGCTATTTGAGTCGTGATTTTTTATCCGCTTTAGTTGAATTTAGACCTGAAATTTTTTCTCAAATTTCTTTTTTTATTATAGAGCCTCATGAAAAATTACAAATTTTACAAAAGAAAACCTTAGATGGCATAGATTTTATCCATAAAAATAATTTAGAAGAATGTCATTTTAAAAACGCTTTCTTTTTTTGCAATGAACTTTTTGATAGCTTTGCTTGTGAGCTTATAGACAATGATACAATGGCTTATGTAAAAGATTATCAAATCATTTTTAAGCCCATAGATGAAAGCTTACGGCAAAGATGTCAAAAACTTGGATTAAAAAAAGGAGAATTAAGCTTAGAGCTTGAAAATTTTCTTAAAAAACTCGATCAAATCAGTGAAAAATTTATCTTTGCGGGTTTTGATTATGGAACTTTCGATAATGATCGTTTCAGTATAAGAATTTATCAAAAACACGAAGTTTTTGATCCTTTTGAAATTTCTTTAAAAGATTTTTTTGGCAAAAGCGATATAACTTACAATGTGAATTTTAATCATCTAAAAACTACTATTGAAAATTTAAATTTCAAACTTTTACATTTAAAAAAACAAAGTCAAGCTTTAATCGATTTTGGTTTTGAAGAATTGTTAGAATATACTAAAAATAAAAATATAAAAAGTTATGAAAATTTGCTCTCTCAAAGCAAAATTTTATTTTTTAATTTTGATGAAAAATTCCATTTTTTTGAATTTGCAAAATTATAAATTTGCTATGCAAAGCCCCTCTCTTAAACCCTCATCGATAACTATAAATTCTTCTTTATTAAAAATAGCAAAAAATAAAAAACAACCTGCGACTAAATATTTTTTACGCGTTTTTCCAAGATAAAAATTAGCCTCTTTTTCACTCATGTTCCAAATTTTTAATGCATATTTGAAAAAATCTTGAGTGTGTAAAATTTGGCCATTAATTTTTTTAGCGTCATATCTTTCATAATCTAAACCGCATTTTAAAGCAGCCAAGGTTGTAGGAACACCTGAATTTAAAACCACTTTTTTTATTTTACTTTTTTTAAAAACTTTTTTAAGCTCTTTAACCTCATCAAAAGCTTTAAACGCTATATTTTTTAAATTTCTATCTTGAATTAATAGGTGAATTTTTAATTTTTTATCTTTGATTTTATGAAAGAAATTAGGATATTTTTTCAATATTTTTTTAAAAGAAAAAGTAGAAAAATCATCTTTAAAATTACATTTTTCATAAAAACTTATAATCCCAAAATCAAAACTTTGAAAATGTTCATCAAAAGATAACTCGCAAGAAGCACCCCCTAAATCACAATAAGCAAAACGCCCTTTCATGCCCAAATTAGCAAGAGCATTTTTCATTCCTAAAACGCTGATTTTAGCTTCTGTTTTAGCATCAATAACCTTAAAATTGATCCCAAATTGCTCTTTTAAATCTTTAAAAATTTCATCCGTATTGCTTGCCTTTCTAAAAGCTGCTGTTGCAACAGCTTTTGCTTTGCATAAATTTTGCTCCTTGGATAAAACATTTAAAGCTTGTTTGATTTTTTCTATAGCCTCGGCTGAAATTTGCCCACTTTTAGATAAATTTTTTGCTGCACCTATGATAAATTCATACTCTTTTATTTTTTTAAAATTTTCATCCATTTCAACTGCTCTTAAAGTATTTGATCCCAAATCAATACCTAACATTACTCTTCCTTTTAAATTTTGGAGTATAATAACAAAAACTTATTAAAGGAATCATTATGCTTTTGGGTGTAAATATCGATCATATTGCTGTTTTAAGACAAGCAAGAATGGTTAATGATCCTGATCTTTTAGAAGCAGCATTTATCGTAGCAAAATTTGGAGATCAAATCACTTTACATGTAAGAGAAGATCGTCGCCATACTCAAGATTTTGATTTGAAAAATCTTATCCATTTTTGCAAAAGCCCTATTAATCTAGAATGTGCCATTAATGAAGAAATTTTAAATTTAGCCCTTACTCTAAAACCCTCACGCGTTACTTTGGTGCCGGAAAAAAGAGAAGAACTTACCACAGAAGGAGGCCTAAATTTAAACCATCCCGATCTAAAAAAAAGCATCCAAAGACTCAAAAATGAAAATATAGAAGTTTCTCTTTTTATCAATCCAAAATTAAATGATATTGAAAAATCTTATGAATTAAATGCTGATTTTGTAGAATTTCATACCGGACTTTATGCGAATTTACACAATGCTCTTTTTACCAATATCTCACATACAGCTTTTGCGCTTAAAGAATTGCAAATGGATAGAAAAAAGCTTCAAAATCATTTAGAAGAAGAATTAAAAGAATTAAAACTTTGCGCTAAAAAAGGAGCAGAACTTGGCTTAAAAGTTGCTGCTGGACATGGACTTAACTATAAAAATGTAAAAGAAATCGTAAAGATTAATGAAATTTGTGAATTAAATATAGGCCAAAGCATCATAGCAAGATCTGTATTTGTGGGACTTAAAAAAGCTATTTTAGAAATGAAAGCTCTTATTGATGAAAACAAAAATTGCAATTAGTATTGGCGATCTTAATGGAATAGGTCCTGAAATTTTAATACGCTCTCATGAAAGCTTATGTGAAATTTGCGAACCTTATTATTTTATCCATGAAAAATTATTATATCAAGCTTTAAAGTTGCTCAATTTAAATATTTCAAATGCCAATATTGTTTATTTTAAAGAGAGTCAAGAATTTAGTTTTGAGTTAGTTAAAAGTCAAAATGGATTAAAAATTTATTGCTTTTCTTTGCCCTTAAATTTTCAAGTCAATGAAAATTTTACAATAAAGCCTGGAAAGATTGATGATAAAAGCGGACTTTATTCTTTCTTAAGTTTTAAAGCTGCAAGTTATTTCACTTTTAAAAAATATGCACATGCCCTATTAACCCTGCCCATACATAAAAAAGCTTGGGAATTAGCAAATATAAGCTATAAAGGACACACAGACGCTTTAAGATCTTTTTTCAAAAAAGATGCTATTATGATGTTGGGTTGTGATAAACTCTTTGTGGGATTATTTACTGAGCATATTCCACTAGCAAAGGTGAGTCAAAAAATCACTTTTAAAAAATTAAGTATCTTTTTAAAGAATTTTTATAAACAAACTCATTTTAAGAAAATAGGAATTTTAGGTTTTAACCCTCACGCTGGAGACTATGGAGTTATAGGTGGAAAAGAAGAAGAAATTATGATCAAAGCCATCAGTTTTATCAATGCTTATTTGCACTCAAAACGAGATGAGAAATTTTTTTATCAAGCTTTAAAAGACGAAAATTTACAAAAAGAATTGACTCAAAATTTTAAAGGAAAAGAAATCTACCTACCTTATCCTTTAGTTGCTGATACCGCTTTTACTCGATCAAGTTTAAAAAAATGCAATCGTTTAATTGCCATGTATCACGATCTTGCCTTAGCTCCTTTAAAAGCTTTATATTTTGAAAAAAGTATCAATGTAAGTTTGAATTTACCTATCGTTCGTGTTAGTGTTGATCATGGAACCGCATTTGATAAAGCCTATAAAAATATGAAAATTAACACTCAAAGCTACTTTGAAGCTGCTAAATTTAGCATACGATACCACCAAATTAAACTTGATAAAGAGTCTAAAAATGCAAAACTATAAAAAAGCTTTATTTGCTTTAGCCTTAAGTGCTTTTTGTATGGGAGTAACTGAATTTGTTATGGCTGGAGTTTTAATTGATGTACAACATTATTTCAAAATCAATGCAAAAACTGCTGGTTATCTTACAACCTTATACGCTATAGGAGTTGTTATAGGAGCTCCTATTGTAAGTATTGCTTTAAGCCATTTTTATAGACATATACAACTTTTGATTAATCTTGGAATTTTTGCTTTAGCCAATTTAACAATCTTTTTTAGTAATAATTTTTATTTAACAGCTTTTGCTCGTTTTATTGCTGGAACTCAACACGGTGTATTTTTTGTTATTGCTACACTTGCTATTTCAAGCATAACTCCAAATGAAAAAAAATCTAGTGCCTTAGCTATTATGGTGACAGGGCTTACAGTTGCACTTGTTACAGGTGTCCCTTTAGGAACCTTCATAGGATATCATTTTGGCTTTAAACTTATTTTCTTATTGATCTTTATCATTACAGTTTTTGCCTCCTTAGGAGTTTGGCATATGATGCCTAAAAATTTATATCCTAATCCTACTAATTTAAAAAACCTTGCACCAGCTTTTTCGCATCGTAATTTACTTAAAACTTACACTATCACCCTTTGTAGTTGCGGTGCGCAATTTATTCTTTATACCTATTTGCAAAAACTGCTCGTAGATATAAGTGGATTTAAAGAACAAAATACAACCTATATCCTACTCCTATATGGAATATGTGCTATTTTTGGAAATTTATGGGGTGGAAAAATGGTAGATAAAAAAGGTGCTATTTTTTCTTTGAGACTAATTTTAAGCATACAAATTTTTGTATTTTTAAACTTTTTATGGACGATTTATATTCCAATTTTAGTTATTTTAAATATCGCTTTGATGGGATTTTTTTCTTTTTCAACCATACCGGCTTTAAAAATGTTAAGCATTGCAAAAGCTAAACGACACACACATAAAATAATGGATAGCACCATCAGTGTGAATGAAGCAGCTTTTAATGTAGGTATAGCCTTAGCAAGTTTTATAGGAGGTCTTGTTTTAACAAATATAGGTATCGAATTTAACGCACTTTTTGCATCAATTTTTGTCTTACCTGCTTTGATTTTTGCATCAGCATTTGCAAAAGATAAAATTAACTATAATCACTTTAAAAGAAAAGTGGAATAGAATTTGCTTGTATTTATAATGTATAAAAATTAAAGGAAAGCAATGACCATAGACAATACCAAACAAATGTCCAACGCTGTTTTTAGCACAACTAAAATTAAAGAAAAAACTTCTTCAGCAGATGAATTTCAAGCTAATTTAAATGAAGTCAAAAATAAAGAAGATAAAGAAAAAACAACTTCTAATGAATTCAGCAATAAAGACCTAGATCTTGGAGCTATTAGAGAAGATTTTAGATCCTATGCGTGGCAAAAAATGAGAGAGGATCAATATAAAAAAAATGAAGAAACCCTACTCAATAAACTTTTTGCAACCATAGACGCAGGAAATGCTGTAAGTAAAAAGATTTAAGTGTGAAAATAAATTCAAATTATATAAACGAGAATTTCAATAATTCTCGTCAAAATTCCAAAACTACTAAGCAAGATGAAAATTCTTTATGGGATGTTTCGTTTAAAACTTTACTTAAAGAAGTAGAGGAATTTGTTGAGTCTAAAATGAAAAAATATAAAGAAGAGCTTGTCCTAAATAAAAAAACTGGAGAATATGAAAAGAAAAAAGTTCTAGATGAAGAAGCATATAAAGAACATTTAAGATTAAAACTTGAAGAACAAACTAAAGAAAAAATAAGCACTCAAATAAATGAAAAGATGGAGCAAAAGCTTAATTCCAATCTAGAAAAACAAGCCTCAATAAATAATAATCTAAATCTTAAAACCAAAGAAAATATAAGCTATATGCAAATACAAGCTCAAGAAAAATATCATGCAAAAAATAGTCCCACCGTATTTAGTAAAAAACAAGAAGAGAATAATAAAAATTTATTCAATACTTTTTCAGCTCCTGTAGGATCTTCTGTATAAAGTAGATATAAAAATTAGTGATTCAATTTTCAATAATTTTTGTTATAATTTTACAAAAATAAAGGAAAATTATGATTTTCATTGATGCTTGTTTTAAAAAACCAACGCCCTATACTCCTATTTGGATGATGCGTCAAGCAGGACGCTATTTACCTGAATATATGCAAGTCCGTGAGCAAGCAGGAGATTTTCTTTCTTTATGTAAAGATTACAAAAAAGCATCTGAAGTGAGTTTGCAACCTGTAGAAATTTTAGAAGTGGATGCGGCGATTATTTTTTCAGATATTTTAGTCGTTCCTCTTGAAATGGGAATGAATTTGCGTTTTGAAAAAGGAGAGGGACCTGTATTTGATGATCCAATTTCTAGCATAGAAGATTTAAAAAAACTAGATACTCAAAAAGCTCATCAAAAATTAAATTATGTTTATGATGCCTTAAAACTTACTCGAGAAAAACTTCCAAAAGATAAAGCACTTATAGGATTTTGTGGAAGTCCTTGGACTATAGCCACTTATATGATAGAAGGTGGCGGAAGCAAAAACTACGCAAAATGTAAAAAAATGCTTTATCAAAACCCCGAACTTTTGCATTTGATTTTATCAAATCTTACAGAAGTTTTAAAACTATATTTAGAAGAACAAATCAAAGCAGGAGCTAATGCTGTGCAAATTTTTGATAGTTGGGCAAGTGCTTTAGAATATAGTGAATTTTTTAATTTCTCTTTTAAATATATGCTTGAAATTTCTAATTTTATTAAAAATAAATATCCTAATATACCTGTTATTTTATTCCCTAAAGGAATCAGTGGCTATTTAGATAAAATCGATGGAAATTTTGATGTTTTTGGGGTTGATTGGAGCACTCCTTTAGAATTAGCACGAGATAAATTATCACACAAATATACTCTTCAAGGCAATATGGAACCTTGCAGATTATACAATAAAAACTCCATTAAAGAAAGCGTGGGACAAATTCTGCAAATTATGAAAAATAAAGCCCATATTTTCAATTTAGGACATGGAATTTTACCGGATATCCCTGTTGAAAATGCTAAATATTTTATCAAGCTCGTTCAAGAAAGCTCGGCTAAATGAAAGTTGTTTTTGGGCCTGTAAGTTCTAGACGCTTTGGGCGATCTTTAGGAATTGATTTAAGCCCGAGTAAAAAACAGTGTAATTTTGATTGCGTCTATTGCGAACTTGAAGCTAAAAAAGCGCAAGAAAAACAAGATGAAATTGTAGAAGTTGCACAAATCATTTCAGAAGTTCAAATGACTATGGATAAAGGTATCGAATTTGACTTTCTTACACTAACTGCTAATGGTGAACCAAGTCTTTATCCTCATTTAGATGAATTGATTAATTCTTTGCGTCAAATCGTTAAAAATAAAAAACTTCTTATTTTAAGCAACGGCACAGCCGTACTTGATCAAAATAAATTTCAAAGTTTATTGAAACTTGATGTGGTTAAATTCAGTCTAGATAGTGCCATTTCCAAAACTTTTTATCGTATAGATAGAGCTTTAAAAAATATCAATTTAGAATTAATGATACAAAAAATGGCAGAATTTAAAACAAAATTTCAAGGCGATCTTGTAATGGAAATTTTAGTGGTTAAAGATCTAAATGACAATGAAGAAGAATTTATAGCTCTTAATAACGCTTTAGCTACAATATCACCAACAAGAATTGATCTAAGCACTATTGATCGGCCTCCATCTTATCCAGTCAAATCAATTGATGAAGAAAAACTTTATGAGCTTTCAAAATTAATCACCTGCGCACCGGTTTTTTTAGCAAAAAGAAATTATAAAGAACAAAAACTTGATTTAAACAAAGAAGAATTGCTAAAATTTCTTCATTTAAGAGCACAAAGTCAAATCGATGTAGAACACACTTTTAATGAAAGTTCTAAAATTCTTTTGCAAGAATTAATCCAAAAAAATGAAGTAAAAATCATTGATCTTGCAGGTGTCCGATTTTACAAAGCTTGATTTCATTTTATATCTTTTAATTTTTGCGCCGCCTTTTTACCTATAAGAGTGCAAAGTTCATCAAAATTTGCTTTATAGATAGATTCAAAATTCCCATAATAAGCTAAAAGTTTATGTATTACTCCTACGTTTAAGCCCAATTTAACCAATTTGGAACTTTCTAAATCTTGTTTTTTCTTTGTTTTTTGATGAAAACTTATAGCAAAACGATGTGCCTCATCTCTTAATTTTTGCAAAAATTGCAATTTTTTATCATCCACACTCAAAGAAAACTCGCCACTAAAAGAATGAATTTTATCTTTAGCGCCTCCTTTAGCTCTATGCGCTTTTGCATCAATTTTTTCTTTAGAAATGGCTAAAATATCTATATTAGCACCACTACTTAAAACAATATCTTTTGCTAGTTCCAATAAAGCTTTTCCACCATCTATAAGCCATAAATCAGGTGGGGTGTTGTTTTGAAAATCCAAAGCCCTACGTGTTAAAACTTCTCGCATCTGCTCATAATCATTTTGATATTCAAGATGAAATTTTCTATATGAGTTTTTATCCCATGATCCAAATTTATAAACCACCATAGCTCCAACATTTGCAATCCCTTGTAAATGAGAATTATCAAAAATTTCAATATGATTTGGAAAATTTTCAAGTTCAAAATACTCTTGAATCTCTTTTTGTATTTTAAAATTGCTATTTTTTTGTTCTTTTTCTATATTTAAAAGTGCATTTTCAAAAGCAAGATCACAAATTTTTCTTTTTTCCCCTATTTTTGGCATCTTGATACTGATTTTTTTCTCAAAGCGTTTGCTTAAAATTTCCTCTAAAAGCTCTCTATCATCAAATTCTTCATAAGTATAAATAGTATTAGCTATTAAAGGCGTATCGGTATTAAAATTCTCTAAAATAAGTTGTTTATAAATTTCATTTTTTTCAAAACTTAAAGCATTTTTTAAAAGGGTTGTTTTAGAATTTACACTGATAATCTTTCCATTTTGCACCACAAAACGAATCGTTGAAAGCATAGAATCTCTAAAAGCAACCGCAAAAATCTCAAAATCCTCCAATTTAGCAATATCAATTTGAATTTTTACCTCCAAATCTTTAATAGTAGTGATTTGATCTCTTACCTTAGCTGCTTCTTCATAATTTTCATTTTGAGCTAGACTAAGCATTTGTTTTTCTAAATTTTTAATTAAAATACTAGGATTTAAAAGCGCATTAATAGCGTTATCTAGGATTTTTTTATATTCTTCTTGAGTAACTCCATTATCACAAGGTGCTAAACAACGATGAATTTGATAAAAAATACAAGGATTTTTACAATTTGCTTTTTGTTTCAAAGGATAATACAAATAAAGGGCGTTTAAAAGCTCTTTAACTCCTTTAAAAAAGGGTCCAAAATATCTAATTTTAGTTTTTTTTATAAGTTTTCTTGTGCTTTGAAAACGTGGAAAATCTTCATTAAAATCAACATAGATATAAGGGTAAGTTTTATCATCTCTTAAAAGTATATTGTATTTTGGATGCAATTGCTTGATAAAAGAATTTTCCAAAATTAAAGCATCAGCTTCTGAATTGGTTGTGATAAATTCTAAATGAACTGCCTCTTCTATCATTTTTTGTATTCTTAAAGAATTTTTACTATTTGCACACAATTTAGGACGAAAGGTAAAATAACTCCTAACCCTATTTTTTAAATTCTTCGCCTTGCCCACATACAAAAGTTTTCCATTTTGATCAAAATACTGATAAACACCTGGTTTTTGAGGTAAGGTTTGCAATTCTTTTTCTAAAATATTTTTAGATGATTTTTCAAGCATTTTTTATAATTTGCCTTAATTCTTCAAATTTATTTGCTAACACTTTATTTTCTAAAGTATTTTTAAAACAGCCCAAACTTAATTCTATGTATGGATTTTTTTTGATATTTTCTTCATTTTTAACACTAAAGCTATATTTTTGCGTCATCACTCTGATATCTTTTATGTTTGAAAAACCACTTAAAGGATACACTTGGGCGTATTTTTTTATGAGAATTTTAATATAAATTTTGCTATTATCATGATTTAATTCTTGAAAGCCTGCAGGATGCGAAGTAATGATATTTAAAATATCATTTTTTATATAAATCCTAGCTATTAAACGTTGCTTTGCGGGTGGTAAAGAATTTAAAAAATCTTTACAAAAAAACAAGGTTTTTAAAGGTTTATAATGAGATTTACTCATCAAATCATTAACAATAGCACTAACATTTCTAATCGTTTTTTGATTTTGAATTTTTACCATAAAATAATTTTATCATTTTTTTTCTTAATTTTTTTGTGCTCTTGTGGATATAAAGGCGATCCACAATACACGACTTATGAACAAAATGGCTCTATAAAAAGCATTAAAAAATATGAACAACTCAATAGGTGGTGATATAATGAAAAAAGCAGATATTTTAGTTTTAGATTTTGGCTCTCAATACACACAATTAATCGCTAGAAGATTAAGAGAACAAGGGGTTTATGCGGAAATTTTACCCTTTAATGTAAGCTTAGCTGATATTAAAGCAAAAGAACCTAAAGGCATTATATTAAGCGGTGGTCCAGCAAGTGTTTATGCAACCGATGCTTATTTTTGCGACAAAGGTGTTTTTGATTTGGGCTTACCTATTCTTGGAATTTGTTATGGTATGCAACTAATGGCACATCATTTTAGCGCTAGTGTTGCTCCAGCAGGACACAAAGAATATGGAAAAGCAACCATAGAAATTCAAAAAGATAGTGCATTATTTAAAAATTTACCTAAAAAACAAACCGTATGGATGAGTCATTCTGATAAAGTAGAAAATTTACCTCAAGGCTTTGAAGTTTTAGCAACGAGTGAAAATAGTCCTTTTTGCGTCTTTGCTAATGAAGAAAAGAAATTCTTTGCTTTACAATTTCACCCAGAAGTTCAGCACAGCGAATTTGGTAAAAACATTTTGAAAAATTTTGCCAAATACGCTTGTAATTGCGAAAGTGTTTGGAATATGGGCTCTTTTGCTAAAACTCAAACAGAAAAAATTCGCGAAGAAGTTGGAAATGATAAAGTTTTATGTGCTGTAAGTGGTGGGGTTGATAGTAGTGTTGTGGCAGCACTTTTATCAAGTGCGATTAAAAAACAAGTCATCGTTGTTTTTGTAGATAATGGCTTATTGCGTGCTAACGAACGTGAACAAGTAGAATTTATGTTTAAAAACACACTAAAAACAGATCTTATAAGCATTGATGCGAGTGAAATTTTTCTAAGTCGTTTAGCCGGAGTAATCGATCCTGAACAAAAAAGAAAAATCATAGGAAACACCTTTATAGAAGTTTTTGAACAAGAAGCAAAAAAACATAGCGATGTTAAATATCTCGCTCAAGGCACTCTTTATACCGATATCATTGAAAGTTCAGTCATCGGCGCTAGCAAGACTATTAAAAGTCATCACAACGTCGGAGGCTTACCTGAAAAAATGAATCTAAAACTTATCGAACCTTTGAAAGAAATTTTTAAAGATGAAGTAAGAACCTTAGGTTTGGAACTAGGTTTAAGTAAAGAAGTTGTCTATCGTCATCCTTTTCCTGGACCTGGCCTTGCCATACGCATTATGGGTGAAGTTAATCGCCCTAGTTTAAATCTACTTAGACAAGCAGATGTTATTTTACTTGAAGAATTAAAAAGTACTGGTTGGTATGATAAAACATGGCAAGCATTTTGTGTGCTCTTAAATGTAAAAAGTGTCGGCGTTATGGGAGATAATCGCACTTATGACAATACTATTTGTGTGCGTATTGTAGATGCAAGTGATGGAATGACCGCAACTTTTTCACATCTACCTTATGAAATTTTAGAAAATATCAGTCGTCGTATTATCAATGAAGTAAAAGGAATCAATCGCGTAGTTTATGATATATCAAGCAAGCCACCCGCAACAATAGAATGGGAGTAATTATTTCTTACAATAATACACTATGGCCGGTGGGATATTTTGCCACACTATTTTTGAAATTTTAACTTCACTAAAAAGTTCAAATATTTTTAAACGAAAAGCCCTACTCGAAGGGCTTGGAATTATATAAGCAAAAGTGGTAAAATATCCACCTTTGGATAAATTTTTATAAATTGCGTTTAAAAGCTTTTCTTGTTCATGATTTTTTAACAAAGCCCAAGGAATTCCAGAAACTACAACATCTACATTTGACATAGATCTTTGATATAAAAAATACTCTAAATTCTCGGCATTTCCAATTTGCAAATCTAAATTTTCATATTTTTTAGAAAGTTTTTGTGCCATTTGATCATTAATTTCTATCGCAAAAAATTTAGCATCCTTATGTTTTCTTTGAAGTATGGCTTCTGTAAATGCTCCTGTTCCTGGTCCTATTTCAACTATATTTTTAACACTTTCTAAACCTATATTTTGAGTGATTGCTTTTCTTAATTTTTTAGAACTAGGACACAAAGCTCCCACTTGTTTAGGATTTTTTAAATAATAATAAAAAAACATAATTATCCTTTAAAAAAATAAAATATCCTAAAAAAAATAATAATTATAAAAAAATATGTGAAATTAATGTGAATTTTAATAATAAAAATCTTAAATCTATTATTAAAATTTTATAAAAATAAAGTTAAAATATCCTTTTAAAACATTTCAAGGATGAAATATGCACGGAAAGATAGCTATCTATATGGACTCTACAGGACGAGGGACTGTTACAAATTCAGCAAATACCTTTTTTGATTTTAATCGTCAAATTTGGAATGATAAGAAAAGTATGCCTACAGTTGGAATGTTTGTGGAGTTTAGAACTCTTTCAGCTGAAAATAAAAATGCAAATGGAGCACCTGCTCCTGTTAATAAAACAATTACAAGTATAAGACCTTCTAAATTTCAAGAATTTAAAGAAGGAGATTTTATTACAGAAAATGATTTTTGGAAAACAAATGATGATGATGAATTGGAAGATTTGCAAAATTCAAGAAGAAGTGCTTATATTACAGAACTTTATAGAACCATAGATTTTGATTCTATTGAGAAAATTCCTTTATCTTTTACCATTCCTCAAGCTATACAAAAATATTTTGCTCACGAAATTTTATCCGTAGAAACTTTACAAGCAAATTTAGAAGATGAAAAAGATATTCCGTGTATTTTAGATTATGTAATCATTAAAAGATTTTTATTTAAGGCTTATGATACCCTTATTTTTATGGACAACTCTATTGATCAAACTCAATTTAATGCCTTAAAAAGCATTATGATGCACCTAGAAAATTCTTATAAACAAATGGCTACAGATCGTAAGCCTAATATAACTAAAATTTTTAACGAAACTTTTTTATCTTTACAGTGTCATTATCAAGCTCTTATAGCAACTATAGACACTAAAAAAAATAGACTCGCATCCATTGAAGCTCAAATGAAAACCTTACAATCTGAAATTAATCTTAAATCCAAAGCAGCCAATCCTGATCAAGAAAAAATTAAAGCACGTCAAGAAAGATTAGAAAACCTGCAAAAAGAATCAGAAGGCTATAAAACCTCACTTAAAAGATTACAAGCTCTTCAGGAAGACTTTTATAAAAAAAATTATAATATTTTTGAAAATGCTTTTAAACTTTCTCGTGAAAAACTTTTTAAAAAAATAGTTACAGGGCTTAATCTATGTGCTACGATTATGGATATTAAAATTTGGCATTTATCAATAAAATCTTCAGGGGTAAAAAATTCTTATTTTTCAATGACTAATATAGAAAATTCTTTTTGTTCTCTTTCTTTTGCAGAACATTATTTAAGCAGGTTAAATAAATCAGCTCTTAATCCATTCGATCAAAAACTTTTAATTTATATTCAAAAAATCGCAAAGGAACAAAGGAGAAAATTTTTAGTTGTCACTTCAGATTTGGATTTGCTTTGCAAATTAAAAATTGAAAATTTTGCTCAAAATCCTTATTATATCGTAAAATATGCTCCTAAAAAAGTTAATTATCAATCCTTAATGCGTGATAATACTTTTGATATTGTTTATATTGACGAAAAGCACGTTTGGGAAAGTGTGGCAGATATTATATTACAAGGAAAACATTTTGATAAAACAGGAAAAACCAAATTTAAGCTTATTTAAAACGTAAGTTTAAGCTAAATTAAGCTATAATTTCGTGCCTAAACGGTACGCGAATTTTTAGTGATCCAACACATTTTTAATTACTGTGAGTGTGCGGTTTACCGTGTCTGTGGCGTCGTTTGAATTTCGAAAGAAGTGAGAAGTTGCAGCCTTTAAAAATCGCCTAACGGTTTTCTTTTGACTTTTTGGGGTCAACTTTAATAGCGGCTGTTTGGGTTTTATTAAAGGAGAATAAATGAAAATAATGATTTTAGGCAGCGGTGCTAGAGAATATTCTATCGCTTTAGCTTTAAAAAATATAGATCAAAATTTAGATTTTTTCTTCTCCCCTGGAAATGGTGCAACCAAAAGTCTTGGCACAAATATCAATCTTGAAAAACCTTTAGAATTAGCAAATTACGCAAAAGAAAATGAAATTGATCTTTGTATAGTAGGAAGTGAAAATTTTTTAGCCCAAGGGATTGTAGATATTTTTAAACAACATAATCTTGCTATATTTGGACCAAGCAAAGCTGCTGCTATGCTTGAAACATCAAAATCCTTTATGAAAAATTTTCTTCAAAAATATCAAATTAAAACGGCTAAATTTTTAAACACCAATAATTTAGAAAAAGCCAAAGAATTTATTTCAACCTTAACACCACCTATAGTTGTAAAAGCAGATGGGTTGTGTGCTGGAAAAGGAGTGATTATCGCACAAACTCATGAAGAAGCTATTGACTCAGCTTCTAAAATGCTTAGTGGGGAAAGTTTTGGAGATGCTGGAAAATTCATAGTAATAGAAGAATTTTTAGATGGATTTGAACTTAGTATTTTTGCAGTCTGTGATGGGGATGATTTTGTTTTATTACCTGCAGCTCAAGATCATAAAAAACTTCTTGATCAAGATAAAGGTCCAAACACCGGTGGAATGGGAGCTTATGCACCTAGTTCTTTAGCCAGTGAAGATTTGCTTGAAAAAATCAAAAAAGATATCATTATTCCTACTTTAGCTGGAATGAAAAAAGAAGGTAGTGAATTTAGTGGGGTTTTATTTATAGGAATTATGGTTGTCAATCAAGAACCTTATGTTTTAGAATTTAATGTGCGTTTTGGCGATCCAGAATGCGAAGTTTTAATGCCTTTAATTGAAAATCCTTTGGAATTAATTTTAGCTACAACCCAAAAACGTTTAAAAAATACAAAAATCAATATAAAAAAAGAATACGCCGTCGGAGTTGTTTGTGCTAGTGAAAATTACCCATACAAAAGTTCCGAAAAAACAGAAATCTCTATAAAAAATATTCCAGAAAATACCCATATTTCTTATGCCGGAGTTAGCTTAGATAATGATAAATTAATGGCCGATGGAGGGCGTGTTTTAGTCTGCGTTGGTGTAGGAAAAGATATAAAAGAAGCACAAAAAAAGGCTTATGAGCTTTGTGAAAATGTTGAATTTAAAGGAAAACAATTTAGAAAAGATATTGCTTATCAGGTTATCCAATGAAAGAAGATTTAGCCACTCGTTTAGAACGTGAAAATTTAAGTATTGCTAGTTTTAAAAAAAGAGTTTTAGCTTATTTTATAGATAATTTTATCCTTTCTTTTATTATTTATATCATCTTTTATACTCCTTTATCTCAAGCAAAAGATTTAATGGAAATGATTGAAGTATCACGTAATTTCAGCTTTAGCTTTATTTTAATTCACTTGATATATCAAATCATTTTTACCTATTTATACGGTGCAAGTTTAGGAAAAATGATATGTAAAATAATCATTTTGGATGAAGATCTTTTAGATAAACCCAACTTAATTCAAAGTTGCATAAGAGCTAGTGTTAGCGAGCTTAGCAATAGTGCATTTTTTTTAGGATTTGCATGGGCTTTAGGCAATGATTTGCGTAAAACATGGGAAGATTATGCAGCAAAAACAGTAGTGGTCAATGTGGCGTAAATTTTTATTTTTATGTTTTACAAATATTGCTTTAAATGCAGCACAAGTTGATATTTATGCGCTAAATGCAAAGAAAGAAGGAGATATACTCACAGCAAAAAATGATGTAGTTATCTTTTCAGATTTTTATTTCATCACTGCAAATAAAGCAATATATAACGAAAAAAGTGGAGATATAGAGCTTTTTGGTGATGTTAATATTTTAAGAGGACAAAATGAACGATCGCATTCAAATTATGCAAAAATAAATTTAAACTCCAATGAAGCACATTTTGACAATTTTTTCTTTTCCAATAACAATTTAGAAGTTTGGTTTCAAAGCAAACAAAGTTATTTAAATGATAAAGTTTTTGAAAGCAAAATTTCTTCAGTTTCTAGTTGTAATGTTGAAGATCCAGATTGGGAAATTCGATTTTCCAAAGGCTGGTTAAATAGAAAAAATAATTTTGTTCATCTATATAATGCAAGATTATACGTTAAAGATATACCTATATTTTATTTACCTTATTTTGGATTTAGTGCTGATACACATAGACAAAGCGGACTTTTAATCCCTAAAATTGTTCTAAAAAGAGGCGAGGGTTTATACTATGAACAACCTATTTATATAGCAACAGATGAAAATTGGGACTTACAATTTAACCCTCAAATTAGAACCAATAGAGGTTTTGGACTTTACTCTACTTTAAGATTTGTAGATTCGCCTTATTCCATGGGAGAACTTAATTTTGGAGGTTTTAGAGAAAAATCTTCTTATTATCACAAAGAAAATTTAAAAAATAAAACTCATGCTGGTATTGAACTAAAATATACTAGGGATGATTTAGTTAAATCTTTATTGGGGGATAATTTTCAAGAAGGGCTATGGATTGATGGAATTTATATTAATGATATAGATTATTTTAATCTTAGCTCAAAAGATACTTACGATCTTAATTCATTAGTCACCTCTAGGATCAATTATTTTTTAGCTGATGAAAACAATTATTATGGAGCTTATGGAAAATACTATATTGATACCTCTAAATTAAACAATAAATCAACCTTGCAAGAATATCCAAGCTTTCAGTATCACCGATTTTTAAATAATTTATTTGATGAGCGTTTGCGTTATTCTTTTGACGCAAGCTTTCATAATTTTTATCGCCAAGTAGGTCCTTATGCTAATCAAATTAATTTAGAATTGCCAATTTCATACCATAATGCTTTTTTTAATGACTTACTTCATTTCACTTTTACAGAGCATCTTTTTGCCTCTTTTGTTAATTACACCCATGATCCTAGAAAAGATCATGAACACTATTTTCAAAATACCCATAGCTTTAATTTTTATACAGATCTTTCAAAAAATTATGGATATTTTTTTCATACTTTAAATTTTGGCTTAGAATATTCACTGCTTGGAGCAAAATCTGGAAATATTAGCGAAAATTATCTTGAAGAATCCACCACTCAAAAAGACGATCAAATCAATTTTTATACAGTTCAATATTTCTACAATGATTTGGGTCAAAAAAAATTAAAACATAAATTCAATCTCGAATACTTAAGCAAACAACACCACTTTGATCAATTAAAAAATTTAATAACTTATTACTATAATGATTATATCAATTTAAGCAATGAAACATTTTATTCTTATAAAGAGCAAAGATTTACCAATGTGATCAATCAAATCGAATTTAGCACCAATTTTGATTTTAATTGGAATTTTTCTCATGCTTATCAAAATAACGAATATGGTAAATATAATTTCATAGGAACTCACGCAAATTATATCATAACACCAAATTACAATTTATTTGGAGGAATTTGGCTTGACACTCAAAGAGCACATGCAAATATGTGGGAATTTGGATATACTTTCCAAAGAAAATGTTGGAATTATTCTTTGATGTATAGAGAAAGAATTGATCCACAGCTTACAAGTGCTGGAATTACTGCAAAAAATCAAAGCGGAGTTTATTTTGTATTTAATTTTTACCCAATAGGTGGAATTAAATATGATTTTTCACTAGCTGAAACTGAAAATAAAATTTAAAGGAAAGATACTTGCTGAATATTTTTAAAAATTTAACCCATTTATTATCTGGAAAAAAAGGACAAACAATGCAATACGAAATTCAAGTGAATAAAAATATAGAAATCTTTGATATAGATAAAGTGGCAAAACAAGCCTCCGGTGCTGTTTTAATGAGACAAGGAAAAAGTGTTATATTAGCAACAGTTGCAAGAGAAGAAAAACTAGTTGAAGAGGATTTTTTACCCTTAACCGTTCAATATATAGAAAAAGCTTATGCCGCAGGTAAAATTCCAGGAGGTTATGTCAAAAGAGAAACTAAGCCAACTGATGCTGAAACTCTTACAGCTAGAATCATAGACAGATCTTTGCGCCCACTTTTTCCAAAAGGATATGCCTATCCGACTCAAATTGTTGTTATGGTTCTTTCAGTAGATCCCCAAACAGACTTACAAATAATGAGTTTAAATGCTGCTAGTGCGGCACTTTATTTGAGTGATATTCCTATAAAAGCTCCAGTTTGTGGGGTTCGTATAGGACGCATAGATGGTAACTTTATCTTAAATCCTAACCATGAAGAACTAAAAAAAAGTACTTTAGATCTTTATGTTTCTGGAGTAAAAGATGAACTTTTAATGATAGAAATGAGAGCTTTACCAAGTGATGAATTTGCAATGATAGAAATCAAATTTCCAGATAATCAACCACCTATTCAAATTGTACCAGAAAATACTCAAGTTATGAATGAGCTAAGTGAAGATGAAACTTTAGAAGCTTTAAATTTGGCTCAAAAAGCCATCTTAGAAGGATCAAGTATTTATGAAAAAACTTTCATGAAACACAAAAAAAATAATCCTATAGAATTAAAAGATGAAATCGAATATCCAGAAATTTTCACCTTTTTAGAAAATAATTTTTATAATGATATCAAACAAGCTATCAATCAAATGGCGAAAAGTGAAAGAGCCAGCGAATTAAATAAAATTGCTAAAGAAATTATGAAATTAGATATCGCCAAAGATTGGGACGAAGAAAGCGTGCTTAGTACTTTAAATAAAGTCAAACGCAATATCATACGCTCTCAAATTCTAAATGAGGGAAAAAGAGCTGATGGCAGAGGCTTAAAAGAAGTAAGACCTATTAGTATAGAAACAAATATACTCCCTAACGCCCATGGATCTTGTCTTTTTACACGGGGTCAAACTCAAGCTTTAGTTGTAGCAACTTTAGGCGGAGATAATGACGCCCAAATGATAGATTTACTCAATGAAAAAAATCCTGTAAGCGAACGTTTTATGGTAAATTATAATTTTCCAGGTTTTTCAGTGGGCGAAGCTAGTCCTATTAAAGCACCAAGCAGAAGAGAATTAGGACATGGAAATTTAGGAAAAAGAGCTCTATATCCAAGTGTGCCACAAGATTATCCTTATGTTATCCGCTTAGTCAGTGAAATTTTAGAAAGCAATGGATCAAGCTCTATGGCTACAGTCTGTGGAGGTTCTTTAGCCTTGCGTGCTGCAGGAGTTCCTAGCTTAGATCTGATTGCTGGAGTTGCAATGGGCTTGATTTTTGAAAACGATCAATTTGCAGTTTTAACCGATATCATGGGGCTTGAAGATCACGATGGGGATATGGATTTTAAAGTTGCTGGAAATAAAAATGGTATCACTGCTTTACAAATGGATATTAAGCTTGGTGGAATAGATCAAGAAAAATTAAAAATTGCTCTTTATCAAGCCAAAGAAGGAAGACTCCATATTTTAGATATTATGGAAAAAGCGGCAAAAGAAATTGTTGTTAATGAAGAAATTTTACCAAAAATAGAACTGTTTAATATTGAGCCATCTAAAATTGTAGATATTATAGGTCAAGGTGGCAAAACCATCAAAGAAATTATAGAGAAATTTAATGTATCCATTGATCTTGACCGAGATAAAGGTGAGGTAAAAATTTCAGGCTGTGATAATGAACAAATTATGGCTGCTAAAAATTATATTCTAAATATCACAACGTCTCATAAAACTCATAAAAAATCACTAAAAGAAAAGAAAATATCAGAATTTGAAATCGGCCAAGAATTTGAAGGAATGGTTAAAAAAATCACTCAATTTGGAGCCTTTGTAGAACTTAAAGACGATATAGATGGTTTGCTTCATCATTCTAAAATAAAACATTTAAATATCAAAGAACAAGATATTTTAAAAGTAAAAGTAAGTGAAATTAAAAATGGCAAAATTTCTGTGGATTTATGCGAATGAGTGATTTTCTCACTCATCCTTTAAAACCTTTTTTTGATAAAAATTCTAAAATTTTAATCCTAGGATCCTTTCCTTCAATCCAATCTAGAAAAGATGGCTTTTACTATCAACATCCAAGAAATAGATTTTGGCCTATTTTTGAAATTTTATTCTCGGTAAAATTATCAAGCATAAAAGAACAAAAAATATTTTTAAAAAATCATAAAATAGCCCTTTGGGATATACTTCAAAGTTGTAAAATAAAAAATTCTGATGATAAAACCATAAGTTATGCTAAGGCTAATGATTTAAATATTATTTTTAATCATGCCCAAATAGAACACATCTTTACTACAGGAAAAAGTGCTTATCATTTTTTTAAAAAATTCTATCCCAAATTAGATGCTATTGCTTTACCATCCACTTCCCCTGCAAATTTAAATTTTTCCCTTGAACAGCTTATAGCTGAATATGAAAAAATCAAAGAAATTTTAAAAAATTAAATATGCTTTCTAAACAATAAAAAAATTAAAGCATTGAGTATAAAAATAAAACACATGAGAATAAAAACCATTTCTATTTTAAAATAAGCTGTTATTACTCCCCCTCCAAAGGCTCCGCAAAAATTGCCTAAAAATTGAAATGTTTGATTAAGGCCGAAAATAACACTCAAATTTTTTGCACTCACGCTTTTTTTAAGCAGAGCATTCACACAAGGCAAAAGACCGCCAAGTGCTACCCCTATTAATAATCTTATAAAAATCAACATATAAACATTTGTGGCTAAAGACTGCAAATAAAAACAAATTCCACAAAATATCAAAGAAGAAAAAATTATCTTAACCGGATTTATTTTATCTGCAAAACTACCAATTCTCGGTGCAAAAAACAAATTACTCACACCACTTGAAGCCACAACAATTCCAGCCCAAAGAGCTAAATTACCCCCTTGGTGAATTTTTTCTACAAAAATACTTAAAATAGGCATAACCCCAAAAGTTCCAAACTGAATGATAAAAGTTGTGATAAAAAGGATAACAATAAGAGTTTTATTTTCTTTTTTCTTATGAGTGTATTGCTGAATTTCTTTGTTTTTCTTATCCTCATGGATGAAAAAATAAATTGTCACAAAAGAACAAGCGATCAAAAATGCTATCAGATCAAAAACAGTGCTGATGCTTAAAAACTCAGCGACAAACCCACCAAACAAAGGTCCTATCAAACTACCGCTAACCGAAGCAGTAGAAAGAGTGCCTAAAGCGTAAGCTACTTTTTCTTTAGGTGCAATCACTGCTATAAAAACAACACATGCGGATGTAAAACCAGAAACAATTCCTGTTAAAGCACGTATTAAAACTACTTCTGTAGCACTATGAGCAAAGCTAAGCCATAAGGTTAAAATTGACATCCCTAAACTCGCACGAAGCAACATATTTTTATAACCATATTTTGCACCTAAAAAAGTCCAAAGAGGTGAAAAAATAGCCATTCCAAGCGGAGTTACGCCAAAAGCAAGTCCTGAATAAAATGCAATATCATTGGGATTAATATGCCCTAATTCTTTTATATATAAAGGCAAAATAGGAGCAATTTGACTTAGCCCCATGCTTGTAGTAAAAACTCCAAACCAACATATCCACAAAGTTTTATTGAATTTTTCCATAGTTTTATTGTATGATACTTTTTATAATTTTTGATTAAAACACAAGGAAAAAATGTGAAAAAAATAACCTTTATATGTTTAGGAAATATATGTCGCTCTCCTATGGCTGAATTTGTCATGAAAGATTTAATCAAAAAAAATAACTTAGAAGAACTTTTTTTCATTACCAGTGCAGGCACTTCAGGAGAACACGATGGTGAAGGGATGCATTTTGGTACAAAAACCAAACTTCAAAGTCTTAATATCGAGCATCCAAATTTCAAGAGTAAAAAACTCACGCAAAAACTCTGTGACGAAAGTGATTTTTTAATCACTATGGATAATTCTAATTTTAACAATGTTTTAAAAAAATTTAATAATACTCAAAATAAACTTTTAAAAATGACTGATTTTGCTTCTGATTTGGGTTATGATGAAGTTCCTGATCCCTGGTATAGTGGAAATTTTGATGAAACATATAAAATCATTTCTCTAGCTTGTAAAAACCTCTTAGTATATCTAAGAAAATAAAAACTATTTAAAACCCTTAAAAGCATATCTTTGCAGCATGGAAGCATTGCCCAAAATGCCTCCTTGATGTATATAAAGCAAAGGCTTTTCCCATTTTCTTTTTAACGCAACGCTTAAGCCTATCATATCATAAAGCAAGTCAAATTCTATAGAACATTCTTGTTTTAATTCTTTATAAAGTTGGTAAATTTCTTTATAAGGTTTTCCAAAATGGTATTTTTGATTTTTTTGCAAAATTTGTAAATTTTTAAAATCATAATCTTGCATTAGCTCTAAAATTTGTTTTTTTAAATAATCCTCATCACCAACACATGCACAAGTAAAAACTTTAAATTGAGAATGTTTGGCCAAAAAAGCGGCAGAAGTTCCTGTGCCAGATGGTAAAAAAATATCAAATTCTAAATTCAATTCCAAACTTTGTTCTTTAATTTCACTTGCTAATTCTTTATAGCCTTGTTCTGCATTTAAATTAGCCACACCTTGTTCTATAAAAATATCATCTTTATTACACAAAGATAGGGCATATTCTTTTAGATTATCATCAGTTTCTATGATTTCAGTCTTATTTTTTAAAGCTAAAGCATAGTTGCCGCATGGATTTTCTTTAAGATAGGATGGAATTTTTTTACAGATAAAAATAAATTTTATATTTCTTTGAAAACAAAAAAAACTAAGTGCAGCCATTGCATTACTCTGAATGCCACCATAACTAATAAAACGCTGATGTTTGGTATAGGTTTTAGAAGAATAAAAAGCAAGTTTTCTAGCCTTATTACCATTGATTTCACCTAATAAATCATCACGCTTTACATAAAATTCAAAACCTTTAAAACAAATTTTATCAATGGTAGATTTTAGCATCTCATGAAATTTTAATGGAATTCAAAAAAATTTTCTACATCTTTTAAGGCATTATCATTTTTAATACTAAATTTGATTTCTATACGGCGACTTTTGTCTTTATCTTCTACTCCATTGATCATAATAGGATCAGAAAAAGAACGCCCACTTGCCATCAAAAGTTTTTGCAATCTTGGATCTTTATAGAAACTATAAATAAAATTCATCACTTCATAAGCTCGTTTTTGAGATAAATCTAAATTATAAATATAAGAACCATCACTATCTGTATGCCCTTCGATAATAATATTTTCAATATTAGATAAAATTTTTGGATCATTCATAATCGCATCAAAATATTCACTTAAAATTTTTCTCAATCTTGCCTTTGCTTCATTTTTTAAAACATAAGAATCCTTATCAAACAAAACCTCAGCAGGTAAAGAAATTGCTCCTGTTTTATCATTGATCGTAATATTACTATCAAGCTTTTTTTGCAATTCTTTGCTCAAATTCTCACGCATAAGTCCTAAATTTTGAATTTTTTCCTTAGCTTGTTTAAATTCTTCTTGCAAATTGGATAATTCTTCATCTTTTTTTTCAAGCTGTCCAAGCAAAATAAGAATTTGCTTGTCTTTATTGTCAAGAGTTGAATTTAAGTCTTGACTTAATTGTTTATAGTTAGTTATATTTGCTTCAAGTTCTGCTTTTTGTAAATTTGCAAGATCTAAAGCACTTGAAGCATTGTTTAAATCAGAACTCAATTTAAAAACAATTGCTTCTTTATTTTTTAATTCTTGTTTATTTTCCTCCAACCGTGCTTCTTGTTTGGTCAGACTATCTTTAATCTCTCTTAGATCACTTTGAGTTAAAACATATTTAACCACAATAGCACCTATTAGCAAAATAAAAACAAAAAGTAAGCCTGCCATTAAATCAGCATAGGCTATCCAAAAATTATTATCTTCTTTAAAATCATTTTTCATGATTTTTTTCTTCACTTGTTTTTTCTAGATCCGATTCTTTTTCTTGCTCATCTTCTTTAGCAAGATCTAATTGCTCTGTATTTTTATTTTCTTCAATATTAACTTCTTTTTCTTCTACTTCTTTACCAATTTTTTTCATCACTTCATTGGTTTCTTCATTGAGATCTTGAATTTCTTTCTTAAATTCTCCCATCATTTTAATTTTTTCATCAATATTTTTTTCTTCTTCATACACTTCTTTAAATTTATGCATTCCCTCAAAAAGACTTGTTTTAAATCCTTCAAAAATCTTCTCTTGACTTTGAAGCATTTCTTGCTCATAAAGTTTAAAATTATGACTGAAACGCTCTACTTCCTCTGTAAAAACACCTAAAGTTTTATCAAAATGTTGAATTTTTTCATTGCTAATATCCAATAAACGATTATATTGTTCTGACATACGCATATTAACTTCTTTAAGATTTTGATTAAGTATGCCAATACCATTAAGCATTTCACTATATAATTTACCGAGATCTCTTTGATCTCTTTGTGCTCTACTTAATTCTCCCATAGTCTGTTTAATATGTTCACCACTTAATCTTATGGCTTTTTCTTCAACATTGATCATATCTTGAAAAATTTTAAATTTTCTATCGATAGCATGATCAAGCTCTGCAAAAAAATCCTGATTACTCACTTGTTTAAAAATAGCACCGATCTTTTCAAAATGCTGCAAACTTTCACTCAAATATCTTTGATCAAGTTCCTCTTTAGTCCAAAAAAATCCACTTGTAGAATTTTTTTGACGATTTAACAAACGCTCGATTTTGCTCTTGCCAAATTTTTCAAAAAAAATCCACCAAAGAGCTAAAAAAATACCATAAATTGAAACATAAAAAGCAGTTCCTACTCCGCTTAATAAATTTGCAATTTCTTGCTCTAAAGCCGCTGTATTGCTAGAACTAAAATCTGGCATGGAAATTGCAATACTGATAAAAGTTCCTAAAATTCCCATCATAGGAAAAATTGCTGAACCTATACTTGCAAAGTTTTCATTTCTAGTTTCTCTAATATAACTATAAGCAAAATCATCAAAATTAGCATTTGATTTTGTGTCTTTTCCTATGGCAAGAAAATGTTTCATAATATGTCGTTTTAAAGCTTGTTTAAATTCATCTTTTTGTTGTTCAAAAATACTATAGGCGTATTCAGAATTATGACGTGCAAAAATAAGCGCTACAAAGAAAATAATCCCTGTCATAACAACTGTATGTAATTCAACTTCAAAATTTATAACATGAAAATAACCCAGCAAAATCAAAAAATAAAGCAAAGCAGGAATAAAAATAATCTTTAAATAAACAAAATATCCTTTTCTTTCTTTACTTTCAGGCAAAATAAGTTCCGCAATTTCATCCGATTTTACTTCCATATAAACAATCCCTAATCAATAATAAAATTTTACTTTAAAAATTATTTAAAAAACAATCTTTAAACTAAAATAAAAACTAAGCACGAAGCTTAGTTTTTATTAATACAATTTAAATTCTCAAAAGCAATTTCTAAACGCTTAATCATACTTTCCTCGCCCGATCTTAACCATACGCGTGGATCGTAGTATTTTTTATTTGGTTTATCATCGCCTTCTGGATTTCCAATTTGGCCTTGTAAATAAGCATGATTTTTAGCTTCATACTCGCGAACTCCATCCCAAAAAGCCCACTGAGTATCTGTGTCGATATTCATTTTAATCACACCATAGCTTACCGCATCTTTAATATCTTTTAATTCACTTCCGCTTCCACCATGGAAAACAAAATTAATTGGCTTATCACTACTTAGTCCAAATTTTTCTTTTATGAATTTTTGAGAATTTTTGAGAATTTCAGGCTGTAAGCTTACATTGCCAGGTTTATAGACTCCATGCACATTGCCAAAACTTGCTGCGATTGAAAATTTATCACTGATTTTTCCAAGTCTTTCATAAGCAAGAGCTACATCTTCAGGCTGAGTATAGAGTCTAGCATTGTCAATACCCGTATTATCAACGCCATCTTCTTCACCACCTGTGCAACCAAGTTCTAATTCAAGACAAATCCCCAAAGTATCAAGTTTTTTCAAATACTCTTCACAAGTTTTTAAATTCTCTTCTAAACTTTCTTCGCTAAGATCAAGCATATGAGAACTAAATAACGCTTGTCCGTGATTTTTCTTAAATTCTTCATTTGCTGCGATCAAGCCATCTATCCAAGGCAAAAGCTTTCTAGCGGCATGATCGGTATGTAAAATAACTGGAATTCCATAAGCCTTAGAAAGCAAATGAACATGTTGAGCCCCACTAACAGCACCCAAAACATCCCCATTAGAACAATTTTTGCCGGCGTAAAATTTGGCACCCCCGTTGGAAAACTGAATAATTACGGGAGAATTGACTTTTTTAGCAACTTCTAAAACCGCATTAATAGAATTTGTTCCAACAACATTCACAGCAGGGATTGCAAATCCCTCTGCTTTAGCATACTCATAAACTTTATTAAGCTCGTTACCGCTTATAACCCCTGGTTTAACAATATCTAAAACACCCATTTTATTTATACTCAACTTTAGCGTTATTTAAAAGTTCTTGACCTTTTTGATTCATTACCTTCTTAAATTCTTCAAATTTAAGCCCGTTTTCAATACCTTGTTTTACATCTTCAAATTTGATTTGCTCTCTTGGATGTGAATTTTCTTTTAAGATAATATGATATCCAAAATTTGTTTTTACTGGAGTGGTTGTAATTGTACCATTTTTAAGTGCAAAAGCTGCATCTGTAAAAGGTTTTACCATAGTTGATTGATCAAACCAGCCAAGCTCTCCACCTTGATTTTTTGAACCTGGATCTATAGATTTTTCTTTAGCAATTTGACTGAATTTATCTTCTAAAGCTTTACCTTTTAATTTTTTAAGCTCATTGATAATTTCTTTAGCTTCTTTTTCGCTAGAAACTAAAATATGTCTTGCCTGAACTGAAGCAGGTTTTACATATTTATCTTTATTTTGATCATAAAAAGCTTTAGCCTTAGCTGGATCTACTTTAATAGAATTTAAAATTTTTTCTTGATATACATTAACTAAGATACTTTCTTTTGCACGATCAAGCTCTTTTGTATAGAGTGGATCTTTTTCTAAATTTTGTTTTTTAGCATCTTGCAAAACTAAATCTTGAATGATATATTGTTGCGTAAGTGCCTTTTTTTGATTTTCTGGTAAAGTTTTAAAATCTTGACCTCTAAGCATAGGAGCAAAAAAATCATTTACCTCAGTATCGCTAATATTTTTACCATTTACAGTAGCTACTGTAGCTGCATTTGCACTTAAAGCTACACCAAAAATCAAAGTTGCCGCGACTAGAGAAATTTTTTTCATCGAGTTTCCTTTTTAATATAAAATATAAGATAAATCTATTATATCTCAACTTGGTTTAAAGCAAATTAACTAAAATAAAAAAATGAAAAGAAATTTACAAATCAAAGAACTTTTTTTAAAAAATTTTGACAAACCTGTAACAGAATTGAAATTTAAAAACCTTTATGAACTTATAGTTTGCGTGATGCTTTCTGCTCAATGCACCGATAAAAGAGTGAATTTAATCACTCCGGATCTTTTTAAAGCTTATCCGGATATCCAAAGTTTAGCAAATGCCAATCTAGCAAGTTTAAAAAGTTATATCCAAAGCTGTTCTTTTTTTAATAATAAGGCGCAAAATCTTATTAAAATGGCAAAGGCTGTTTGTGAAAATTTTGACGGAGAAATTCCTTTAAACGAAAAAGATTTAAAATCTTTAGCAGGAGTGGGACAAAAAACTGCCCACGTTGTTTTAATCGAATGGTGCGGAGCTAATTTTATGGCTGTAGATACTCACGTTTTTAGAGTTTCTCATCGCCTAAATCTTAGTAAGGCAAAAACTCCAGAGGCCACAGAAGAAGATTTAACGCGTATTTTCAAAGACAATCTTAATTATCTTCATCAAGCCATGGTGCTTTTTGGAAGATACACCTGTAAAGCAAAAAAACCTCTATGCAAAGAATGCTTTTTAAATCATCTTTGCACAAGTAAAGATAAGGAAATTTAATGAAAAAACTCATTTTAATATTTTTATGCTTTCTTAACGCATTTGCCCTTGAATCTTACATGCCAAACAAAGAGTTTTCTTCCTATTTTAATTCTTTTAATTGTTCTCAAGTTTTAAATAAATTTTTTTATATCAATTGCTATGATTACTCTTTAAAGGGCACAAAGGCAGTTGCTTACAAAGTTGAAGCCTCCAATTTAAAAATGAAACAAATTAAAAAACGACCACGTTTTGAAGATGATACCAATATTCCTAAAAAATATCGCACCACTTGGAGTGATTATAAACACAGTGGATATACTCGTGGGCATACAGCTTCAAATGCTTCATTTCGTTTTAGTAAAGCTGCTCAAAATTCCGTTTTTTTAATGAGCAATATGACTCCGCAAAATGAGCAAATCAATGCTAAGGTTTGGAACGAAATTGAGCAAAGAGAAAGAAAGTTAGCTTTAAAATTTCAAAGCGTGGAGGTTTTAAATCTTGTTCTTTATAACAAAAATCCAAAACGCATAAAAAACAATATTGCAATACCTAGTTTTTATATTAAAATCATCCGAACTCCAAAATTCAAAGAATGCTACCAAGTGCCAAATCATGAAGTGGATGATGAAAAAATCAATCATTATAAAGTCTCTTGTGATCAATTTTAAAGGATAAAGATGGATCTGAGTGAATTAACCATAACTGTGCTTTATATTATAGGAATTTCAGCAGAAGGAATGACAGGAGCCCTAGCAGCAGGAAAACACAAAATGGATCTTTTTGGGGTTATGTTTATAGCCTTGGTTACTGCTATAGGTGGCGGAAGCATACGCGATGTTCTTTTAGGGCATTATCCACTCACTTGGGTAAAACATCCAGAATATATACTCTTAGTTTGTTTTTTTGCTCTTGCTGCAACTAGAATTCCTAGCATAGTAACAAGATTGGAAGCTTTATTTTTAACACTCGATGCCATAGGACTTGTTGTTTTTAGCATTCTTGGAGCACAAATTGCCATGAAATTAAACTATGGTTTTATTATTGCAATTGTAGCAGCTGCAATTACAGGTGTCTTTGGTGGAATTTTAAGAGATATTTTTTGTATGAGAATTCCACTTGTGTTTCAAAAAGAAATTTATGCTGGCATTGCTATTATAACGGGTGCGCTTTACTATCTTTTGACAATGTGGCTACAAATTCACACTCTTCTTTGCACTTTAGTTACTTTATTTATAGGAGTTATTCTAAGACTTTTAGCCATTAAATATCGATGGGCTTTGCCTGTATTTTCCTATAATGAAAAAGAAATTAATCATTAAATATAGTTAAAATTTTATTGTTATAATAATTAAAAAGGATAATTTAATGAAATTTTTTACTCAAATGCTGTTTTTATTAACTATAGGTATGATATTTATCGCTTGTGAGCAAACAAAAAGTGTGGAATACTATAAAACTCATCCGCAAGAAGCCAAAGAAAGAAGTGATGAATGTAGGCTTAAATCCATCATCAGTCAAGATTGTGTCAATGCTTTTAGTGTGGCTATTCCTAAAGAAGATTGGGAGGATAATGAAAGCTTGAAAAATTAAATTTTATTTAAAAGCTATAAAGCTTTCAAAATTTGCCCATTTAAAAATACTTTCTATTTTTTTAAATCCGGCATTTTTAAGCATAGAAATATTTTCTTTTTCGCTATAAGGGATTAAAACATTCTCTAAAGCTTCTCTTTTAGCAGCTATCTCAAATTTAGAATATCCTTGACTTTGCTTATAATCAGCATAAATTTCAATCACATTTTTAGACAAGAATGCATCCTCAAAAAGTATTTTTTCACTCATAATAAAAATACCATTTTCATTTAGGTTTTTATGAATTTGATTTACAAGCTCTTGCCTCTTTGGAGGTCTTATAAATTGTAAAGTATAATTTGCAATAAAAACATCGCTACTAAAAAAATCAAATTCGCATAAATTACCTTCAATAAATTCTATATTTAAGCCGTATGCATTGGCTTTTGATTTTGCTATTTCAAGCATAGGTAAAGAATTATCCACTCCAAAAAAGCTAAAATCCTTTCTTAAACTAGCTAAAAAAATCAAAAAATTAGCACTAGAACAACCCAAATCGCAAACTTTAGCACCATCATTTGCAATCTTAGCGATCAACTTAGCACAAAGTTCTAAATTTTCTTTATAAAAAGGCACAGAACGATTAATCATATCATCAAAAACACTGGCTACATTTTTATCAAATTCAAACTGTTTTTTTGGGCTTTCTTTAAAAATTTCATCTTTCATTTCAAATCCTTTAAACGATCTTGAGCTAATTGTATATCTTGAGAAATTTGCTTTTTTAATTGTGTCAAATCTTCAAATTTGTGATTTTCTCTTAAAAAAGATATAAATTGAATTTCTATCATATCTTTGCAATTTATATCTTGATCAAATTTTTCTAAAATATGGCTTTCTATGGCAAATTTTCCATCACTAGAACGCAATCCTAAAAAACTCACACTTTTATAAATTGCATCTTTTATTTGGGTTAAAGTGGCATAAACACCTTCTTTGGGTAAAACATAATCATCGCATTGTAAATTTAAAGTTGCATAAAGCTCTTTTGATCCAAGCCCCTGCCCTTTAACATGTTTGCCTTTTATAGAATAATTTCTTCCTAAAAGAAGATTTGCTTTTTCAATTTCACCTTTGGCTAAAAATTCCTTAATCAAGCTTGTATGCACACTCATTCCATTGATACAAAACTCATCCACTATGATCGTTTTTATCCCACTTAGATTTTCTATATCTTTGGCTTTATAAGCTTTATTTTTACCGAAACAAAAATCATAACCGACAATAATGCATTTTAAAGAAACAAATTCTTTTTTTAAAAAATCTAAAAATTCTTTTCCGTCTAAATTTTTAATACTTTCAAAATCAAGTTCTATGATTTGTTTATTTGATAGAATTTGCTTTTCTTTATGGGTGCAAAGTTTTCTACCTTGAAATTTATCCACGATTAAAATCGCACCAAAGTCGTCCAATAAATTAATAAGCTTTTGATGTCCTAAGTGCAAACCATCAAAAGAACCGATGGCTAAAGATTTGATTTTATTTTTTGCTATAGTGGTAAAAATATTCAACATTGCCCTCTTTTCCTTTTATCTTAGACTCTTCACAAATTTTTAAAATCCACCCCAAACGAATACAAGCTTTTTCAAATTCTTTTCTTGCTTTTTGAATTTCTTTTTCATCTTTAACAACACCTTTTTTATTTCTTTTTGCATTTTTTCCAACCTCAAACTGGGGCTTAAAAAGTAAGATTATATCCTTTAAGGCTAACTGATCAATATAAAATATCAAGTGATGTAAAGAAATAAAACTCACATCACAAGTGATAATTTCAAATTTTTCTTCACTTTTAAATACTCTTAGATCCGTATTTTCAACGATTTTTATTTTAGCATTATCTCGCAAACTTGGATGAAGTTGATTATCTCCCACATCCAAAGCAACGATTTTTAAAGCTTGTTTTTCTAATAAAATTTGCACAAATCCACCCGTGCTAGAACCTACATCTAAACAAATTTTATTTGATATATTTATATCTTTATCCTCTAAAAAACTCTTTAATTTAAAAGCAGCCCTTGAAACATAAGTTTTATTTAAAAGTTCTAATTTCAATTCTTTGGAAAATAAAATTTCTTCTTGAGTTAATTCTTGATTAAGTAAATTTTTAACATCAAAAGAGGGTTTAAATTTTTTAAAATTGAGCAAAATTTCTTCATTTTCTATAAGCTCTAAAGCTTTATTTCTACTGATATTTAATCGCTTTGCTACAAAAAGATCGTATCTCATTTTAAGCTTTCATTGAGAGATTTTTGCAAATCTTCTTTTTCTTTGGAAAACCACCATATGCCAATTTCAAAAGCATTTTTATTTAAAATTTCCCTGATTTGTTTTAAATTTTTATCCCATTTGATTTTATCTTCTTTTAAAGTACTTAAATTTTGTTCCCTTAGTAAAGAAAAATTATCCATCATCGTTAAAATTTCTTTATGGTAAGGTTTTATGTTTTGGTTTTTACTTTCTTTGGAAAGAAATAAAGCAATTAAAATTATAAAAGAACTGGCAAAAATATAAATTTTGTTTCTTTTAAAAGCAAAATTATAAAGATAAGCAACAAAAAAAGAAAATACAAAAAAATTAAAAAAATTAAAAACAAAGTTAAAAATTCTAAACCAAAAAATTCCAAAATAGGATAAAAAGTATTCTTTCAAAGCATTTATAATTGCTAAAAATTGAGAAATTAAGTCAAAAAATAAGGAACTTGAATTTTTATAATAAACTATATTTTGATGAAAATCATATAAATTAAATATAGTTTTAACATTAAAAAAAAGATCAAAAATGCTATAAAAAAGTGCCGTAAAAAAACTCGACATAAGGATGATAATAAAATCAGTATAAGCATTATTGACTAGCTGAAAATAAAGTTTTTTTTTGAAAAAAACCAACAATAAAGGTAAGATTATAAATAAAAAAATATAATCTTGTCTTTGAGAGGCTAATAAATTTAAAGATAAAGAAAAAATAGCAAATAAAGCTACAAAAAAACTCACAATATAAATGTATAAATTTCTAGAAGTGATTTTATAAGCTAAACTATTTTTAATCAATACTGCCTCTTTTATGATGCTTTTTCTAAAATTTAAAAAACCAAAAAATTCCTTTAAAAAGGCATAAAAAATAAAAATTAAAAAAATAAAAGCATAGCTAAAAAACTGCCATGTTAAAATAAAAGCAAATAAAGCCAATAAAGCGATCATTTTATCAACTCTTGAAAATCACTTTCATTGATACATTTAACACCAAGTTCTTTTGCTTTGTTTAGTTTAGAACCTGCTTCTTCTCCAAAAAGCACAAAATCTGTTTTTTTAGAAACTGAACCACTGACCTTTCCACCTAATTTTTCTATTAAGGTCTTAAAATGATCTCTTGGCCTAGAAAGTGTTCCAGTAATTACAAAAGTTTTTCCTAAAATAGAACTCTCACTTTTAATCTCTAAACGCTCCACTTTTAATTTTAAAATATGATAAAACTCACAAATTCGGCTTTCATTCACACGAGTAAATTCACATAAACTAGCCGCCATTTGCTCACCAAAACCCTCTAAATTCGCATAAGATTCAAAATTTTGCTTATACCAATCTAGACCAAAACTCGAACTTAGCTTTTTAGCTGCTACCTCTCCAATATGCTCAATTCCTAAAGCTGTGATGAAACGAAATAATTCACACTCTCTTGCATTTTCTATAGCATTTAAAATATTATTGATTTTCTTTTCCTTAAAGCCTTCTAAACCTTTAAAATCTTCATATTTTAAAGAAAAAATACTCTCAATTGTATTAATTTTTTTATTTTTATATAAAAGCTCAACTATATTTTCACCAAGCCCATCTATATTTAAACACTTTTTAGAAACAAAATGTATGATCGAATTTAAAAGCCTATCGGTGCAATCTATATTTTGACATTTTATAAGTGTTCCTTCATCTAAAAGCTCACCTTGACAGGTAGGACAAAACTTAGGACGCAAGATATCAAATTCTAAACCATCGCGTCTTTCCTTAAACACTTTAGTGATTTTAGGTATCACATCTCCACTTCTTATAACACTAACAAAATCATTGATTTTTACATCCAATCTTTCAATTTCATCAAAATTATGCAAAGTAGCAGATTTTACCACAACCCCATCTAAATTTACAGGTTCTAAAACAGCAACAGGAGTGATCACTCCACTTCTTCCCACTTGTAAATTCACCCCAATTAAACGCGTTGTTTTTTCAAGCGCTGGAAATTTAAAAGCCGCCATGAATTTTGGAAATTTAACCGTATAACCAAGCTCTTTACAAAGTGCTAGATCATCAACTCTAACTACCATACCATCCATCATCATAGGTTTTTGATCTCTTAAAGATAAAAGCTCCTTATAGGATAATAAAACCTCATCTAAGTCTTTACAAAGTTTTACAAAATCATCTTTTAAAAAACCGAGCTCTCTGATAAAATTCATTACTTCACTATGTTTTTTAAAATTTAAAGAATTTTCTCCAACTCCCCAAGGATAAAATTTTAAATTCCTTTCTTTAGTAATTCTTGTATCAAGTTGTCTTAGGCTTCCGCTGGCTGCATTTCTTGGATTAGCAAATAAACTTTGATTTAACTGCGCTCTTTTTTCATTGATTTTTTCAAAATCATCTTTTAAAATCACAACTTCGCCACGGATCTCGATTTTTTCTTTATAAGAAATGGTTTTTGGAATATTATCAATCTCAAAAACATTTAATGTAATATCCTCGCCTACCTCGCCATCACCTCTTGTAGCACCACTGATTAATTTACCATTTTCATAAAGCAAATTTAAACTCGCTCCATCAAATTTTGGCTCTATAAAAAAATTATTTTCACACTTTGCACGTTTTGCCCAAGCTCTTAATTCCTCCTCATCAAAAACATCTTCCATAGACCACATGCGACTTAAATGAGTGATTTTTTTAAACTCACTCTGTATAGTAGGAGCTATTTTTTGCGTTGGTGAATTAGGTGAAATGTCATTTTCATTTTGACTTTCAAAGGCTCTTAATTCTCTAATCAAAGCATCGTATTCCTCATCACTTGCCAAAGGCTCATCTTTTTCATAATATGCCCTCATCCACTCATTAGCCAAGGCTACTTTTCTTAAATATTCTTCTTTAGTCATCTTAAACTCCTATATTTCTCATAGCATTTGCCAAGGCAAAAAGCTGTTGGTGTTCATACAGATCATGTACTCTTATAATACTTGCTCCATTTTCAAAAGCTTTTAAATGTAAATACAAAGTCCCTGCCAAACGATCCTTAATCTCACTTGGAAAATAAGCATTTATCATACTTTTTCGACTTGCCCCTATAAGCAAAGGCTTTTTAAATTGCAAAAAATGCTCCAAATGCTTGATCAAAATCATATTATGCTCCGCACTTTTTCCAAAACAAATACCTACATCCAAAATACTTTCTTTTACTCCGTATTTATCCAAAATTTCAAGTTTTTCCTCAAAAAACAAACTGATTTCATCAAGCACATCTTCATAATAAGGATTATCCTGCATAATACTTGGATCTTTTTGTATATGCATCAAACAATATTTTGCCTTATATTCACTTGCAAGCTTGGCTAAATTTTCATTTTTTAAGCCCGTGATATCATTGATCAATTTAAAACCTCTATCTAAAGCATATTTTAAACAATACTCATCAAAGCTATCCAAGCTAAAAATACTTTTTTCATAATATTTTTTTGCATGAATTAAATCAAGAATATTTTTAAGCCTTTTAAATTCTTCCTCTTTGCCACAATAATAACTCCCAGGTCTTGAACTCACCGCACCAATATCTATATAATCAGGACTTAAAGCTAAAATTTCATTGAGTTTTTTTTCAAATTCATCTTCACTGACGCGACTATTAGCATGAAAGCTATCTTCATTGATATTCATAACCGCCATGAGTTCTACTTTTTTAGGCTTTAAAAAGTCTTTTTCCAAAAAAAGAGCTAATTTTTTAAGTCCGAAATCTTGCAGTTTTTCTTTTGATATTAATTTTTGAATTTGTTCTTTTGTGGCCATTAAAAGGGCATTAGAATAAGTTATTTTTGCTGTAATAACCTCTTTGTGGGTTATTAATTCAGCTCCTACTCTTAAAGCATCTTGTTTTAAAATATTTGCAGCTGCCGTGTTTAAATTTTTAATCAAAACAAAATGAATTTGTGTCTTTTGACTCATGATTTTTTGCCCAAATTGATGAGGGTTAATAAAAGAACAAATTATCTTAAAATCTGTATCAGGATTGATTTTATAAAATTTCATTTTATTTCTTTGTATAAAAATTAAGCAAAAGAGTGGTTAAAATCAAAGAACTTTTAGCATTAAGCTTTGCTAACTCATAAGCTTCATAAAAAAATTCAAGTTCTTGTGCATTAAAATCTTTTATTTTGACCATTTGTTCTGCTAAAAGAGTGATTTTTTCCATAAGTTCATTTTTGTCTAAATTTTCATTTTCTTGTAAAAATTCAAACATTATTTTCAAATCCATTTTATCCAAATCTAAATTTAAATGATTCTTTGTTTTTTTTACATCACGCTTTTCACATATAAGACGCGATTTTATCGTGGGCAAAAGTAAATTTTTAGAAGGGACAACTATAAGAAATTTAATATTTTTAGGAGGCTCCTCAAGGAGCTTTAATAAAAAATTTTGTGCTTCTATTCTAAAATTATGTGCCATTAGAACAATAATTTTTTCATCAACTTCTGCTATATAACTTTCTTTTTCAACCAATCTTGCATCATCAAGTAAAAAATCATTTGCAGGAGTTTTAGGAATAAATCTTAAACGATTATATCCATATTTTTCAATCATTTCTTCTTTGATACGCTCAAAATCTTCACTGATTAAAATCTTACTCGCAAACACAAAAAATTATCCCAAACTAACTTTAGAAAACAAAATCGCATCTAAACTTAAATCCAAAAGTTTATAAAGACTGATAAGCTTAACATCAAGATCTTTATCTTTAGAGTTAAGAAAAAAGCTATTTTGCAATTGTTCATCAAAAAGCCATAATAAACTATCATTTTTAGATTTAGCGATTAAAGCTTTTTCATCCATAGTAGAACCTATATAAAAATACACATAACCATTAGGAAAAGTGATATCAAGTAAATCATTAAGCAAGGCAATTTCTTCTACTTTTTGTATCTTTTTTTTGCATAAAGAATTTAAAGAAACAAAAGGTAGCATAGGACGATTTGCTTTTGCATTGATATTTTTTAAAAAATATTCCTCATACCAAGATCTTTGCTCATCACACATCAATACAAAAGTACGCCCTTCAAGCAAATATTTAAGCTTAACTTGCATCAAAGGCGCCCATTCTAAACGACGAGACTCCATCCACGCCATAAAAGTTCCGCCATTGCGTATATTTTCAAGCGTGAAACTTAAAAAATCACTCATTTATCAAGCTCATAACATTCATGAAGTGCCCTTACAGCAAGTTCTCCGTATTTTTCATGCACTATCATAGAAATTTTTATTTCACTGGTAGAAATCATACCTATATTGATATTTTCATCTGCCAAAGCTTTAAAAGCTCGACTTGCCACACCAGAATGAGACTTCATCCCAACACCCACTATAGACACTTTTACCACAGCACTATCACTTTCTACTATAGTATCTGCATGTAAAATTTTCTTCATAGCATTTTTGGCTAATTCTAATTCATTTTGAGGCACAGTAAAACCTAAATTAGTCGCTCCATCTACTCCCACATTTTGAATAATCATATCCACATTGATATTTTCATCCGCTAAAACGGAAAAAATTTCAGCCGCAATTCCTGGCTTATCTTCTACATTTCTTAAAGTTACTCTTGCTTGATTTTTATCCAAAGCAATACCACTAACTAAAGCTTTTTCCATTCCATCCTCTTTTGTTATATTTGTTCCTTGATTATTATTAAAACTACTTCTTGTGACTAAATTTACATTTAATTTTTTAGCAAGCTCAACTGAACGATTTTGCAACACTTTAGCCCCTAAACTTGCAAGCTCAAGCATTTCTTCATAAGAAATTTTATCAAGCTTTTTAGCCTTGGGTTCTATACGTGGATCAGTTGTATATACTCCATCAACATCGGTATAAATTTCACACAAATCCGCATTTAAAGCTCCCGCCACAGCAACAGCACTCAAATCACTTCCACCACGTCCTAAAGTCGTCACATTGCCTTCTTCATCTACACCTTGAAATCCAGCAATAACGACAATTTTTCCTTCATTTAAGGCTTCTTTTATAGCTCTAGAATCAATATAAGAAATCCTAGCTTTCGTAAAAACACTATCTGTGATAATACCTGCTTTTCTTCCTGAAAAAGAAATAGCATTAAATCCTTTTTCATTTAAAGCGATAGAAAGTAAAGCACTCGTAACACGCTCTCCGCTACTTAAAAGCATATCCATATCTTTACCATTAGGATTTGGACTAAAATATTGTGCTTGCTCTATGAGAGTATTAGTAACTCCACTCATAGCAGAAACCACAACGACTATTTGATGTCCTTGTTTTGCACTCTCTATAACACGATTTGCAACCGCTTCAATACGTTCTAAGCTACCAACACTCGTTCCACCATATTTTTGAACTATAAGCATCAGATATAACCTTTCTCTTCAAAATACTTTATCACCTTGACATAAATATTTTTTTTAAAATGATGAATTATCTCAAAAACTTGTTTCACCTCAACAAATTGATAAGCACTAAATTCGGGATGTTTTGTTTGTATATTGATCTTGGAATTATCCTTTAGGCGCACCAAAAAATATTTTTGAATTTGTCCATCATAAGGATACATTTTTTGGGCAACTCTTTCGGGAAAATCATAGCTTAGCCATTCTGGGTATTCAGCGATGATTTCAACCTCATCAGTGCCAATTTCCTCTTTAAGCTCTCTTAATAAAGCATTTTTTATTTCTTCGCCCTCATCAATACCACCCTGTGGAAATTGCCAAACATTATCCATATCGCTTCTTTTGGCTATAAAAATTTTACATTCCAAAGGATAGGAACTTGATAAAACAATAGCCGCGACATTTGGTCTATATTTTTTTTCTTTTTCCACTTTTCTTCCTTAACCATCTTAAGAAATTATTTTAACTTAAATCAAATCAAAATTTGATTAAAATTAGCAAATTTTAATTAAAATTATTTGGGTTATTTATGCATTTTTATATTCATATTCCTTTTTGCGAAAGCAAATGTCATTACTGTGCTTTTACGAGTTTAAAAAAAGAAAATTATGAAAAATCTTATTTTAAAGCTCTAAGCAATGACATTGATTTTCATCTTAAAAAATTTAACATCCATCGCAATCAAATAAAAACGCTTTTTATAGGTGGTGGAACGCCAAGTTGTATTGATGCAAACAATTATGAATATATCTTTGAAATTTTACATCCTTATTTAGCTAAAAATGCGGAAATTTCATGCGAGGCTAATCCAAATTCAGCGACTTTAAATTGGCTTAAAGCTATGAAAAATATAGGGATTAATCGCATTTCTTTTGGAGCACAAAGTTTTCATTCTGAAAAATTAAAATTTCTTGGAAGAATTCACAATCAAGAAATGATTTTTAAAGCTTTAGAGAACTCACATAAAGTAGGATTTGCTAATATCAATTTAGATTTGATTTATGATACTAAAATGGATAATAAAAAAATGCTTGAATTTGAACTTTTAAATTTAGAAAAAATCAAACCCTTAATCACTCATTTAAGTGCTTATAATCTAACTATAGAATCAAAAACTGCTTTTGCTAAAAAAGAAAATTTTAAAAAAAATGCTCCTAATCTAATGAAATTTTTTATCCAAGAAATAACAAAACTTGGCTTTTTTCAATATGAAATCAGTAATTTCTCCAAAAATAAAAACTCAATATGCAAACACAATCTTGGATATTGGAAAGGTAAAGATTATATAGGATGTGGCTTAAGTGCAGTAGGATTTTATAAAAATCAACGTTTTTATACGGCTAAAAATTTAAAATCCTATATAAAAGATCCTACTTTTAGAAATATAGAAAAACTAAGTCCGCAAGATTTAAATTTAGAACATCTATTTTTAGGACTTAGAAGCATAGTAGGCATCCAAGAAAAAAAATTAAATTTAAAACAAAAAGAAAAAGCTAATTTGCTCGTAAAAGAAAAAAAACTTGAATTGAAAAAAGGGATTTATTACAATCTTAATTTTTTAATCAGCGACGAACTTGCTTTATACTTTTAAATTTTCATAGAAATGTTTATGTTTCTCTTTATAAACCTCGTAAATTTTTTGTCCTTCTTTAAAATTAAATTGATACATTCTAAAAACCACTTCTATGTTTTTAGGAGTCCAAAACTCATAATAGCTATATTGGTAAGTCATGCCTATTTTTTGCATTACTCTACCACTAGCAATATTATTTACATCATGTGTTGCCGTTATGTAGTCAATTTCACCCTCTTTTTTTAGATATTCTAAAAACATTTTACACGCAGAGGTTATAATACCTTGATTATGAAATTTTTCTCTCAAAGCATAACCTAAATCATTTGCTTTGTTTTCAAGATTTAAATGAATATAGCCTAACATTTCGTCATTTTCTTGAGAACATATTGCGAAACGATATTTTGATTTCTGATCACTTGCTTTAAGATAAAATTGCTCTAAATGATTACGAGTTTGTTCTACAGTCTGAAAAACAAACCAAGGTAGATATTTATTAACTTTTTCATTGCTTAATAAATCATGCAGATAATATAAATCTTTAAGCTCAAAAGGTCTTAAAATAATCACAACAAATAGTCCTTTATTAATTTCTAAAATATTTTAACACAATTAATTTTAAAGTAATTAAAATTAATGTAAAATTATTCTTTATTCCTTAAAATCAAAGAAGTTATAAATGAGTTTTGGTGAAATTATAATTATTTTAGTGGTAGCGATTTTAGTTTTAGGGCCTGATAAACTTCCAGAAGCTATTGTACAAGTAGCTAAAATTTTAAAGGCTTTAAAGAAAAATATAGATGATGCAAAATCAAGCATAGAAAAAGAAATTCGTATCAATGAACTTAAAGAAGAAGCTAAAAAATACAAAGATGAATTTTCTTCAACCAATCAAAATATAAGAAAAAAACTCAGCTTTGAAGAATTTGATGATCTTAAAAAAGATATTTTAGAAAAAACTAAAGTGGATTTAACTTTTGATAGCAGAGAAAACAATACATCTCAAAACCTTAGCGGACAAAATTTAACTCCAAATGAAAAACCTAAACTTACCTCATTAGATGAAAAAGTGGAAAAACAAGATGTTTGAAGAATTAAGACCCCATTTAATCGAACTTAGAAAGCGTCTTTTTATCAGTGTTGTTGCTGTTATTGTATTATTCTTAATATGCTTTGGCTTTCGTAATTATATTTTAGAAATTTTAAAAGCTCCTCTTGTAGAAGTTTTACCTGAATTTTCAAAACACATCAATGTTATTGAAATGCAAGAAGGACTCTTTACCACCATTAAAGTAAGTTTTTTTGCTGCCTTTGTTTTTGGCATCCCTATTATTTTTTGGCAATTTTGGAAATTTGTCTCTCCAGGACTTTACGACAATGAAAAACGTCTTGTAATCCCTTTTGTAAGTTTTGCAAGCGTTATGTTTGCCTTAGGAGCTTGTTTTTGTTATTTTATTGTTGTGCCTTTGGCTTTTAAATTTTTAATCAATTTTAGTGTTAATGAAGGTTTTAATCCTGTCATTACTTTAGGAACTTATGTCGATTTTTTCATTAAGGTTATTATAGCTTTTGGTTTGGCTTTTGAAATGCCTGTTATTGCATTTTTCTTTGCAAAAATAGGTTTAATTGATGATTCTTTTTTGAAGCGTCATTTTCGCATCGCTGTTTTAGTTATTTTTATTTTTTCTGCTTTCATGACACCACCTGATTTCTTATCTCAATTTTTAATGGCAGGGCCTCTTTGCGGACTTTATGGACTCTCTATTTTAATTGTTCAAAAAGTCAATCCAGCCTCTAAAGAAGATGCAGAGTGATCGATCAAGATTTATTTCTCTCATCTTATGATTATCATTTACCACAAGAGCTTATAGCAAATTATCCAATAATCCCTAAAGAAAATGCTAAACTTTTGGTTTATGAAAGAAAAAATCAAAAAATTTTCCATACCACTTTTGCTAATCTAAAAGATATTTTACCCGATTGTGCGATATTTTTTAACGATACAAAGGTTATTAAAGCAAGAATTTATGGAAAAAAATCAAGCGGTGGCAAAATAGAACTTTTTTTACATCAACCTTTTTTAAATTCAAAAAAACCAAGCTTTATAGTTCAAATTAAAGGACGTGTAAAAATCAATGAAATTTTGCATTTTGAAAAAAACTTAACAGCAGAAGTTATTGAAATTCTAGAAGATGGAATGCGTAAAGTTTGTTTTTATCAAAATGATAAAATCTTAAACACAAATGAACTTTATGAACTTCTTGATAAAATAGGACATATTCCCTTACCTCCTTATATCAAAAGAGCAGATAATGTCGATGATATTAAGGATTATCAAAGCATATTTGCTAAAAATTTAGGTGCGGTGGCTGCTCCTACGGCAAGTTTGCATTTTAGCGAAGATATGATTAATGATCTAAATAAAAAGCATGAAATTTATCATCTGACTTTGCATGTAGGCGCAGGCACTTTTAAAAATGTAGAATGCGAAAACATACAAGAACATAAAATGCATAGCGAATTTTTTAGTATCCCAAAACAAGCTTGCAAAATTATTGACTCAAAAAAACCTATTTTAGGTATTGGAACCACGGTAACAAGAAGTATAGAATATTACGCAAGAACGCATAAAGAAAATGGATTTTGTGATTTATTTTTGCACCCAAATAATCCGCCTATAAGACAAAATTATCTTTTAACTAATTTTCACTTGCCTAAATCAACTCTTATTATGCTTGTTTCATCTTTTATAGGCAGAGAACAATGCTTAAAACTTTATGAGTTAGCCATAAAAGAAAAATATCGATTTTACTCTTATGGCGATGCTATGCTTATTTTATAATCATTCTTTAAATTTTATAGCAATTTTAGCTTGAAGCTTAAGCCAATCTTTTTGAAGCATGATAGGGAAACCTCCATAAACTCTACCTCCTTCAAGGTTTTTGCTTACTCCACCTCGTGCGGCTATTGTACTAAAATCTCCTATTTTTAAATGCCCACTTGTAGCACTTTGACCACCCATAATCACATTTCTTCCTAATTGACTTGAACCTGAAATACCTGTTTGTGCCACAATGATACAATTTTGTCCAATATCACAATTATGCCCTATTTGAACAAGATTATCTACTTTAGTTCCTGCTTTAATAATTGTACTATCAAATACAGCTCTATCAATTGTCGTACAAGCTCCAATTTCTACAAAATCTTCCAAAACAACATTACCATTATGATAAATTTTATAATGCTCTCCATTTTTATTGTGCGCATAACCAAAGCCATCACTTCCTATAACGCAATTTGCTAAAAGATGACATTTTTTTCCAATTTTAGTATCATTATAAATCACTACATTAGGATGGATGATACTCTCATCTCCTATGCTGACATTATCCCCGATATAAGCACCAGCCATAATGACTACATTTTCTCCAATATCAACATTATTACCTATATAAACATTAGGCATAATTTTAGCACTCTTGGCAATATTTTGCTTTTTTTCTTTAACTTGCTCAAACAAAGGTTTTGCAAAAAGCTTACTTAAAAAAGCGAAACTTAAATGTGGGTTTTGAGTGATCAATACTTTCGTATCTTTTGGAACCAAATTTTCATATTCTTTAGTTACCAATATCGCAGCAGCTCCAGTATTAGGAATATCTTTAGCATTTTTTTCTCCATCGCAATACGTTAGCTCTGTAAAATTTGCCCTTAATAGAGAATTTAAAGCAGTGATTTCAATATCTTCATCATAATATTCCAAACTTAAAAATTCCGCTATTTCTTTTAATTTCATTTTATTCCTCTAAAAAATACAATCATCTAAAAAAATATTTGTTACAATCATAGCACGATAATCTTTCTAAATACTAACTTTTTACACAATCTTAAAAAAAATTAATTTAAAATTTCTCTTAATACTTCATTTAATCTTTTTCCATCAACCCTTGCCCCAAATTCTTCCTTAGCTTCTTTCATAACAAGCCCTTGCTCCTTTAAAGAACTTACCCCTAATTTTTCTATTATTTTTTTTAATGCTGATTTTAATTCTTCATCGCTTAATTGTTTTGGTAGATAAATTTCAAGAATGGCAATTTCATCATTTTCTTTTTGAGCCAAATCTTCTCTTCCGCCCTTAATATAAAGTTCTACCGCATCTTTTCTCTTTTTTATCTCGCCAATTATGATCTTAAATATTTTTTCATCATCAAGAGTGATTCTTTGATCGATCTCAAATTGCTTTAAAGCCGCATTTAAAGTCCTTAAAACATCACGTTTGAAATCATTTTTTTGCTTCATCGCTTCTTTAATATCATTTAAAATTTGCTCTTTGAGTGTCATTTTTATCCTTTCTAATTAAAATTACAGACTTTAAGATTTAGCCCAAAACCCTCTAAGCCTATATAGTCCTTATCGCAACTTTGAGATAAAAGCTTAATCTCTTCTATTTTAAAATATCTTAAAATTTGCGCCCCTATACCATAATTTTTAAATTGAGTTGCACTTGATTTTTCTCCTTGCATGAAAACAATCACTCCACTATTTTCATGTAAAAATTTAATCTGTTCTAAAAGTTTTGAAAATTTATCCGACGTTAAAAGCTCAAAATCGCTTCCGCTGATATGAAATTTCACATTGGTGCATTTTTGAATTTCTCCAAAAGAAAATACAATATGTTGCATATGATTATGATCAGTAAAAACAAATTTTTCAGCTTTAAAACCCGCTAAAAAGCTATCACTTTTTTCTTTTAAGGTAATAAGGCTTTCATGTTTTAATCTGTATTCTATAATATCAGAAACCGCAATCATATTAAGATTATGTTTTTCGCAAAATTTTTCTAAATCTTCTCTGCGAGCCATATCTCCATCATCTTTAACAATTTCACAAATCACACAAGCTTCTTTTAATCCCGCTAAACGACAAAGATCCACAGTCCCTTCTGTATGCCCTGTCCTTTCTAACACTCCTCCACTTTTAGCAATTAAAGGATTAATATGACCAGGTCGAACAAAATCTTCTGCTTTTGCCTCATCATCTGCAAAAATTTTTATAGTCATATCACGTTCATAAGCACTTACACCCGTTTTAGCCTCTTTAGCATCCACTGTAATTGTAAAAGCAGTTTCGTGATTGGAGGTATTTTGTGGCACCATTAAAGGAAGGTTAAATTTTTTAGCGATTTTCTCTCCAAGTGCTACACAAACAACACCCCTAGCCTCTTTGATCATAAAATTAACCTTTTCTTTTGTGCTAAATTGGGCAGGAAAAATCAAATCTCCTTCATTTTCTCTATCTTCTGCATCAACCATTACAAGCATTTTGCCTTGTTTTAAGTCCTCAATAGCTTGCTCAATGCTTACAAATTTCATTTATTATTCCTCAATTTTTATAATTTTATAAAAATTATAGCTTTATTTGCTTGACAAATAAATTAAATTTTAATATAATTTCCTCTCTTAAAAATATTACACAAAATACTTATTTAAATTGGGGTATCGCCAAGCGGTAAGGCAACAGGTTTTGGTCCTGTCATTTCAGGGGTTCGAATCCCTTTACCCCATCCAAAAATATCTTATCGCGAAGTAGAGCAGTGGTTAGCTCGTCGGGCTCATAACCCGAAGGTCGGGAGTTCAAATCTCCCCTTCGCAACCAATCATACCTAATTAAAACTTCTACTAAAAATTTGATTAAAAGCTAAAGAAAGAAAATAATAGATTTATTTAAAATGGTGTCCACGGCGAGATTCGAACTCACGGCCTCAAAATTAGGAATTTTGCGCTCTATCCAGCTGAGCTACGAGGACAAAAAAGCGGAAGAAAAACTTCCGCTTTAATTTTTAACCATTTCTCTTTTTGATAATTTCTTCAGAAACATTTTTTGGAACTTCATCATAATGATCAAATTCCATAGAATAAGTTGCACGACCTTGAGTCTGACTTCTAAGATCTGTTGAGTAGCCAAACATTTCAGCTAAAGGACAAAATGCTGTGATGATTTTATTTCCGCCTCTTTCATCCATAGAATTTACTTGACCACGACGCTTATTTAAATCGCCTATTACATCACCCATATATTCTTCTGGAGTTTCAACTTCAACCTTCATCATAGGTTCTAAAATAACAGCTCCTGCTTTTCTAGCTCCTTCTTTAAAACCCATAGAAGCAGCAAGTTTAAATGCCATTTCAGATGAATCCACTTCGTGGTAACTTCCATCATAAACAGTCACTTTTACATCCTCAACAGGATATCCCGCTAAAACACCATTTTGTAAAGCTTCTTGAATACCTTTATCTACAGCTGGAATATATTCTTTAGGAATCACCCCGCCTTTGATATCATTAACAAATTCATATCCACTTCCTGGCTCAAGTGGTTCAAGACGTAAAAATACATGTCCATATTGACCACGACCACCTGATTGTTTAGCGTATTTATATTCTTGTTCAACTGTTTTTCTAATTGTCTCCCTATAAGCAACTTGAGGTTGGCCTACTTCAGCTTCAACTTTAAATTCACGAAGCATACGATCAACGATAATTTCTAAGTGAAGCTCACCCATACCTGAAATAATAGTTTGACCACTTTCTTCGTCAGTAGAAACTCTAAAGCTTGGATCTTCTTGTGCAAGTTTATTTAAAGCTATAGACATTTTTTCTTGATCTGCTTTGGTTTTTGGCTCAACGGCAACAGAAATAACAGGATCTGGAAAATCCATTCTCTCTAGAATAACTTTATCTTTTTCGCTAGCTAAAGTATCGCCTGTTAAAGTGTCTTTAAGTCCTACAACAGCACCAATCTCTCCTGCGTAAAGAACTTTAATTTCTTCTCTTTTATTTGAGTGCATCTTTAATAAACGACCGATTCTTTCTTTTTTATCTTTTGTAGAGTTATAAGCATAAGAACCACTTTCTAAGCTACCACGATAAACACGCACGAAAGTAAGTTGTCCTACAAATGGATCGGTCATAATTTTAAAAGCAAGTCCTGCAAATTCACCATCATCAGTTGATTTTACAGAAACTTCTGTACCATCTTCATATTCACCTCTGATATTTGCTACCTCATCAGGAGCTGGTAAATAAGCTACAACCGCATCAAGTAAAGGCTGAACACCTTTGTTTTTAAAAGCCGTTCCGCAAAGCATAGGAACGATGGCAAGACTTAAACATCCAGCTTTAATTCCTGATTTGATTTCTTCAAGAGTTAATTCTTCTCCGCCAAGATATTTTTCCATCAATTCATCAGAAGTTTCAGAAACTGCCTCTATCATCTTAGTGCGATATTCTTCAGCTTTTTCTTTTAATTCTGCTGGAATTTCTTTTTCAACATAATCTGTTGGTTTTGTGTCATCTTCCCAAACCAAAGCTTTCATTGTTACAAGGTCGATAACACCTTTAAAATTATCTTCAGCACCAATTGGAATTTGAAGTGGAACTGGATTTGCTTTTAAACGGTTGCGAATTTGATCTTCTACATTGTAGAAATTAGCACCGATTCTGTCCATTTTATTAACAAAAACAATTCTTGGAACCCCATACTTATTTGCTTGTCTCCACACAGTTTCTGATTGAGGTTGAACCCCGCCAACTGAACAAAAAACAGCTACAGCGCCATCTAAAACACGCATCGATCTTTCAACTTCAATGGTAAAATCCACGTGGCCTGGAGTGTCAATAAGATTGATTTGATGATCTTTCCAAAAACAAGTTGTCGCAGCAGAAGTAATTGTAATACCTCTTTCTTTCTCTTGCTCCATCCAGTCCATAGTCGCAGCACCATCATGCACTTCGCCGATTTTATGACTCATCCCAGTGAAGAAAAGAATTCTTTCACTTGTTGTTGTTTTTCCAGCATCGATATGTGCTGCAATCCCTATATTTCTAACTTTTTTTAAAGGAGTAGTTCTTGACATCTTATTCCTTTCTTACCAACGATAGTGAGCAAATGCTTTATTTGCTTCAGCCATTTTATAAGTATCTTCTTTTTTCTTAAAGGAAGCGCCTTTGCTGTTAGCAGCATCTAAAAGCTCTCCTGCAAGTTTTTCTATCATTGTTCTTTCACTTCTTTTTCTTGCAAAAGAAATGATCCAACGAATAGCTAAAGCTTGCTGTCTAGCAGGTCTTACTTCAACTGGAACTTGATAAGTAGCACCACCTACGCGACGAGATTTAACTTCTAAAAGAGGTTTGATATTTTCAATAGCTTCATTAAAAATATCGATTCCTTTCTTTTCGCCACCTTTTTTATCAATAGCTTCTAAAGCACCATACATTATAGTTGTTGCAACACTCTTTTTTCCATCATACATTAAAGAATTAATAAATTTTGTGATTACTTTATTACCATAAATCGGATCAGGTAAAACTTCTCTTACCGGAGCTTTTCTTCTTCTCATTATTATTCCTTCAAATTTTTAATTTTACTCAAACAAAATCAAATCAAACGGATTTGTCTGTCTTTAATTTTACTTAGCAGCACCTGCTTTAGGACGCTTAGCACCATATTTAGAACGAGAAACTGTTCTTTTTGCAACACCTGCTGTATCAAGCGCACCACGTACAATGTGATATTTCACACCTGGTAAGTCTTTAACCCTACCACCACGCACTAAAACAATACTATGTTCTTGAAGATTGTGACCTTCACCGCCGATATAGCTAATCACTTCAAAGCCACTAGTAAGTCTTACTTTGGCAACTTTTCTTAACGCTGAGTTTGGCTTTTTAGGAGTTGTTGTATAAACCCTAGTGCAAACTCCCCTTCTTTGTGGACAATTTTTAAGCGCTGGAGATTTAGATTTTTCTAAAACTTTTTTACGCTCTTTTCTAACCAATTGATTTATGGTTGGCACAATAATTCCTTTCTTTAAATAATGTAATAAACCTTGAATAGTATCTAAAATTTGCTTAGTTTTTATTAAAATTATCTTTTATTTTGTTTGTTAAGGTATTTTCTCTGTTTTAGTGTCAAATAAAATAAAGTTGTAGCTATAAATCAAAATTTGTCAATTTCAAAAAACCTTAATCCAAAAATATACAATTAGATTAAGGTAAAAAAAATAAATTATTGTTTTTCTGTATTATATTGTAAATAAACTACATGAGTAGCTAAATACTCTTCAAGACCATGCTTGCCATCAGCCCCTCCTATTCCACTTTTTCTAAATCCTGCATGAAAACCCTGCATTGCTTCAAAATTTTCACGATTGATATAAGTTTCTCCGAATTTAATTTCTCTGCTTGCCCTCATTGCTATATCTAAATTTTGGGTATAAATAGAACTTGTAAGCCCATATTCACAATCATTTGCCATATCAATCGCTTCATCCAATGTGTCAAATTTTGCAATAGGTAAAATAGGAGCAAAAATTTCTTTTTGCATAATCTCATCCTTGTGCTTAACATTTGTAAGTACAGTAGCTGGAAAATAATATCCACTTGTATCAGTTATTTTTCCACCACACTCTAAGGTGGCACCTTTAGCTTTTGCACGTTCAAGCATTCCCAATGCATTATCCACGCCCGCTTGATTGACAAGTGGACCCATATCAAAATTTCCTTTGAGTGTATTTCCTACACTCACCTTACTCATAGCTTTTACAAATTTATCTACAAATTCATCATATACATCTTTATGGATATAGGCTCTTTCAGCACAATTGCAAACTTGACCATTGTTACAAATTCTACTTGCTTTTATTGCCTCTACAGCCAAATCAATATCTGCATCCTTGCATACTATAGCAGGTGCTTTTCCTCCAAGCTCTAAAGAAACTTTTATAATATTTTTTGCCGCCGCTTCCATAACCCTAACTCCAGCCTCAACGCTTCCTGTAAGACTTACCATACCTATATCTTTATTGCTTGATAATTCGTGTCCTACTATACCACCCTTTCCAGCCACCAAATTAAACACTCCTTTAGGTAAAGAACTTTGTGAAACAAGCTTTGCAAATTCAAAAGCATTGTTTGGAGTTTCACTGCTTGGTTTTATAACAATAGTATTTCCCGTTAATAAGGCTGGAGCCATTTTTCTCGCTATTAGAAAAAATGGGAAATTCCAAGGTAAAATTCCACCAACAACCCCAATAGCACTTTTGTACAGATATATATGTTCATTAGCTCTATCGCTTTGTATGATTTCACCTTCATATCTTCTAGCCCATTCAGCTGTATAATCTATATAATCGGCTGTGAAATGAATTTCTATACTAGCCAAATCTTTAGTTTTTCCCTGTTCTTGCATTAAGATATGGGTTAAAAAATCGGCATTTTTTCGTATCAAATTCGCCAATTCTTTTAAATGATTTGCTCTTTGTATAGCTGGTTTCGCCTCCCAAGACTTTTGAGCTTTTTTAGCTTCTTCAATCGCTCTTTGAGTATCTTCTAAACTTGCACTAGCAACTTTTGAAATTACTTCTTTAGTTGCTGGATTTAAAACTTCAAAAAATTCACCCTCATGAGGAATAAATTCCCCGTTAATAAAATTATAATAAGTTGTCATTATCTCTCCTTTTTAATCCAAATGAAACACTTCTTCCATGTTAAGCCATTTTTGTCCCGCATAGCCTAAAGATATTTGGCAAGGATCTGTTACTTTCCACCATTTTTGTGTATTTTCATCCCTTGCCATTTTAGCCATATCCGCTTCAAAATCAGCTCCTATATACTCAAAATATGCAAACAAATACTCTCCAAAAAGATAAATGGAATAATTTTGTATATTGCACTCCTTAATCATTTCACAAACTCCTTTGTAAGGATTTTTATGGAGATCTTTATATTCTTGAATTTTCTCCTTTTTAATTTTTATGATTTGACCATACCTTTGCATTTAACCTCCTTTATAAATTTTTAAAGCATTTTGATAAAAAATTGCATCTAAATTTTCAAAAACTTCACTTTTTAAAATCAAATTTGCCCATTTATTTGGACTTAATTTTGATACTGGGTAGTTGCTGCCAAATAAAAATCTATCTTCACTAAAATTTTCTTTCAAAAATGAGAAAAGCTCAAAAATAAATTCTTGAGAAGTTTGCATCGAAAAATGATCTGGCGATGAAAGCTTGATATAGAAATTTGAAAATTTTTTTAATCTTTGTAAATCTTTTTTATAACCATCAAAACAATTAATATCAGGACTCCCCATATGATCTAAAACCACTTTTAAATTCGAATTTTCACTTAAAAATTTCTCTAAAAATGTTAATTCGCTATTTTTTAAACAAGCTTCAAAAACTATTTGTGCTTTTTCTAAAATTTTCATAAACTCTTTAAAATCAGCTTCAAATAATCTTTTAGCACCTTTAAAACTCGTGTGCATAACCTCTCTAAAAGCACAAATTTCTTCTTTATGTTTCAAATCTGCTAAGCAAAGTTTTAACCCATAAAGCTTTTTTAATTTTAAAGCAAATAAAGCTTCTTTATCCTTATTATCACTATTTGTCTCAACATACATAGCACCGAGAAACTCAAAATCTTTATATTCTTTTATTGCTTGATTAAAATCAAAATTTTGATTCAATTCTTTGTATGAATTAACCCAAGAAATAGGACATTCTTGCAAATTCCAAAGATGTAAATGAGTATCAAAAATCTTTTGCATTTTAAACCTTTATTTTAGAACCAAAAAATCCGTACCAAGCAACATATAAAAATAAAGGCGCCATTGCCAAATATCCCATACTTGTATTATAATGATCATTAATTAAACCCACAATGCTAGGCATAATCGCTCCTCCAACTACACTCATTACAAGCAAAGATCCGCCTAATTTTACTTGATTAAAAGGTAAATTTTTTGTCGCTATAGCAAAAATCGTTGGAAAAGAAATAGACATGAAAAAAAATACAGCTATAAGTAAAACTATACTTAAAAAGCCATGGACAAAATAAAGTCCTATACATAAAATGGTATTTATTAAAGAATATATACCTAAAATATTTTCTCCTTTAATTTTTTTCATTAAAGGTGTAGAGACGATACGTCCTACCATAAATGCCACTAAGGCTATAGAAAAATAATAAGCACCTTGCTCATCCTTTAAATTTTCATTATGTTCAACTACATAATTGATAAAAAATGCTCCAGCAGCAACTTGATTTGCTATATATAAAAATTGTGCTAAAAGCCCTAAATTAAAATGTCTATGTTTAAAAACCTCTATAGATTTAGAATAATCTTTTTGTTTATAATCACTATTTACAGCCGAACCTTCAGGAATTTTATTTAAGGCAAAAGCGATTAAGATTAAAATCACAATAGCAGCAATTCCAACATACACAAGCTGAACATTTCCCATATTTTCCACTAATGCGGTTTCAATTTGTTCTTTGCTGGCACTTTGTCCTTGCTTAGTGATAGATAAAAATAAAGCTCCACCGATAATAGGTCCTAAAAATTGTCCAAAACCATTAAAACTTTGAGCAGCATTGATTCTAAAACTTGCATTTTTTTCATCTCCAAGTTTTACCATATAGGGATTTGCACTAGCTTCTAAAGATCCTATACCGCAAGCTAAGATAAAAAATGCAAATAAAAACAAATGGAAAGAAGCTAAATTAGTCGCAGGTATAATCATCAAAGATCCTATAGCATACAATGCCAAACCAAACATAATTCCTACCTTGTAAGAATATTTATTAGCTATATAGCCTGCAGGTAAAGCGATAATAAAATAAGCTCCAAAATAAGCCAATTGTAAAAACCCACTCTCATGCTGAGTGATATGAAGGTGATTTTGAAAATTTTTATTCATCACATCTATAAGTCCATAACTTACACCCCATAAAAAGAAAAGTGAAGTTACCAAAATGATTGCGATTTTAATATTTTTTGAATCAGTCATTTGATATCCTTATCTCTTAGTCTTCATCCCAATTTAAAGCTCTATCTAAATGAATATAACCTCCATCTGGAATTAAAATCTGTCCCGTAGTATGTGAAGCTAATGGACTTAGGGTAAAAACAGCTGTATTTGCAATTTCTTCTACGGTAGTGAAACGGTGTCCTAAGGGAATAGCTTTTGCAATTTTTTTATATTGTGCTTCGGGATTAGGGAAATTTTGTAACCATTTTTCATAAAGTGGAGTCATCACTTCAGCAGGAGCAATAGCATTTACTCTAACATTATCCTTAGCAAAGGCACAAGCCCATTCTCTAGTGAATCCAATTTGTGCAGCCTTAGCTGATGCATAAGCACTAGTTCTACCTTGACCCGTAATACCTGTTTTACTAACTATATTTAAAATACTTCCTTGCTCTTTTTTAATATAAGGCAAACACTCTTTAGCCATTGCATAATAGTGAAAAAGATTGTTTTCATAAGATTTGATTAAATCTTGAACACTTGTATTCTCAATATGTAAGTTATCATTTGCTCCTGCGTTATTTACAAGAGCGTAAATTCCATTATATTTTGCAGCAACCTTCTTTACAAGCTCTTGAATTTGATCATAATTTTTTAAGTCAATTTCAAAAAATTCATAACTTTTACATAAATTTTTTAATTCCTCATCGTGTTCTTTTGGCATAGATCTTGAAAAAACGACAGAAATTCCACCCTCTTTGGCCCATAATTTAGCAATTGCATAACCGATGCCTTTAGCACCCCCTGTTATAATGCAAACTTTATTTTTAATTTTTAAATCCATTTTCTTCTCCTTATTATTAATCAAAAACCATGCCAAAATAATATTTATTAGCAAGTTGTAGCAAGTCTCCAAACAGAAAAATCATTTTGTTCATTAATTTCTGCCTTTACTAATTCTCCATTTGAAATCCGTATGATTAAATTTATCAATTCATCTCGCACCTCTTCTTTAGTTTTTTTACCATCTATAATATCCCCTGCATTAATATCAATAGCGTCATTCATATTGTTATAGCAAAAAGTATTTGAACTCATTTTGATCGTAGGAGTAATAGCAGAACCTGTAGGTGTTCCACGACCCGTAGTAAATACACAAATATTTGCTCCTCCAGCTACCATAGCGCTTAATTGCTCAATATCATTTCCAGGAGTATTCATAAAAGTAAGCCCCTTAGAAACTACAGGTTTTGCATAATCAATCACATCCATTAAAGTTCGAGTTCCTGCTTTATAAACACAACCTAAAGATTTTTCTTCTATAGTGCTTAGCCCACCTGCTATATTTCCTGGACTTGGATTTGCTCCACGAATATCAGCATGAAAAGATTTAACTAAATTTTCATAACCCAAGATTTTCTCATATACTTTTTTTGCTATTTCATCATTTTTAGCTCTTTTTGCCAATATAGCTTCACATCCTATAAGCTCGGTTGTCTCGGCTAAAATTACAGCACCACCTTGATCAATGATAAAATCGCTTAAACTACCTAAAGCAGGATTAGCACTAAGCCCGCTATAACTATCGCTTCCTCCACATTCTGTTCCCAAAATTAAATCACTAAAATCGCCTTCACTTTTTTGTAAATTTAAAGCAGCTTTAAGCATATCATTAACTATTTTTACACCTTTGTCTATCGTATTTTTACTACCGCCACATTCTTGTATTACTAAATATTCAACCTTTTTATAAGGAGTTGTTTGTTTAATTTTTTCAGCCACTACTTTAGCTTGTATCACTTCACAACCAAGTCCAACAATTAAAACTCCAAAAACATTAGCATTTGTACCATGACCTATTAAAACGTCTCTAGTTTGCAAAGCATCAAATTCAAGCTGAGAACAACCATGCTGATGATTAATATAAACTGATCCTTGACATTGTTTAGCTATATTTTCACACACTTTATTAGCACAATGCACACTAGGTATAATCATAACTTTATTCCTCAATCCTAATTTACCATCTTCTCTTCTATAACCCATAATTTTCATTGCTTTACTCCTTATCGCCACGTCCTCGGATACCAGATATATTATGAATATGCACCCATTCTCCAGCCTTAATATCACAATTTGCACTTGCAATAATCTCTGCATACTTAACAACCGCTTCATTAGCTTTGATATCTTTAAGTGCAAATTTGTGCCCACTAGCAATATCATTCTTAAGTCTTACATTTGCCACCTCTTCTCCTTTTTTAAAATTGCGTAAAGCAGTGGCTACATTATCTTTTTCACTCACTATAATAAAGCTTTTCATAAATTTATCTCCTTATATGTGTTTTGGCCCATTTAGCATAATATGAAGTTAAAATTGGCACTATAAAAGCAGTGATTACTACACAAGTGCTCACAAGCACTGTTGCGTATTTTGCTTGTTCTTTAAGTTCGGGATAAAGTTGTGCTATAAGCATAGGAGTTGCACCTGCTGCACCTGCTGTACTAGATGCAGCAATTCCGGCTGTTCCATTTCCTTTAGCTAAAAATATGTCTGATAAAATCAGAAAAAAACCCGTAAAAATAATGACAGAAAAAGCTAAAATAATCCCAGCTATTCCAGCTTCATAAATAGAATGAAGGTTAATGGTACTTCCTAAAGAAAAGCCTAAAAATATGATCATAGGCTCATTTAATTTAGTCAAAAATACCCTAAAATCTTCATCCAAATTTCCTAAAATAAACCCTAATAAAAATGGTAAAACCAAGCCTATAAAATTTTGTATAGGAAAGCTAGCAAGCCCTGTTGTACCTAAAACTACCATAGTAAATAAAGGACCACTTTCTATCATCAAAAGCAAACTTGCACCAGCTTCTTCTGTTGTTCCGTATTGTTTAGTTAAAGCCGTATATAATCCTGCATTAGTCATATCCATAGCTGCCACAACAGCTAAAGCACTAAAACCTATAAATAAACCTTCAGTGATCATACCTTGTGGGATTAATCTTTGAACAATCATACAAGCTATATACGCTGCAAACATTTTAGTTGCCAATAAAACTCCAGATTTTTTAAGTACTTTTGGAGTAGCTTTTAATTTTATACTCGCTCCAATACCAACAAACCAAACTGCTATAATTACCGTAGATCCAGTTCCTAAAGCATTAGTAAAAGGACCAAAATAAGCTAAAGTATCTGGCCAAAAAGTATGAATAATAGCACCAATAAGCATAGGTATAAGCATCATTCCACCTGGTGTTTTTTCAAGAAAACTTTTTATTTTCATATCAAACCTTTTATAGCCTTATATCTGTTTCTTTTTCCAAAGTTTTAATCAATTCTTTAGCTTTATCAAAACACATATCTAATTTTTCTTTAGTTGAAGATGATAAAGGGTGTATGGTTGCATTTGAAAATTCAAATCCTCTAGCCTTTAACAATAAAGCAAATCCCATAGGAAAAGAGATACTCATCCCAAATCTTATAACCTTTAAAAGACTCTTTTGTATTAACAATGCTCTTTCATATTTTTTGTCATTCATTGTTTTATAAATTTCACTCATAAGTTCTGGAAAAATTCCTCCGATACTTGTCATAGAACCTTTAGCTCCTAAAAATAAGGCTTCTGCATAAATTTCTTCTCTTCCTACAAAAACATCGAAATTTTTGGGCACCATATCCAGAATGTGATTTAAAAGCAAAGCATCTCCACTACTATCTTTAATACCTGCTATATTGTTAAGTTTTGAAATTTTTTCTATAAGGTTTAAACTTAAAGCGGGTGCAAAAAGCGGAATATTATAAATATACAAAGGAAGTTTGACTTTTAAGGCTAAATCTTTGATATATTCAAAAAGAGTCTCTTCATCAAATTTGTAATAATAAGGCATAGCGAGCAAAAGCGCATCAAGTCCTAACCTATAAGCTTCCTCTGATAAAACAATGGTATTTTTATAAACACTTGAAGTAATACCCGTAATAATAGGTACTCTACCCTTAGAAGCATCTTTGCTAAGTTTCATTAATTGAACCTGTGCCTCAATACTTAAGGCTTGAGAGTCACCTGCACTACCATTACAAAATAATCCATCTAAACCTTTATCAATCCCAAATTCACAATAGCGAATAAATTCTTTTTCATTAATCATTCCATCACTAGAATAAGGCGTAAGCAAAGCTGGTAATGTCCCTTTTAAAATTCCCATTTTATCTCCTTATATTTTTTGTATATACAAAAATTTATTTATATACAAAAAATATAACAAAATTATTTAAAAAAAATCAAGGGATAAAAAACATAATTATTTTATATTTATCTCTTAAAATAGGCTTTTGTCTTGGAAATACAAATTGTAAAATAAATCAAAAAAAATGTTTTGTGTTACCAAAAGTAAAAAATGTGATAAAATTTATAAATAAAATGCAATCGTTAAAAGGATAATTTTATGCATCAACCTACTCTTAGAGTTATAAAAATTTTAGAATTAATTGCCAACTCAAAAGAACAGCTTACATTAAGTCTAATAGCTAAAAAATTAAATATTCCAGCGGGAACACTCTCGCCTATTTTGCAAACTTTACAAAAACAAAAATATATAAAATGCAATTTAAGCAATAAAAGTTATTCTTTAGATTTTAAAATTTTAGAGTTAAGCTGTAATATGAAATATAAAAATAGCATCTTTGAACTTATTAAAAAACATATGAAAAATATTAGAGATTTAACAAATTTAACTTGTCAAATGGGTATTTTAAAGGAAAATAACGTTCTTTACTTAGAAAAGTTAGATGCTAATGATCAAATACAACTAAAATCTTTTATAGGAACTTCATATCCCGCTTATGCAACTTCTCTAGGTAAAGCTTTATTATCAAATAAAACAAAAAATGAATTAACAATGCTTTATCCTAAAAATTTTGAAAAAATAACTCAAAATACCTTAAAAAATATAGATGAATTATATGAACAAATAAAAAAAATTAAAAAAGAAAAAGTGGCGTTGGAAAGTGGGGAAATGAATCCTCAAATTGAATGCATGGCTATAAATATAGAACACAATCATAAAATCATTGCTGCAATAAGTATATCTTATCCTATTTTTTATTCAAATAAAGAATTTAGAGAAAAAAATAAAAAAATATTAATCGAAGAGAAAAACAAAATAGAAAAAGAAATTAATTTATTTTTTTCAGATTTGGAGAGCATCTATTAAAATAGCCAAAAAAGGCTATTTTAATTAATTTTCTTTTAATTTAAATTTTTCTTCGCTATAAAGACCAGTTCCTACAGGAATCATTCTACCTAAAATAACATTTTCTTTTAAGTCTTCTAGATAATCAAATTTACCTGCTATACTAGCTTCGGTTAAGACTTTAGTTGTTTCTTGGAAAGATGCTGCAGAAATCACACTATCACTTCCAATCGCAGCTCTTGTAACACCTAAGAGAACAGGTTCTGCAATAGCTGGTTCTCCACCCATTCTCATAATCAAATAATAACTAAACAAATAAATTTAAAATAAGCACCATTATAAGTCCAAAAACAGCTATGATTGTCTCAAGCAAGCTCCAAGTTAGCAAGGTTTGTTTTATACTCAAATTAAAAAATTCCTTAAACATCCAAAAACCTGGGTCATTCGGTAACGATAAAATAACACTGCCAGCACCTATAGATAAAACCATTAACTCCAGATTAACTCCACTTACCGTGGTAAGCGGAAGAACTATACTTGCTGTTGTTATCGCTGCAACCGAAGCTGAACCTAAAGCTATCCTAAGTAATGATGCTATCAGCCAAGCAGCTATTAGAGGAGAGAAACTAGATTTATTGATAAAATCTGATATATGGGAACTTAAACCGCTATCTATTAGAATTTGCTTCAAAACACCTCCTCCTGCAATGACAAGCAAAATCATAGCTATGCTTTTTACTCCTCCTTCTAAACTCTTACCAATTTGAGACATAGTCCTTCCTCTTTTTAAACCCAATATATAAATAGCTACTAAAATAGCTAACAAAAGAGCTATATTAGGGCTACCAAGAAATTCAATCACTTTATAAATAGAATTTTGATGAAATGATTCATTCGAAAAAAACTTTAAAAAAGTAGCCAAAAGCATTAAAATAACTGGTATTAATGCACTTATAACACTGGTAAAAAATGAAGGTAAATTGTCTAAATCTTGATTCTCAAAAGAAGTTACCTCTCTCCCTTTTATATTTCTTACAAAACTATAAAAAATAGGTCCTGCAACTATAAAAACAGGAGTTGCCACAATGCAACCATAAAACAAGGTTAATCCCAAATCAGCCTTTAAAGTATCCGCTATCATAACAGGTCCTGGATGAGGAGGTAAAAAGCCGTGTGTTACAGATAAAGCTGCAACCATAGGTATTCCGGCTTCCAAAGGATTTATTTTAAGTTCATTTGCTATAGTAAAAACAATAGGTATTAAAAGTATAAAACCTACCTCATAAAAAAGTGCGAAACCTACTAAAAAACTAGCTATACAAACACTCCATCTTATATTTTGTGCTCCAAAACTATTTATAACACTTATTGCTATTTTTCTAGCTGCACCGCTATCAGCCATTAATTTTCCAAGCATAGATCCTATGCTAAGTATAATAGCAAGTCCACCTAAAGTCTCCCCTAGACCTTTTGTAATAGTATCTGATATCTTTTGTATATCCATGCCTAGAGCTAAGCCTATAAAAATTGAAATTAGAAGTAGAGATAAAAAACTATTAAGTTTAAATTTTACTATAACTAAAAATAAAAATATTATTCCGATTATAAGTATTAGCAAATCTATAAAAATTAAATTCATATTTTATTTTCTCCTATTTCGTAAATCTGTGCAAATTCATCTTGTAATTTTGAATATAAATTTTCATAAATTTTAAAAATTCTGTTATAAAGATCAAAATTTTCACTCTGTGCGTGAAAAATTCTCTCACCTTCTAATTCTTCTAAATCATCTAAATTATCTATCAAACCTAATGATATAAAACCTAAAATAGCTGCTCCATAAGCAGCACCTTCGCTATTTTTAGGTAGTATTATATCTCTATTTAAAATATCTGCTAAAATTTGAATCCAAACGCTAGATTTAGTAAAACTTCCACTCACTTTTATGCTAGTAGGCTCTTTAAAGCTTGAAAGAGGGTTATAAATACTTTTTAGCCCATAGCAAATTCCTTCCATAACAGCTCTTATCATATGAGATCTACTATGATTTAAACCTAAACCAAAAAACATACCCTTTAATTCACTATTCCAATGAGGTGCCCTTTCTCCAGTAAAAAAAGGTAAAGCTAAAAGTCCTTCGCTACCCACTGCTACCTTTGAAGCTTTTAAACTCATTAACTCATAGGCATCTTATAAAGTTATGTAAAAAAGTAAAGTGAGATAAAATCTAATTAAAGTATTATTTTATAGTATTTTGATTAGATTTTTTTAGAAATCAAAGTGAGGATTTATTCTTTACAAATTTTTACATAGCACTTTACATATTTTTACAAAAGCTTTACATATTTTTTACATTCTTTTTACAAATACTTTACAAAGCTTTTAAAATCATATTACAGACCTTAAAACTTTACCTTTTATAAAAAGAGGAGTTTGTGATTCATCTAGTTTTATGCTGTAGCTTTTATATTCTTTATTTACGCTGATTATTTCTAGGATATTTTCAAAAGGATTTAATTGCAAAAGCTTTACCATAAGCTGACCATTATAATTTAATACATACAATCCATCGCCTTTAAAGTCGGCACTTTCTTCAAAAATCACCCAACTATCAGGAAAAAGCATAGGTGTCATAGAATACCCATCCACGCGAATAGCTTTTATACTAGCACTTGGAATTGTTTTGAAAAAGGCTTTGTCTATAGCCATAAGCTCTCCGCTCTCATAACATTCTAATCCTTCTAATTCATTCCCACCTCCAGCAGAAGCACTAATATTAAGCTTAGGGATATAATAAAAACTCTCTTCCTCTGTTTCTTTAAGGTTTGTTTGATTAACGAATACTTTTTCATCACTTACGAACGACTTACGAACATTTTCATTTGATGACTTACGAACAACTAACGAACTATTATCTTTAAAAAAATAGTCACTATTGATTTTCAAGATATTAGCTATTCTAGTAATTAAAATAACACCAACATCACTCTTGCCATACTCATAGTTTTGTAAAGTTCTTGCTGTGATGCCCAACTTGTTGGCTAATTGCTCTTGCGAATACCCTTGCTCTTCTCTTGCTATACGAATTTTTTTTCCAATTTCCATAAAATATCCTTGACAATACGAAAATAATTTCGTATAATTACATAACTTTTTTGGTAATGGTAACACAAAAAAGCAAAAATAAAATTAAAAGGCGTAAAATGAATTTTAAGCAAGCAAGCAATCTTTTAAATGGTGTAAAACATCTATTTGAGAGTGAAAATTTTAGTGGTAAAGATGAACTTATTAAGCTTTCTCTTGAGAAGCTAGAAGGATTTTTGGCAAATCAAAAAAGTAAAGAAATAGCTGAAAATGTTAGTAAATGTTTCCTAAAACACGATACTGAGAAAAAAAACTTATAAGAGTGCTTTAAAATCTCATACTCTTGAACCATATAAAGGTTATCAAATACCTCGCAGACAAACCTTGTATATGGGACAGAAGCATTAGAAAATAACAAGTCAGAACTATTGTGATATACTATATAGGAGTGTGTTAAAGTGAATAATACAACAAAGGCTAATTTAGTTTTTTCTTCGGAAGATAGTTGTGATAAAAACTCACATCTTTGTTTATGTGTTTTTTTTATGAAAGCTCGTGCTTGCTGTAAAGAGCTATGTTTAAAGGTTAAATCGTATTCTTGTTTTAAAAGGGTCTCAAAAAGATTATCTATAGCCTCTAAATCTTCTTCTTGGAAGCTTTTTAAAATATTTTTAATAGTATCTTTTATTTTTAAACTATATATGATGGCTTTTCTCATAAACAACCTTTTTATTAATTATAACATACAAGGAAGAAAATGAAAAATAAACTTATAAAAACTATGAGTGCTAAAGGCGTAAAGCTTATGACTTGGGCTAAGGCTAAGGGTCTAAATCATAAAGATATGGTTATACTTTATGATTTGTCTAATGGTAGGATTAAGGGTATAAGAGGTAGAGCTAAAGAGCTTAGAATTATGCTAGAAAAAGATGGGTTTAAGGTGGCTTGAATGTGGGTAAATGCTAATATATTTTGCGAAAATTATTATTCTATTGGTTTAAGAAATCTACAAAAGAAATCAAAAAAAGCTATTGAAAATAATGAAAAAATTTTGCACATTGATACGAAAATATTTTCGTATAGATACACTCAAGGCAAAGGACGTGGTGGTAAAACCCTCCAAATCTGGTCTAAGCCTTTAAGCAAAGAAGAAGCACAGCTAGTAGAACAAGGTTTTAATATAGAAGATATAAGCCATGAGTTTTTAAACAATAAAAGTTCTAACAAGGATTTAACGCACTATTCTTTAAATAAAACAATTGTAGAAAATAACACAAAGCTAAGCAAAGAAGTTTTAAGCAAGCCATTAAATGATGATGCTTTGCTTAAAAATTCTAATGCTTTACAAGTACAAAATACTAACGAGATTAAACTTAGTGAAAATCAAATACAAATAAACAAAGATAGCTTAAGCGAATTTGCAAAAGCAAGTTCTAAAAAGCAAAATTTAGCTTTGCAAAAAGCTGCTGTGGTTAAAGAGTGGCTTCATGCTAAAGGCAAGATAAGTGCTAATGATTTTATAAGCTATATCAATGCTAAGAAAATTTATGAGTTTAAACTCACACAAAACAAACTCTTTGCTTGGCAAAAAGAATACTTAGCACATGGACTTGATGCTTTAGTAGATAAAAGAGAAAATAAAAAAGCAGATGAGATCGAAAGACTTGGTATAAAAGAACTTTTTGTAAATACCTTGCTCGCACAAAAA
>NZ_NXLY01000007.1 GCF_005406225.1 Campylobacter taeniopygiae | reverse complement strand
TCTCCTTTTTCTACTACTTGAACAGTAGAAACAGATTCTTTTACAGCTTGGTTATCTTGTTCTAAACCTTGTTTAGTCATAAGGATGTTTTCATTGATGGCTTTTGAGATTTGACCAAACTCATCATTGGTTTTTATATTAATAGTAGAGACATTCTTTGTTTTATGATTGATAAAATCAAAGAAGGCATTAAGACCACTTTGGATGGTGGTGAGTGGGGAGAGGAGTTTGGCGATAAAAATATATAATAATAAAGAAATAATTGCCACCATAATCAAAGAAGAAACAATTTGCACATAAGTCATTTTAAGAATTGGCTCGGTTACAATATCAAGTGGTTCGCCAATACATATGGTTGAATTTTCGTATTTTGCACATATAGCAAATCTTTCGCTATTGTCCCTTTTTCTTGTATATTCAAAAGGTTCAAAATCCGCTTTTGTTTTAGATATAGCAGCAATTTGATCAATATTATAACCTTCTTTAAGTTGCTCTTTATCTGTCGCTGCAAAAATTTTATTGTTTTTATCAAATGCAAAAGTTCTTCCAGGATTTGCCTCATACTCTTGTTGTAAATCTTTAGTTAAAACATCAATTGCCAAAACTCCAATAAATTTACCATCTTTGTATAGGGCTTTAGAGTAGGTAAAACAAGGAAGTTTAGAAGTGATATCGACATAAGAAGGAGTTATATAAACATCATTTGTTTTTAAAGCTTCTTGATAATATTCTCTTGTTCTTGCATCATAATTATCTGCCTTTCCATAAATACCAAAATCTAACCCTTTAGAATCAGAATCAGAATCAGAAACAATTAATTCTCCATTAGGTTGAGCAATATAGGCTGCCAAAAATCCTCCAGCATCCCTTAAAACTTTAAGCTCCTCGCCCACATTTTCTTTAAGTGCTTGCTCACTACTCAATTCATCATAAGAAAAACCTGAAATTCTTTTACTATAATTTTCAAGAGCTTCCAAATTCTTTTCTTGAAATGATATAAGAGAGTTTTTAGCAACCTTTATATAACTAGTTTCTGTTTCAATAACTTCATCATAAATCAAGTTCTTTAGGAAAAAATAAGTTATAAAACCTAAAATACTTAAGCAAATTATAGTTATTAAACCTGCAACAAAAGAAACCTTAAATTTCAAATTTCCCATAAATATTCCCTTTTTCAATTTTAATAATTTTTACCAAAAGATGGTATTATAACGAAATAAGAATTTATTTTATATTAATTAAATACTATCTCTAAAATATTTAAAACAGGGTTTAAACAATGGTAAAAAAAATATTTTTCTTATTTGCAATTTTATTAAGCTTTTTAAATTTGACTTGGGCTAAAGATATAAAAAATCACAAAGATATCCCTACTGTAAGTGTGAGCATACCACCTCAAGCCTTTTTTGTTGAGAAAATAGCCGGAGATACTGTAAAAATAAATATTATTTTACCGCCTAATACCAATGAGCATCATTTTGAATTTAAGCCAAGCGTTATGAAAAAACTCGAACAAAGCGAAATTTATTTCACTATAGGTTTAGAATTTGAAAAAATTTTTATTGATAAATTTCATCACAATTTTCCTAACTTAGAAATAGTCAATATGCAAAAAAATATCAAATTACTTGATTTTCAAGATTCACACCACCAAAAAGATCCTCACACTTGGCTAGATCCTGTCTTAGTGCAAACCATGGCTTTAAATATTTATGATGCCTTGATCCAAAAATATCCTGAAAATAAAAATCTTTACAAAGAAAATTTAAACAAATTTTTAGCAGAATTAGACAATCTTAATTTGCAAATTTCTTCAAAACTTGAAAATATAAAACAAAAAGAATTTATTGTTTATCACCCTTCTTGGGCTTATTTTGCCAAACGCTATCATTTGATTCAAATTCCTGTAGAAAATTTAGGAAAAGAACCAAAAATAAAAGAATTAAAACAGCTGATAACTTTTATTAAAGATAAGCACATTAAAACTATTTTTGTTCAAAATGGCTTTCCTGAAAATGCAGCAAAAACCTTGGCCCATCAATGTGATGCCCAAATTTACATCATCAATCATCTTTCAAAAGATTGGGAAAAAGAACTTTTAAAAGTCAGCGATGCTCTATCTAAAGCTTTAAAATAGGTAATTTATGGAATTTTTTTCTATTAAAAATCTTAATTATTCCTATAATAAAGAATGCGTTTTAAAAAACATCGATCTAATATACGATAATCAAGATTTTTTATCCATAATAGGTCCAAATGGTGCTGGAAAATCCACACTCATAAAGCTAATTTTAGGACTTTTAAATTCTCACAATACAATCACATTTAAACAAATTAAAAAAAGTGAAATCGGCTATGTTCCACAACATACTTTAGCCAATCCAAATTTTAATCCTAGAGTCCTTGAAGTCGTGCTTATGGGACTTATCAATAAAAAAAGATTTGGTTTTTACAAACAAGAAGATAAAAACAAAGCCTTAAAAGCTTTAGAAAAAGTCCAAATGCAAGATTTTTGGAATAAAAAAATCAACGAATTAAGCGGAGGGCAAAGACAACGCGTATTTATAGCAAGGGCTTTGGTGGATGAATGCAAAATGCTTATTTTAGATGAACCAACCGCAAGCGTTGATAGCAAATCAGCAATACAAATTTTTGAGCTTTTAAAATCTTTACATGAAAAAGGCATAGGCATTTTGCTTGTTTGCCATGATATCAATTTAGTTCTTGTTTATAGCGATAAAATCGCACATTTAAATAAAGAATTATTTTTACATTCTAATCAAAAAGAAAAAAAGAAAAGCGATTTTTTAAAACATTTATACGAAAATCATTCCCATTTTTGCGATGTAGAAATGAGTTTAAATTCATGCTTGTGCGATCATAATTGCAAGGATAAAAATTTAAAAACACCACTGCACTTTTCTAAGGAAAAATAATGTTTGAAATTTTTCATTTCACTGTATTTCAAAACGCTCTTTTTGCGGCAATTTTAGTCAGTATTGCTTGCGGAATTATAGGAACTTTAATCATGATCAATCGGCTTTTTTCCATGGCCGGAGGGATTACACATGGGGCTTTTGGAGGTATAGGGATCGCTTTTTATTTTTCCTTGCCTATTTTGCTTAGTACAAGCATTTTTACCCTTATCTTAGCCTTTATCGTTGCCTTTTTAGTCAAACATTACGAGCACAGAAGCGATAGTATCATTGCTGTGATTTGGGCATTTGGCATGGCAATTGGGATCATACTTATAGATTTAAGTCCTAGCTATAATACCGATCTTATGGCTTATCTTTTTGGAAACATTTTAGCGGTTGAAAATGAGGATTTATATTTAATGGGTTTAATTGATGGGGTTGTGATTTTTTTAATGCTTTTATTTTATAGACAATTTGAAGCGATAAGCTTTGATGCTGAATTTGCAAAAGTGCGTGGAATTAATACAAATTTTTTTCATTATCTTTTAATCGCACTGATGGCATTTTGTATTTGTATTTCAATCCGCCTTGTTGGACTTATTCTTATTATAGCGCTGCTAAGTATTCCTAGTTTTATCGCTGAAAATTTTAGCAAAAAACTTGGTTTTATAATGATTCTAGCAAGTTTTTTGAGTATGATTTTTTGCTTAGGCGGGCTTTTGCTTAGTTATTATTTCGATCTTTCTAGCGGAGCTTGTATTATTATCGTTGCTTGTTTTGGTTTTTTAATCAATTTAGGCGTGAAAATCGTTTGCAAAAGGTAAGGGTGCGAACAAAATTTTTAATTTTATGCGACCTTCTAAGAAATTTAAAAAATCACTTGCTTTAAAAAAATACTCATCTTTTTTGCTTTTCTCTTTTAATTCTAAAGTCCTCCCGCACAAAGGATAAATAAGCCAAACCTCTTTTACCTTAAATTTAGCAGCATAGGCAAACATTTGATAAAGATCGCTTTGTGCGATAGAGTATTGTTTTTTATCATCACTATCACTTAGAATTTTCCATTTAGTATCTGCGATTATATGATCTTGGATATAAAGATCTGGTTTAAGCAAAAAACAATCTTCGCTGTTATTTTTATTCATTAGAAATTTAGTTTTATCTTGAGTTTTAATCTTAATTTGATCATTGGCTATTTTAAACATATGAGTTACATAATCTTCAAAAAGTTTTTCCATAGGAAAAAGCAAAGCAAAAGCTTCGTTGCTTCCTTTATAAGGGGTAAAAGTTTCTTTTTGTAAAAAAATCCTACACCAAGAAAGCAAAGTTTCATAATAATCAAAATGTCTTGAAATTTTATACTCAAAATCTTTTTTGTAGTTTTTAGATAATTGCACATCATCAAGCATTTGCAAGGCTTTTGTGACTTTAAATTTATGCATAGTTGTTTTGGATTTTAAAAACTCAAGTGTAGATTTTATCAAACGATTTGGCGGAATATCCAAGATAAACTCATCGCTTTCTGTAAAAAATCTTTCTTTATGGATAAGATTGTGTTTTAAATTTTCACTAAAAAGCAATTTTCCCTTTAAAAAAGCCCTGTTATCTTGTATGCTCACATAATCTTTTTTTAATCCTTTTTTAAAAATCAAATCCAATTCTTCCAAAAACATAGAAATAAAAATTTCAAATAAAGGCATTTTAGAAGTTTTCAAAGATGAAATATGACTTTTTTTAAAAGGAGAATTTTTTAAGGTTGTAAGTAAATTTAACAAAAGTTGCTTAGAAGGAAAATTGTAATTTTTTTCATAGTTAAAATTTACAAATTTTTCTATTTTGATCTCGTTTTTAGGCTCGTTCTTTTGTATATCTAGTTTATAAATTTGTTTTATTTGATGAAAATTTATTTTTTTAAAATTCTCATCTTTCTCTCCTTGATAATTTTCTAAATCGGTACATTTGGGTAAAATCTCCAAAATCCCGCTTTTTGTTTGTATCATACCCACATAATTTTTAGCTTTTAGCGTATTTTTATTTTTAAAACCTAAAAAAATTTCATTATTTTTAGCAAATTCTTCTAATTCTTTATAAAATTTATTTGCCCTATTTCCAAAATCTTTTTTTAAGTCATTCTCGCCAAAAGCCTGATATTCAATAACTTGAAAAACATTAGTCATTGTTTTTATTATTTTCTTCGGTTTTGTTATCGATATAAATTTTTTGATACGTTTCTATTTTATCCCAAATTTCATTATCAAAAGGGTTAATATTATAAATAGTTTTCTCATTGTATGTTTCTAGCTTCTTAATGCTATTTAAATAATCATTTTCTTTATTTTCTGCTTTTTCAACCATACGATTATCGTTTAAAACAGCATTTATTAAAGCATAATCATCGTAAAAATACTCTTGCAAAAGAGGGATAATTTTATTTTGAAAAACGCTCTTTAAATTTTCTAAATTTTTAACACCTATGAAAAACGCATGTCCTATAGTTTTTTCCCTATCTAGCAAGCATTCTATACGAGTATTGATAGCTGTTAATAGTTTTGATAAATCTACATCTTTATATTCTAAATTTTCTAATTCTTTAGGATCAGGCATCATCTCTACAAATTCAAAACGCCTTCTTAAGGCTGTATCAAGCGAAGTTATACTTCTATCAGCTGTATTCATAGTGCCTACAATATAGACATTTTCAGGCACCCCAAATTTTTCACCACTATAAGGCAAAGTTACCCTTAACTCTTCTTCCTTGCCTATTCTTTTGCTTGGTTCTATCAAAGTTATAAGCTCGCCAAAAATCTTACTTACATTACCGCGATTGATTTCATCAATAATGATAATGTAAGGCAAATTTGTTTCTTTTGGTTTGTCTTGATAATCTTTCAAACCTTGCGATTTTAAATAATTTAATATAGCTTTAACATATGCTGAATTATATATTTCATTTACACTGGAAGTTTTATATAATTTCATTATATTTTCTATATTTACTGGATAATCTTTATGATTTTTACTCATATCATCAAATTTAATTCTAAATGTTTTTCCACCTCTATACTGAATAGAATATTTTGTATTTGGCAATTTAAAATATTTTTCCGGATTATCATCTTCTTCTTTTGCTTTTTCTTTTAATTTATTTATATAAACATTAAAGTCTTTTATATTATCTTCATTTTCTAAAGCCTTTTTGCAAAGTTCTTTAAAAATTCCATCTCTTATTTCATATTCCAACTCTTTAGAATTTCCATTATCTTCGTTTATAACAGGTTTTATACCCTCTACAAATTCTTCATATCCGTAACTTTGATGAAAGGTAGTAAAAACTATTTGTCCATTTTTTACATACTCATCAAATTTTGCTTTTTTGTCTATTCTATTTTCTAAATTTTCACCCAAAATTTCTAAAGCTTTATCTATAGTATGATAAGTCTTTCCTGTCCCTGGAGGCCCATAAAGAATTTGATTTAAAGATATATTTTCATCTTGTATATCTTTTCCAAAATGAACTTTAAAAAATTTCTCATAATATTTCAATGCATTAAAATACATATTACCATTTTTAAGATTTTCTGATAAAAAATTTTTATCTTTGTCTAATTTGTGTTTATTTCTATAAAATTCATTGTTATCACTACAACTATACAAACTCTTATCTAAAAATTTCTTAGATATATTATCTATTGCATCAATATATTCTTTTATAACTTCATCGTGCAATTCACTTTTTAAAAAATTAAAAAATAGTTCTTTTATTTCTCTAATATAATTTTCACTATTTTCACCATATTCAAACCATAAAGGATTGGCTATTTTATTTATCATATCTATTAATGATAAATTTTCATCTTCTATTAATTTTCTATAAATTTCACATGTTTTCAATTTCTGTTTAAATTTATTTTTGGATATTACGTTTAAAACATCTTTTGAAAAAATATTAACTATTTTAATATTTTTTATATCTTGATAATGAAAAGCTATTTTCCATTTTACAGCATCCCCAAAATTTATCTTTTCTATCGCCTCTAAATCATTATTTTTACTTGCTTGTATTATTTTTACAATTATTTTTTTTACATTTTCAAAAGCTTCATCTTGGTTATTTCCATATTTAGATAACCAAGCATAATTTTGATTATACAATCTACCTTTAGAAGATTTTTTTTCACCCTCATCGTTTCTTCTATATATACCAAATTTAAAACTTGAGCCACCCCAAATGCTTCCTATATTGCCAAGTTTATTTTCTATCCAAAAAGTAAAATCATCTCTATTTGGATTCTCTTTTAATACACTGGTATATTCTTTTAAAGTCATTTCTTGGACTCTATCCAAAGTCCATACTTCTTGAAATTGTAAAAAATTATCCGCCAATTCTTGAGATTCTTTTTTATCTAAATTCCACATTCAATTTCCTCTTTAGCTATTTTAAAAATTAATAAACATTATAATAAATTATTTATTAATATTTAATAAATAATTTATTTACCACTGTACGAAAGTTCTAGCTTTTTTTATATCATTAAATTTAAGAGTGATTTTTTCATTATCTAAGGTTTGTAAATTTATATTTTCATTTTCAACGCTAAGAATTTTTGCCTCGATCTTTTCTTTTTCATTGGTTGTGATTTTTACAAGCTCATGGATGCTTTTTTCAAAATGCTCTATTTTACTAAGCTTTCTTTCAAGCCCACAGCTTGAAACCTCTAAAAAATACTCTCCACTTACAGGTGGTTCCACATCAAAAATAGGTGATAAAATCTCACTAAGCCTAGCACAATCATCCAAATTTATCCCCACTCTTTCACCTTTTTCATTTAAAGGATTCATCACATAAATTCGGTAAATTTTTTTTCCATTTTCACTGACTAATTCACTATCATAAAGTTCTAAATTTGCTTCTTTGCATAAAGCCTCAAGATTCATTTTTTTCCTTTTTTATCTTTTCAAAAAGCGCATCCATGTGATTTTGATACTCGAGTCTATCATCAAATTTAAAATGAAAATTCGGACAGCGATACCAACCTTGCTCACTCATACAATAGTTTTGCAAAGCCCTTGATGCCTTTTTTAAAGCGTTAAGAATTTTTTCTTGCTCATGGGCATTGAAAAACATTTTATCAAGATACACAAAAGCATCATATCTGCCTTTTTTGCATTCTACATCCACAACACAAAGATTTTTTAAATTCTCATCATCTAAATTTGCCAAAGCTTCAGGGATAAGCTCTTTTAAAATGCTTTCTGTGCGTAATTTTTTAATCTCGGCTGGATTCATAGACTTACTTTTTCTTCAACTTCTTTATAACTTTCTATATAATCACCCACTCTCATATCATCACATCCTTGTATGCCAACGCCACACTCATAGCCTTTTGCAACCTCTTTAACATCATCTTTAAAACGTTTTAAAGAACTCACGCTTCCTTCAAAAACCACAACGCCTTCTCGTATGAGACGAATTTTAGCCCCTCTATTGATCACGCCTTCTGTAACCATACAGCCCGCAATTTGACCCAATTTTGGCACATTAATCACTTGTCTGATTTCAGCTTGACCCAATTGCTCTTCAGAAATTATAGGGCTCATCATACCACCAAGCAAGGCTTTAACATCGTCTAAAAGATTATAAATAACATTGTAGGTTTTTATTTCAACACCTTTATCTTTAGCACGTTCTTTGATTTCCCCTGTTGGACGTATATTAAAACCAAGCACGATAGAATTTTCACTCGCACTAGCAAGTTCAATATCGCTTTGTGTGATTCCACCTACCCCGCTATGGATGATATCGACTTTAATTTCATCGTTTCTTAATTTTTCCAAACTCGCTTTTAAAGCTTCTAGCGTTCCTTGAACATCTGCTTTTAATATAACTGGTAAAGCTTTGATATTGCCTTCTTTGATTTTAGCTCCAAATTCATCAATGCTGACTTTTGTGGATTTGCTAAGCTCTTTTTGACGATTGTATTCATAACGTTTAGCTGCATACCCTCTTGCTTCTTTATCGGTTTTAACAGCAATTAAAATTTCACCCGATTGTGCCACTTCACTTAAACCAACTATCACTCCACATTCACCTGGCTTGATCTCTTTAAGTGCTTTACCTTGATCATCACTCATAGCTTTTATTTTTCCATAAGAAACACCCGCTACAACCGTATCACCTACTTTTAAAGTTCCATTTTGCACGATCACAGTAGCAACTGCACCACGACCTTTTTGTATGGAAGATTCTATAATACTTGCCTTTGCGTAATTTTTAGGATTTGCTTTTAACTCTAAAATATCAGCCTGTAAAAGCACGATTTCAAGTAAATCTTCTATCCCCATCCCCGTTTTAGCAGATACACCTACAAATTCATAACTTCCACCCCACTCTACTGGCATGATCTCAAGTTCAGCAAGTTGTGTTTTTACCATATCAGGATTTGCGCCCTCTTTATCCATCTTATTGATCGCTATGATGATAGGCACATTAGCAGCTTTTGCATGATTAATCGCTTCTTTTGTTTGAGGTTTAACCCCATCATCAGCAGCTACAACGATAATAACAATATCAGTGATACTTGCACCCCTTGCACGCATAGCCGTAAAAGCCTCATGACCTGGAGTATCGATAAAGGTGATCTTTCGATCATTTTTTTCCACCATATAAGCACCCACATGCTGGGTAATTCCCCCTGCTTCACCACTTGCAACACGAGATTTTCTGATAAAATCTAGCAATGAAGTTTTACCATGATCAACGTGTCCCATTATCGTAATAACAGGTGCTCTAGTGATTAAATCTTTTTCATCATCTTGAGTTTCATAATCTTTTACATAATCAAATTCATCCGCTTCATTAGTAATAGTAATTTCTATGCCAAATTCAGAGCCCAAAATCTCAATAGCATCTTCATCTAAAAAATCATTTTTAGTTGTCATCATACCAAGCATAAAAAGCTTTGAGATCACTTCGCTTGTGCTTTTGCCTATTTTATCGGCAAATTCATACACTCTAATTTCTTTAGGAATTTCAACGCTTGTAATGGCTTCATTTTCTTTTTTTTCCACTTTTTTAGGCGGTTTTTTACGACTTCTTCTTTGAATTCCACCTTCAGCAAAATTAACAGAATTACCCACAGCTTGGCGTAAAAAATTAGGCTGTTTTTTAACCATATTGTTCGGCTTTTCTTCTTCCTTAACGCTAAAATCAGGCAAAACAACCTCATCCTCATCATCTAAAGAAATTTCGGCAAAATCTTGATTTCCTAAAAGATCCATTTTTTGAGTATTTTCTTTTTTGACTGCGATATTAGGTTTTTTATCTTTTTTCTTCTTTTTTGCAGAATCATCGAGATCAGTATTTGAAAACATCGTTTTTAAATTAATTCTTTCTTGATTTGAAGGAGTTTCAGCAGCACTTTTTGGTTCTTCTTTTTTTGCAAGTTCTTCTTCGGTTTTTTTCTTTTTAACAATCACAAGCCCTCTTCTTTTTGCCAAAGTAGCACTCGCTAAACTCTCTTGAACTTTTTCTTTAGGCTCTTCTTTGACTTCTTCTTTTGGCTTAATCGTTTCTACTTTTTCTACCTTTTCTTGTTTTGCTACAGTAGTAGTTTTTGCAGTTTGAACCTTGTCTTCTTTTGCTTTGGTTTTTGTTTTTTTTGCCGGAGTTTGCTTGATATTTTTCTTAAAAGCTTCGGGGATAACTTTAGTTTGTATGTATTCATAAATTCCCGCAGCAACATCAGGTTCTACGGCATTTGATGCGGTTTTGATATTGAGTCCTAATTCGTTGGCCTTTTCGATGATTTCTTTGCTATCGTATCCTAATTCTTTTGCGATTTCATGAATTCTAATTTTTGCCATTTAAAACGATCTCCTTTATATTCTGCTGAGTGATTTTTATATTTAATTTTTTACATATTTTTGAGAATGTGGCCTGAAATTTTTCATCCTCCATTAAAAGACAATGATTGCACAAATAAATACTACGACCAAAAGCTAAATTTTGGTATAACTCCGCCTTAAAAACCTTTAATCTATGCAATTCTTTTTGAAAAAAACGATTTTTGCAAACCACGCACATTCTAACCGGTTTATGTTTGTCTGCATTTTTAGAATTATATCTTTTTTTTTCATTTTTTAGCAAATTTCAAAACCTTTATTATCAAATTCTAAAACCAAAATTTTAAAATTTCTAAATTTTTTCTCAAGTTGCTGTTTTAAATAATTTGCATCCTCTTTATAAGCAAGATTAAAAAAACTAGAACCTGATCCTGAAAGAGTACTCATTAAAGCTTTGTTTTCTAAAGCAAATTTTTGCACCTCAAAAAGTTCGGGTAAATTTTTCATTCTATGATTTTGATGAATTAAATCTTTACTAGCTATAGTTAATAAATCGTATTTTTTTTCCAAAAAACAAGCTGTAAGAAAAGAAGAATGAGCTAAGTTAAATACGCACTCTTTAAGATTAAAACTTGATGGTAAAGCCGTACGACTTTGCTCTGTGCTTATAAATACATTTGGAATAACTACAACAGCACTTAAATTTTCATCTATGGATTTTTTTATACTAAAAACATTTTCATTTTCAACCACAGAAGTTACAAATCCTCCCAAAACCGCCGGAGCTATGTTATCAGGATGATTTTCATATTTTAATGCCTCATTTAAGATTTTTTGTTTTTCAACCCTAAATCCAGCCATTTCAAAAGCCGCTCCAATAGCTCCAACAATGACAGCAGAAGAGCTTCCAAGACCTCTAGATAAGGGAATTTTATTTTCAAAAATAAAGCGAAATTTTTCTTTTTTTCCACTCAATCTTTCATAAACTTCATTAAAAATACTCACAAAAATATTATTTTTTTTAAGGCTTAAATTTTCACTGCCTTCTCCATAAATGCTGATGCTAAAAAAATTGGATTTTTCAATGATAGTGCTATTAAAAAGCCCTATGCTTAAACCAAGACAATCAAATCCTGGTCCTAAATTTGCACTCGTTGCAGGTACTAAAATTTTCAATATTGATTCCTAGTAAAATTATTTAAATTGCAGGTAAAAAATAAAAAGGTAGATTATCATCTTTTTTATTAAGCTTGCTTAAATTTGAAGGTAGGATAAACTCTCCTGAAACAGCCTTTTCTAAAACAATTTCATCCCCTTTTTTGACAAAACACATTTCTCTATGAGCACTGATGGGCTGATTATTATTCAACTCAAATGCGCTAATTGCAAACAAAGGGATATTTTTAACTATACTTAGGGTACTCAAACTCACATAAGAAATTTTAATCCCCATAAAAGAGCCTGGACCGTTAGCATAAATAAGCTCATCAAAGGTGAAATCTTGAAGTAATTCTTGTAAAATTTTAGGTATAAATTCACTCGCTTTTTCATCGCTTGTTATGCTTTTTACAAGAAGATCATTTTCATAAACACCAAGCATTAAAGGCTTAGATAAGGCATTAAGTAAGAGAGAAGTTTTTATGCAAAAACCTTTTCATAAGCTTTTTCATTTGCTTTTTCAAGACTGACAATTTCATAAGCTTCTTTATCTTTTAACACCTCTTTAGTGAGCAAGTGATTTAAATGATGGCTTCCAGCAAAAGATATATAATCGCCAAAAACTCTATATCCAAGCAAGGTTAAATCCCCGATAGCATCTAAAATTTTATGTCTTACAAATTCATCCTTAAAACGCAAACCTTCAGGATTTAAAATTCTACTCTCATCGACAACTATAGTATTTTCCAAACTGCCGCCAAGGGCTAAATTTTTATCTCTAAGCATTTGAACATCTTTTAAAAAACCAAAAGTTCTAGCTCTTGCGATATTTTCTATATAATTTTTTTTGCTGAATTCAAAATTATAAGTTTGCTCACCTATAACCGCATTATCAAATTTGATGGTATAATTAATGCGAGGCTCTTTAGTCGGTATTAATCTTACAAATTTATTCCCATCTCTTACTTCTATTGGTTTTTTAATAACCATAATTTTTTTAGGTGCATCTAGTTCTACAACTCCCGCTTCATCAAGCATCATACAAAAACTAATACTTGATCCATCCATAACAGGAGCTTCGTTTGCATTTAAAACAATACGCACATTATCAATTCCATAAGCATTTATAGCACTCATTAAATGCTCTATCGTTGAAATAAAACCGCGATCATCTCCTAAAACAGTGGCCATTTGAGTATTGATTACATTTTCAGGAATCGCTTTGTAACTTGCATTTAAATCACTCCTAAAAAAAACTATGCCGCTATCAGCCTCCAAAGGCTCAAGAGTAATTTCGATAGGTTCGCCTTTGTGTAGTCCTATTCCTACACCTTTTACTGATCTTGCTAAGGTTAATTGTTTCATTGTTTTTGTCCTAAAATTATTTTTTTTCCATTATTTAAAACTTTATAAATGTTTTCCTCGATCCATTTTCTATCTTGCCATTGCTCCGGACGTGTTTCTATTCCTTGAACTAAAACCCCAAAATGCAAATGATCTCCAAGAGCTAAACCACTTTTTCCTGTTCTTGCGATCACACTTTGGCTGGCTATTTTTTCGCCGACATCAATATCTTTAGATGAGCAATGTCCATAAAGACTATAAACACCAAAGCCATGATAAACAATCAAATTAAGCCCGTAAATTCCATTCTTTTGTGCAAATACAACTTTTCCAGAATTATTGCTAAAGATTGGAGCTTCTCTAACACTAGCCAAATCTATACCCATATGGTAAGAATCGCTAACAAATTGACCATTATAAGAGTAATATCTATGATCAGCAAAATCCCCAACTTTTAACGCATGTTTCAGTGGCAAAAATAAATTAAGGGAAAAATTATCAATTTTATCTTCTAAAACATTTGAAGTGATTTCATGTATGAGTTTTTCATTATCATTTCTTAAAGTTTCATTGACGAATTTAAATTTGTCAAAACGCGTAAAATTATTGTCTTTTGGAGCGTATTCTTGAGCTAAATTTTCAATTTTACCATCTAAGAAACTATCCGTAAGGTTAATATTAGAAACTTTATACTTTCTATTTAAAAAATAATACCTTATGCGCTCTTTAGAAGTATTTCCGGCCTTATCTGTTGCAATCACATAAGCTCTAAACTCATCGTCTCTTGCATCCCAAGCAATAAGGGCTGCATAATAACCATCTTTAACATAAGGAGTTGCTTTAAAGATCTTTCCTCTATTTGTCTCGATATAAACTTGATCTAAGTTAGCATCTTTTGCAGAAAATACAACGCTAGCTGCCCCGCCTTGCTCGATTTGATAAGAATTGCTTAAAATATTTATTTTAGGAGAGGCATTATCGACTATAATCGCGATTTGTTTTTTTGCTTTATCTTGATCAAAAATATTCCAAAAACAATCATTTTCAGCAATAATTTCCATGATAAAAGATTTTGATTTTTCGCTACTTTTTGGCAAAGCAACTTGCAAAGTAATATCATTTAATTTTTGTATTTTTTCATCTGCAATTAACATTCCAGAATCTTGATCATCTTTTTTTAAGATAATTTTTACATTTTTAATAGAATGATTCTCATCTTTAATATGCACAGAAATAGGTTTTTCAAGATTTGTATAGACAATATCGGGCATAAGAATTTGAGGTAAGCTTTTTCTCACTATATCTTCTTTTTTTACAATAAAAAAAGCTGCCAAAACAACAAGGATTAAAAAATACAGATAAAAAGTCTTTTTCTTTCTTCTTGCCATCTTTTCTTCCTAAGATAAAAATCAATATTTTTAGTTTTTAAAAATTTTATAAAAATATAGTAAACACTTAAAATAGAGAAATTAAAAATCATAAAGAAGCTTAACTTAAATAAAAACAGCTTTAAAACATTTTGTTTTTGTTAAAATTTTTCTGATATAATCATAACTTTTGTAATATAAAGCTTATTTTTAGGTAAAAAAATCAATGAAAAAAATTATCAGTGTTTGTTTATTAGCTACTTTGAGTAGTGCTACTGTTATAAAAGAAATTAAATTTAGCGGTTTAAATCATCTTTCAAATACAAGTGCACTTAATCTTACCGGTTTAAAAATTGGAGAAAAGCTAGATCTTTCTAAGGTTAATAAAGCCATACTTAATCTTTATAAGCAAAATTATTTTGATAATATTGCCGTAGAAGAAAATAATGGGATTTTAAACATTATTGTTACAGAAAAACCGAGTATTGCTAAAATCACAGTTACAGGAATTGCTTCCAATGATCGTAAGCAAATTGAAAGTATGCTCAGAATTAAAAGAGGAAATTTATTTGACGAATCAAGTGCCAAAGAAGCATGTGATCGCATTAAAAACTACTATGAAGCAAGAAGTTATTTTGACACTGTTGTAGAATACAAAACAAAAACTCTAAACAATACAGACGGCCTAGAGCTTGAATTTATAGTAAATCGTGGAGAAAATATTATCATCGATAATGTTTATTTAAGTGGAGCTAAAAAGCTATCTTACTCCGATATAGAACCTGCTGTTATCAATAAAGAAAAAGAATTTATGGGCTGGATGTGGGGAAGAAATGACGGAAAGCTTAAAATATTTGAATTAAATAATGATAGCGCAAGAATTAGCGATGAGTATATGAAAAAAGGGTATTTAGATGTACAAGTTTCAGCTCCTTATCTAAAAACTTATACGGATTTATATCAAGCTGATTTAACCTATTTTATCAAAGAAGGCAAACCTTATAAAATTAAAAATATCTCTATAGAAAATCCTTTATTTGAAGAAAAGCAAAATTTAAAAACAGTTAAAAATCTACGCTCTAGCGTCGGTAAAATTATCAATATCGAAGATGTTAGAAAAGATGTAAAAACTTTAGAAACGCAAAGTGCTGATTTAGGTTATGCTTTTGTTGAAGTTTATCCAGATATCCAAAAAAATGATGAAACCCATGAGGTTACAATTAATTTTAAAGTCATTCCTCATGAAAAAGTTTATATTAGAAATGTAATTATTGCAAATAATTCTCGTACAGTCGATCGTGTTATACGTAGGGAATTATATATTACAGAAGGCAATTTATATAATAGAACGGATTTAACCGAATCCAAAAACGCTCTAAGAAGAACTTCTTATTTTGATGATGTTAATATTAAAGAAAAAAAGGTTGATGATACACATATTGATCTTATTGTCGATGTCAAAGAAGCTTCAACCGGTGCAATTTCTGGAGGTATAGGATATGGATCAAGTGATGGACTACTTTTAAATGCTTCTCTTTCTGATACAAATATTTTTGGATCAGGAATTAAAAGCTCGGTGAGTGTGGACAAAAGCGACGATACTTTATCAGGAAGAATCAGCTTAATTAACCCACGAGTTCTTGATAGTCAATATAGCCTAGGAGGAACTCTTTATTCTAATGATTATGAGTGGGATAATTATTCAGAAAAAAATTATGGATTTGATATTACTGTAGGTCGTCAATTTGCAAGATATTTTAATGCAAGTTTAACTTATAATTTAGAACAAAGTGATATTTATCATCTTAGTCCAACCCTTTTAAGAACAGGCTATGATCTTGGAAAAAGTATCAAAAGTTCTATATCTCCAGCCCTTTCATTTAATAATACAGATGATTATTATTTACCAAGATCTGGAATCATCACTTCGACAAGTCTTGAGTATGCTGGAATCGGTGGAGATCAAAAATTTCTATCCTCAAGCACTAGGTTTAATTTTTATCAAGGTTTGCAAGATTATATAGGCTATGATCTCATTTATCGCTATAAAGCAAGTTTTTATAAAGTTTGGAATAGAGGTTACTTACCAATCAATCAAAGAATTTATTTGGGAGGTATTCGCTCAATTCGTGGTTTTGAAAGTAGAACTGTAAGCCCTAAAAATGAATGGGGTGATGAAGTGGGCGGAACGATAGCTTTTGCCAATTCCGTAGAGCTTAGTTTTCCATTGATAGATAGAATCAAACTTCGTGGAAGTATGTTTTTTGATTATGGTATGATAGGACGTAAAAATTTAGATGAAATTAAAAGAATGAGTACGGGCGTTGGTTTAGAATGGATCACTCCTATAGGACCTTTACAACTCATCTTTGCTAAACCGCTAAATAAGAAAAAAGGCGATGATACGAGTACTTTTGAATTCAATCTAGGAACACGTTTTTAATATTTTTTAGATGCATTAATGCATCTAAAAAATCAAATACTTACTACAAATAAATTTCATTTCATAAAAATTTTACTAATTGCAAGAAAAGATAAGAAAATTTTGATATAATTCTTAAATTTTTTAAATCTAATTAGGTAGTTTATATGAATTTTGCAGATATTTTTTCAAAAATTAGAAGACAACAACCTAGCGTAAAAGAAGCACCAAATCACTGGGTAAAATGCCCAAGCTGTCATGCTTTAATGTATTATAAAGAAATAGAATCTTGTTTTAATGTATGCCCTAAATGTTCTCATCATATGAGAATTTCTCCTATAGAAAGAATCAATCTTTTAAGCGATGAAAATAGTTTTGTAGAATTTGATGCAAATTTGGAAGCTATTGATCCTCTAAAATTTGTTGATAGCAAATCCTATAAAAAAAGATTGAGTGAAAATCAAAATAAAACAGGCAAAAAATCTGCGGTCGTAAGCGGAGAATGTACAATTGACGGGATTAAAACTCAGCTAGTTGTATTTGATTTTTCTTTCATGGGGGGCTCTTTAGGATCAGTAGAAGGTGAAAAAATAGTTCGAGCCATACAAAGAGCCATCAGTAATAAAAATCCTTTAGTGATTGTAAGTGCAAGTGGAGGTGCTAGAATGCAAGAAAGCACCTATTCTTTAATGCAAATGAGTAAAACAAGTACTGCTTTAAAACTCTTAAGCAAAGAAAAAATTCCTTATATTAGCATCTTAACAGATCCAACCATGGGAGGTGTGAGTGCTTCTTTTGCTTGGCTTGGAGATTTGGTGATTGCCGAGCCAGGGGCTTTGGTAGGCTTTGCAGGAGAAAGAGTTATAAAACAAACCATAGGAGCTGATTTACCACAAGGCTTTCAAAGAGCTGAATTTTTATTAGAACATGGTCTTATAGATGCAATAGTCGAACGATCTGAAATGAAAAAATATCTTAGCGATGTACTTAAGTTTTTTTGCGGAAACTGATTTGCAAATTAATATTTTTTATATACAAAAAAGTGATGAATTTGAAATTTTAGATCAAAAATATTTTAAGTTAATATCTAAATTTGCCACAATTAAAGAATACAATCTTTTTAATAAAAAAATAGCTAATGCACAAAATCTTAATAATCCAGAACTAGCAAAAAAAAGTTATGAAGAAGTATTTAATGCACATAAAAAAGGCTTTAATATAGCCCTTGATGAAAGAGGCAAAGAGCTAACAAGTTTAGAATTTGCCAAAATGATACAAGATAAAATTGAATTAAGTTTTTTTATAGGTGGAGCTTATGGACTGAGAAAAGAATTTACAGAAAAATTAGATTTTAGCCTTTCGTTGAGTAAATTGACTTTGGCACATTATTTTGTTAAAACTTTGCTTTTAGAACAAATTTATCGCGCCTTTTGCATTAACTCCAATCACCCTTACCATAAATGAATTAGGAAATTTCATGAAAAAAAATGACTTAAACTTTTTTAAAGATAATCTAGAGCAAAGAAAAAAAGCTATCAAAGAAGATTTGCACAGCAATTCTAAAGAAATTGAAGCCTTACACAATAGCGTTCCTAGCGATAGCGTTGATTTTTCAGTGATAGAAACAAATTCTCAAATTGATCTTGCTATCAGTGCTAATTTAAAACAAGAATTAAAAGAAATTGAAGAATCTCTCGATAAAATCAAAAACAATACTTATGGAATTTGTGAATCTTGTGATGACGAAATTGCTGTTGAAAGACTCAAAATAAAACCTCATGTAAAATATTGTATCACTTGTCGCGAAAATTTAGAAAAAGGAAAAATTTATGAAAGTTAAATTATTTTTGGGTGCTAGCCTTATTTACACTCTTATAATTTTTACATTTGCTTGGTATTTAAAACTTGGTAGCTATACTCTAAATTTTAGGACTTATAATTTTGAGCTTCCGGTTATGATTTGGTTGATTTTACCTTTAATTCCTTTGATTTTTTTTGCTACTTTTCACATGATCTTTTATCATTTTTTACTCACTTTTAAATTCAAGCATTTCTTCAAAGACTCTGCCAAATTTGAAAGCTATATCCAAAATTTACTTTTAGAAAAAGAGTTAAATACAAGCTTTAGCACTCAAGAATTTAGAAAAGTAGCACAACTAGCAAAAATTGTAAAAACCCATGAAAAAATTCCAAATGAAACCAAGATCAATGAAATTCTAGATCTTATTGATGCTTTAAATAATCAAGAATATGTCAATATTTCTAAATTCAAGCTTGCAAATAATAATATTTTATTTTTAAAAAATGAGCAAAATCGCATTCAAAATGATATAAATTATGCCTATTCTAAAATAAAAAACATCACTGAAATCAAAGACGAGTTTGAGGAATTAGCCTTTAATACTCTTCTTAAAAAAGGCAATTACGAACAAATCAAAAGTATTAAAATTTCTAAAAATTCTCATCAAATTTTAAATTTAATCAAACGCTTTAAAGATGGAAATCTTGAACTTAATACCGCTGAATTTGAAGTTTTACTGACTCATTCTCTCTTAAATGAAAAAGAATATTTAAGCATTGCGAAAATGAGTATTAAATTTTTTAATCCAGATGCAATACTAGGAATTTTTTCTAAAATAAAAAATGAAAAAAATGAAGCGTTAAAAGCATACTTATATTTACTTGCCGAATTTGGACTTTTAGATGAGTTAAGAGAGCAAATTAGAAAAGATGAAAAAAAATTCAGTGATTTTAAAGCCTTTTTAATCCTTAAAGAAAATAACATCAAATTTGATTTAAATCATCTTATACAATGATAGATTTTACCAATAAACCCTTATTTTTAGCTCCAATGGCAGGTTTTTCAGACTTGCCATTTAGAAATGTGGTTAAAAAATTTGGAGCTGATGTAACCATTAGTGAGATGATAAGCTCTAATGCTTTAGTTTATGAAAGCTCTAAAACTTTGCACATGTTAGAACGTTCCGAATTTGAAAAACCTTATATTGTGCAAATTGCTGGAGGCGATAAAGAAGTGCTTAAAAAAGCGGTTGAACTTCTTAATCAAATGGATTTTATAGATGGTATAGATTTTAACTGCGGCTGTCCTGTAAATAAAGTAGTTAAGCAATGTGCCGGTAGCGCCTTATTAAACGATTTGGAACTTTTTAAAACTTTAGTGGGAGTGATCAAGCAAACCAATAAAAAAAGATTGACAAGCGTCAAATTTAGACTAGGATTTAATGAAAAATATCCTGAAAAAATGGCTAAAATTTGCGAAGATTTAGGTGTTGATTTTGTAAGCATTCATGGACGAACAAGAAAACAACTTTATAGCGGAAAGTCTGATTATGACTCTATAGCCTTTGCTAAAGCAAATGTAAAAATTCCTGTTATTGCTAATGGGGATATTAATGCAAATAACGCGCTTGAAGTTTATAATATCACAAAATGCGATGGATTGATGATAGGAAGAGCAAGTATAGGTAATCCTTGGATCTTTTATGAAATAAAACATAATAAAAAAGTTGAAGAAAATTTAAAAAAAGAAATTATATTAACCCATTTTGAAGAAATGCTAAAGCATTACCAAAATCAAGCTGTAAGTATATTTCGTAAGCATTTGCATGAGTATTCTAAAGGACACAAAGAAGCTTCAGCTTTTAGAGATGAAATCAATCGCATCAATGATGCAAAAGAAATGAAGAAAAAAATAGAATCATTTTTCCAATCATTTTAAATTTGAAGTTTTTAAAAGATTAAAAACTTCAATAAAATTTTTACTGACATCCCTCGCATTCTATGCTGCGATCGGCCACATTGACTTTTTCACTATTAGGGCTTTCACTTCTTAAATAATATGTAGATTTAACACCAAGCTCCCAAGCAAGTTGGTAAATTTCATTAAGATAACCTCCGCTTGCCTTATCTAGCGATAAAAAGATATTTAAACTTTGTCCTTGATCGATCCACTTTCCACGTATAGCAGCTGCTTTTACTAAAATTCTTTGATCAAGCTCATAAGCTGGAGTATAATATTCCCAAGTTTCAAGGCTTAAATTTGGAACAACAACAGGTATCATGCCGCTTAAATTCTGCTCAAACCACTTGCGCTTATAAACAGGTTCTATAGTTTGAGTGGTTCCTACCAAAATAGATATAGAAGAAGTAGGAGCAATCGCCATTAAATACCCATTTCTCATACCATCTTTTTTTACTTTTTCTCTAAGTTTATTCCAATCACAATCACTTTGATTAAACAAACCTTCTCTTAAAGTTAAAGCTTTAGCTTGTTCATTGGCAACATCAATAGGAAAAATTCCTTTACTCCAGTTTGATCCTTGAAAATCAGGATAAGATCCTTTTTCTATGGATAAATTAGAACTTGCATTGATAGCCTCAAAACTAATTTTTTCCATAATTCTATCAATCATTTCAAAATGCTCTTCACTTCCCCAATGAATTCTAGCTTCGGCAAGCATTTGTGCTTCTCCCATAACTCCAAGCCCTATAGAACGCGATTTTAAATTTGTATCTTTTACTTTTCTATGAGGATAAAAATTTAAATCGATCACATTATCAAGCATACGAATAGCCGTAGGCACAACGCGTTCTATATCTTCATTAGAATGTACTTTGCTTAAATTAACACTTGCCAAATTACACACAGCGGTTTTGCCGTCATTTTTGTATTTTTCAACTATATAAACTTTATTGCCATCAATACTGTCTAAAGTTGAAATTTTCTTAGCTGATTTTTCATAGCCACCATCTATAATAACACGCTCTTCTTCATCATAATGTCTCTCATCGCCGTTTTCAAAAACAACTTTAATTTGATAATAATTAGCATCGGTATTTTGAAAAATTTCAGTGCATAAATTTGAACTTCTAATGATTCCAACGTGAGAATTTGGATTGGCTTTATTAGCAGTATCTTTAAAACATAAAAATGGCAAACCTGTCTCAAAATAATTTAACAATATTTTTTTCCAAAGCTCTTTAGCCTCTACGATTTCTTTAACTATATTTTCATCTTTTTCATATTCTTCATAACGTTTTTCAAATTCTTCACCATACAAATCACACAAATCAGCTGTATCAGCAGGATCAAAAAGCGTCCATTTATCATTAGCTCTAACCCTTTTCATAAAAAGATCATTGATCCATAAAGCAGGGAAAAGCTCATGTGCTCTACGTCTTTCCTCTCCGGAATTCTTTCTTAAATCTATAAAATCACCTATATCCATATGCCAAGGCTCTATATAAACCGCAATAGCACCTTTTCTAGTTCCAAGTTGATCTACAGCCACCGCAATATCATTTGTAATTTTTAAAAAAGGAATGATCCCTCCGGCTGCATTTTTATGTCCGTCTATGCTTCCACCCATAGCACGAACTTTAGACCAATCCCAACCTATACCACCACCAAATTTAGATAAAAGTGCCATTTCTTGATAAGAATCAAAAATTCCTTCAATATTATCAGGAGTGCTTCCTATATAACAAGAACTGAGTTGATGTCTAGTGGTTCTAGCATTTGAAAGAGTTGGGGTAGCAAGCATAATTTCAAATTTAGAGATCAAATCATAAAATTTTTTAGCCCATTCTCCAGGATTAAATTCATTTTGCGCCAAAAACATAGCTATAGCCATAAACATTTGCTGTGGAAGTTCTATGGGCATACCCTTACTATCTTTGATCAAATAGCGATCATATAAAGTTTTAACACCCAAATAAGTAAATTGCATATCGCGTTCAGGCTTAATATAGTCATTTAAATCGTCTAAATCATATTTTTCTTTTAAGCCCAGTAAAATTCTTCCTTCTTTTTCCCCTCTTTCAAAATAATCACGTAGGTGATTATAGCGATTCATACCATTAACTTTTTTATACAAATCAAACAAAAAAAGTCTAGCAGCAACAAAAGTCCAATTTGGACAATCAATATCTATCTTATCTACAGCCGTTTTAATAAGAGTTTTTTGAATTTCTTCAGTTGAAATTCCATCCCTAAACTGAATTTTTGCATCAAGCTCTAACTCACTTAAACTCACACCTTCTAAATCTCTCACAGCATCGGAAGTGCATTTTTTAATTTTAGAAATATCTAACTCTTCTGTTCGGCCATTTCTTTTTATAACTTTCATTGTTTTCCTTGCTTAATTATTTAAATGTTCTTGCAAAAATAGCATCAATATTTTTTGTATAGTAATTATAATCAAAACATTTACGTATATCTTCTTCGCTTAAACTTTTTCTTAAATCTTCATCATTTAAAAGTGCGATTAAAAATAAACTTTCGTTTTTATCATTGATTGCTTCTTTGCCATTTTGCAAATCAGCCCATACCTTCATAGCATTTCTTTGAACGATTTTATAAGCTTCCTCGCGACTAATTCCTTTGAAAGGAAGTTCTAGCAAAACACGTTGAGAAAAAACAAGTCCTCCGGTAAGATTTAAATTTTTCATCATATTTTCTGGATAAACTAAAAGATTTTCAATTAAATTTGTAAGACGTGCAAGCATAAAATCTGCTGTTATAAAAGCATCAGGTAAAATAAATCTCTCTACACTAGAATGAGAAATATCTCTTTCATGCCAAAGTGCAACATTTTCCAATGCTGGAGTAACAAAAGATCGAAGAACTCTGCAAAGTCCTGTAATATTTTCACTCAAAACTGGATTTCTCTTATGTGGCATTGCCGAACTTCCTTTTTGCCCTGCACTAAAAAATTCTTCAGCCTCATAAACTTCCGTTCTTTGAAAATGCCTTATTGCCACAGCGATTTGCTCACAAGATGAAGCTAAAATCGCAATAGCTGAAATCACTTGTGCGTAACGATCTCTTTGGATAACTTGATTTGAAACTGGAGCAGGTTTAAGATCTAAATTTTTGCAAACCTCTTCTTCAAATTCCAAAGGAGCGTGGGCGAAATTTCCCATTGCACCGCTGATTTTTCCATAACTAATCACTTCTTTAGCGTGCTCTATAAGATCTTTAGCGTGCAAAATTTCATCATACCAAATTGCAACAACCAAGCCAAAAGTTATAGGCTCACCATGAATTCCATGACTTCTTCCAACCATTAAAGTATTTTTATGCTCCATAGCACGTTTTTTTATGGCTTCTAAAAGCAATGAAATATCCTCTAAGATAAGCTCCAAACTTTCTTTGATTTGTAAAGCAACCGCAGTATCAATGCAATCAGAACTCGTCATTGCATAATGCACAAAGCGACTCTCTTCTCCCAAACTTTCACTCACACTTGTAAGAAAAGCTATAACATCATGTTTGGTTGTTTTTTCAATTTCATCAATTCTATCAATGTCAAATTTTGCATTTTTTAAGATTTTTTCACAGTCAGTATCATTAATAAGACCTAATTTATTCCAAGCTTTTACAGCTGCTAATTCTACTTTTAACCATGCATCATATTTGGCTTTAACATCCCATTTTTTAGCCATAATTTCTCTGCTATATCTTGCAACCATGCTTTTAAACCTTTTTTAGTTATAATTTTAAAATGAAAAAATGGAATTTTATCTAAAAAATTCTAAGAAAGAAGTTAAATGCCCTATATCAAAACAAAACTACCTAATAATGGAAAAAAGGCGTTTCAGGTCCTTATGGAGGCCTTAAAAATTCCCATAAATGAGGCACAAAGACTGATCGATAAAAAAAGACTTTTTTGCGATGGAAATTTAGTTGAAGAAAAAAATAAAATTTTAAATGGAACGATAGAATTAATTGTTTATGAAACCCATCCAAAGGGAGTGGAGATTGTATTTGAAAATGAAAATTTTGCCGTACTTGAAAAACCAAGTGGCGTTCTTAGCCATCCTAATGGAAGGCATTGTCAATATAGCCTTAGTGATGAAATTTGGCATTTATGGGGAAAGCAAGCCTGTATAGCCCATCGTCTTGATAAAGAAACAAGCGGTTTAATCCTCGTTGCAAAAAATAAATATGCTCAAATTGAATTTAAAACCATGTTTGAAAAAAGACAGATTCAAAAAGAATATTTAGCTTTGGTTTTAGGAAAAGTAGAAAAAAATTTCAAAATTGATGCTTGTATAGATTTAATCAAAAATTATCACGATGTAAAAACCAGAATGCAAATTTGCGAAAAAGGAAAACAAGCTTTGACCGAATTTGAAATTTTGAATTTTTTTCCTAAGCACAATTGCACACTTTTACTTTGCAAACCCTTAACAGGAAGACAGCATCAAATAAGAATTCACTTACACCATGCAAAATATCCTATATTAGGGGATCCACTTTATGGCTTAAAAAAAGAAGAAATTGAAGCGATATTAGATGAAAAAATAAATTTGGAAGAAAGAATCCATCTAACAGGTGCTAAACGCTTATGTTTGCATGCTAAAACATTAAAATTCATTTTTAGAGATCATCAATTTATCATTGATTCTAAAAAAAATATTGAAAATGAATTTATACAAGCCTTATATATCTAATGCTTTAAAAATTTATTATTAATTAATAAATTTTACATTATGATTATAAAACTTTTAAAAACAAGGAAACTAAACAATGAAAATATTTTATACAATGCTATTTTTAATAACAACAACATTTGCAATTGATATGATCACTCCACTTCCAGATAAAATACCTTATGATAAACAAAAAGCTATCCTTGGAAAAAAATTATATATGGATACCTCTTTATCTAAAGATGGAAAAGTATCTTGCAATACCTGCCATAATATTAATAATTATGGAGTGGATAATACCACAAATTCAACAGGGGTGAATAATCAATTAGACACGCCTTTTAACACACCAACGACTTTTAATTCTGTGTTTAATTTTGTCCAATTTTGGAATGGACGGGCACAAAATTTACAAGAACAAGCAAAGGTGCCTTTATTTAATCCTAAGGAAATGGGTCTAACTCCAGAATTTCTCTTAAAACAAGTCAATGCAAATGCTGATTATGTAAAAAGTTTTAAAGACATTTATGGGGAAGTTAGCGTAGATAACATAGCTGATGCAATTACAGAATTTGAAAAAACGCTCATCACTCCAAATTCTCCTTTTGACAGATATTTAAAAGGAGATAAAAATGCAATTTCTGAAAAAGCAAAAAGAGGCTATGAAGAATTTAAAGCTCAAGGTTGTATTTCTTGCCATCAAGGGCAAAATATAGGGGGCAATATGTTTCAAAAAATTGGCATTTTTCAAGAATATCCTAATCAAGAAAATTTAGGACGCTATGAGATTACAAATAAAGAGAGTGATAAAATGGTATTTAAGGTACCAAGTCTTAGAAATATAGCCAAAACAGCCCCTTACTATCATGATGGAAGTATACCGACTTTGGATGCTTGTGTTCAGTTCATGGCCTATTATCAACTTGGAAAATTTTTAGATCAAGAAACCGTAGATAATATAGTAGCTTTTCTAGAAAGTTTAACAGGAGAATATCATGACAGCATCCAATAAAAAAATTTCTTTTTTATATCAATTTATTTTTTTAGCAATTTGCACACTGGTTGCTATTTTTATATTATTAGGAATTATTTTCAATAATTACACCTCAAGTAAAAATACTAAAGAAATTATAAATACTTTACAGACGCTTCAAATTTTAAATACACGCATCGATAAAGTTTTTCAAAATAGCTTTAATTTTATCAACTATGATGAAAGTGTTGCAGCTGTTAAACAAATGGAAGATATGTTAAAAAAGCTTAAAGAATTAGGGATTGATGATTCTCATGCTGAAGCTATTTTTAAAGAAAAATTAGCACAATTAGATCATTTCAAATCGGCTAATTCCATCGCCGTAAATTCTAAATTTTATCTTTTTGAATTAGCTAAAGATTATTTCAATGAAACTGAAAATAATTTAAGCAAAAAAGATTCTCAAAATTTAAAGACAATGAATGCTATTCTTAGAATTGTTGCCACAGAAAATGTTTTAGAAAAAACCACATTAAAACATTTAGATGCCTTGATACAAAATTTATCAATGATGAAAAATAATGATACTTTAGATCTTTTTGCAACCCATTATAAAATGATCTTAAAACAAATCCAAATTATGCAAAGCGAATCAACTATTTATACTAATTCTACTTTAGCTAAGGAACTCAATCGCCTTAATCAAATCACACAATCAAATATTGATAAAATTAATATACAAAAACTATACGTAGCAATTGGGGTTTTTGTTTTGGTTTTTGTTTTACTGATTTTATTTATCTCTATTACTTTGAAAAAAATCATTATTCCTGTAAGAATCTTAGAAAAGCTAAGTACTAATTTAGCCAGTAAAGAAGCCAACTTATCCTCTCGCTTAAATATAGATCCAAAAAGCGAACTAGGACAAAGTGCTGCACACATCAATTCTTTTATTTCAGTTGTTCAAAATTCTGTACTTGAAGCTATTGAAAATGCAGAAGCCAATCATAAAAATTCCGAACAACTAAAAAACAACGCTAACACACTTGAAGAGAGTTCTAATTCTCAAAATAATCAAATTGAAAATGTGAAAGAAATTACTAATGTTTTAGATGATCACATTATACTAGCTGGAAATTTGGCACAAGAAAGCGTTGATAATATGCAAGATATGCATTTATTGATGAATAAAGTTGGAAGCACTCTTACTCAACTTGTTAATCTTATTAATGAAAACAATGCAAAAGAGCAAAATGTTGTTGTTAATATGGATAATTTAACCCAAAGTGCCGACAATATTATAGAAATTACTAATTCTGTTAGAGATATAGCCGATCAAACCAATCTACTTGCCCTTAACGCAGCTGTTGAAGCAGCTAGAGCAGGAGAACATGGACGAGGTTTTGCAGTCGTTGCTGATGAGGTTGGAAAACTTGCCGATAAAACAAGTAAATCTCTTTTAAGTATCAATGCTACTGTTAATACTATCGTGCAGCAGATCAATGATAATAAATCTTTAATGGATCTTATTCACGAATCCATGAAAGAAACTTCTGACAAAACCAATAGCTTACAACAAGAACTCATTAACTCTATGCACAAGTTAGAAAGCTCTATACAATCGACTCAATTTATGAAAGATAAAAGTACACAAGTGCAAGAAAAAATGGTTATTTTAAGAGATAGCGTTGATAAAGTAAATGAACTTGCTAACCTTATCAAAGATCTTTCTTGTGAAATTAATAATATTTCTAGCAATGTCTTCAATGGAGCTTCTAAACTTTCACAAAAACTTAATAATTTCAAATAATTTTTTCCGTATTTTATAAATACGGATTAAATATTTTATGTTTATTTTATTTTAATGGGGTACAATTTAATAACTTTAGCTAAAAAGGAGTTATTATGGAGTTTTTGGAACTTTTATTAATTTTTGTTGCCTTAATACTCATCATTAAAAAACCAGAAAAAGAAAATCTGGCTTTTAGTTTAGTGATGATAGCTTGGCTTATGATGATTGTTTTTTATGTTGGTCACAAATCAACTGGACTTTTAACCATAATGAATTTGTAAGAAGGATAAAAAATGAACGAAATTAATAAAGCAAAAAAATTTTATACCTTAATGTGTCTAGCGGGTTTTTTAATCATACTTTTACCCGTAGGAACTGCAAATATTATTTTTGGTTATTTTCTAGCTGACAGCCCTTGTGTGCTTTGCTGGGGACAAAGAGAGGCGATGATTTTTATCGGAGTAATGGCTCTTTTCATAGTTCGCTATGGAATGAAAGGAAAATATCTAGCTGCTCTTTTAATCATGACTGCAGCGGGTCTTTATCAGTCTTTTGCGCATTTTGGAAATCATGCCATGGAAGATTTAGATCAAGGTTTTGGTTTGCCTGTTTTTGGAATTCATACCTATTTTTGGGCTGAAGTTGTATTTTGGGCAGTTGTATTGCTTTTAGGTTTCATTTTTATTTTTGCACCAAAATTCAGTGCCTTTGATAAAGAATTAAATGGTGAAAAATTTAGAAAATACACAGGCTTCTCACTTGCTGCTGTTGTTATTAGCACTATTATTGTAGCTTCAAATGTTTTTCAAGCTTTTGTTGGAACTGGCGTATTTCCTTATGTAGGTCAAGGAGATCCTGTAAGATTTACCCTTAATCCAAAATATATAATTTGGAGCACAGATAGCTGGAATGGATTATGGCAAAATATCTCTTTCTTAGGAAAACGAGATGTTAAAGCTCCTGATTATGCTTTTGCACCAGCAAGTGATAAACTAGGAATTAAATTTGATAATGATGTCAATAATTCTCCGTTTGCAAAAATTGATGAAAATCTAAAAATATTAGATGAACAAACCATTAGCTTTAATAAAGCGATCAATACACTAGATTTTATCAACAATGAATTTGTAGCAAGTTCTAAATGGGATGTTTATTTCTTAGACAACAACTTCACTACAAAAGATAGCTTTGAGCTTGATCCATATTTTTCAGCAAGCATCGATCCTATCGTAGGAATTATTCCTTATATGAATGATAAATTTATCCTTATGGGTTCTAATAAATCTTTCTTAAGATTTAAGAAAAATCCAAATGCGGACGACACTTTACAATATGCTGATTTTGTAAAAGGAGCTAATCACTTTGAAGGTCAAGGAAAAGATCTAGGCCGTGGAAGATTAAGTACTATAAGATCTAAATTTAATCACGTAGCAAGTATGACTACAGATGATCAATATTTTTATCTTGCTACAGTTCCAAACAATAAAGACGCTAAAACCTTTGTTATTTCTAAATACTCTTTAAAAGATCTTGTTTTATCTGGAGAATTTACACCAAAAGCAGATCTTAAAGAAGGTAAAACTTTAGGGGATCTTTATATTACTTCAATGACTGATAAAGATGGAAAAATATACGCTTTAAGTAAAAATCATAATGTTATAGCAGTGATTGATCCAGTTAAAGAAGAAGTTGTTAAAACTCTATCTTTTCCAAATACTATAACTAATGCAAGAAGTATTTTCTTTAAAGATGGAAAAATAAATATTCTTTCTTATCAAGATGGAGCAAATAAACTCTTTACTCTAAATTAAAACTCAAGTCCTAGTTAAAGCTAGGACTTTTGCATTTTTAAAAGCTTAAATCCAAAATCATCTTGATATTCTCCTACGATTTGAAAACCAAATTTTTGATAAAATTTTAAAGCTTTTTTATTGTCAAAATTAACTTCTACTTTATTTAACTTAAAATCCTGCATCGCCTTTTTTAAAAGTTGAGATCCAAAACCTCGATTAAAAAACGAAGGGTGTATAAAAAGCATTTGAATTTCTTCTTGATGAAAACCTAAAAAACCTGCCAATTCATCTTTTTCATAAGCAAATAAAAATTCTAATCCTTTAAAATCAAATTCCATTAAATATTTTTTAATGATTTTAAAATTCTTTTCATCTAAAAAATCATGACTTGCCTTAACACTTTCTTCCCAAAGCCCTAAAAGCTTTTCTATTTGAGTTTTGCTTAATTCTTTATAGTGTCTAATCATTTTTATATTTAATCCTATCTTTTACTCCTGCTTGTTTAAAACCTTTTAAACGAAGCAAACAGCTATCACATTCCCCACAAGCTTCATCATTGCTTTCATAACAAGACCAAGTAAGTTCCAAAGGCACATTATCTTTTAAAGCTAACTCAACGATTTGCCCTTTATTGAGATTTATAAGCGGAGTTTTTAGTGAAACTTTAAAATTTTTACTCGTTCCATTATTGATAAAACTCTCTGCTTTTTCTATAAATTCACAAGTACAATCAGGATAACCACTACCATCTTCTTCCACAACCCCTATAAAAATACTTTCACAATTTTCTTTTTCAGCTAAAGATCCCGCAATGCTTAAAAAAATTCCATTGCGAAAAGGAACGTAGGTTATAGGTGGAGTGTCGCTATTTAAAAGAAGTTCATTTTTAGGTATATTTAACTCCTTATTAGTTAAAGCATTTCCTCCTATGATCTTAATAAAACTTACATCCAAAATATAAGATTTTTCAACTTTTAAAGCTTGGCAAATTTTTTTAAAACATTCTCTTTCTTTTTCTTGAGTTCTTTGTTCATAATCAAAATGCAAAGCTACGATCTCATAGCCTTCTTTTTTTGCCAAATAAGCACACAAAGTGCTGTCCATTCCACCGCTGATTATGCAAAGTGCTTTTTTACTCATTTTTATCCTTAATTTGTTATAATTTTTGTAATTTTAACGAATTTTTTAATCTAAAAATATAAAAAGGCAATTTTATGATAAATATAAAACTCATAGAACACATTTTTAAAGCCGCTTCCATTAGTCGCTGGAATGATTACCCAAGAATGGCAAATTTAGTTGAGCTTGATAAACAAGCGCATAAATTTATTATTGCTTATTTTATTGCTAAAATGGAAAAAGATGTTGATATGAAAATGATTATAGAAGGGGGTATTTTTGAGTTTTTAAGTCGCGTTGTGGTGACCGATATACGCCCTGATGTTTATCATGAAATCGTGCGTCAAAAAAAAGATGAGGTTAATGCTTGGGTTTTAAGTAAAATCGAGCCCATGATAGCAGATATTGAAGATGGAGAATTTCTTAAACGTTTTGAAAATTATCTTAATAATAATTCCTATGCTAAAGAAAGACTCATTTTAAAGGCTGCTTCTTATTTTGCTACTAGATGGGAATTTAATATCGTTTATCAAACCTCAGCTTTTTTAAATGATATTGACGATATTAAAAACAAAGTTGAAGAAGAATTGGAAGATTATTACGAGTTAATAGGAGCTAGAAAAATCGCTCTAAATCAAAAAATAGCAAAAATAATCGATCTTAGTGGAAGATTACGCTTTCAAAAACGTTGGGCACAAACTCCAAGAATTCCAGAAACTGCTGTGCTTGGACATATGTTAGTAGTTGCAATTTTGGGTTATTTTTATTCTTTAAAAATCAAAGCTTGTGATAAAAGATTAGAAAATAATTTTTATTGCGCTTTATTTCACGACTTGCCAGAAAGCCTTACAAGAGATATTATTAGTCCTGTTAAATATGGCATAGAAGGTCTTCATGAAATTATAAATGATTATGAAATGAAACTAATCAATGAAAAAATTCTTCCTTTTGTACCTGAAAATTTAAGAGCTGAATTTTCTTTTATACTAGGCATTAGAGAAGGAAGAGCTGGAGAACCTAATTTTGTAAAAAATGAATTTGAAAATCGCACCTATAAAAATAAAAAAATAGAACTTTGTAGCGGGAGCTTGAGTTCTTTTAATGAAAATGATTTTGGAGCGATTGATGGAAAAGCTTTAAAATACTGTGATAAACTCGCTGCTTTTATAGAAGCAGGACTTAGTATAAGCTATGGGGTTAAGTCCAAAGAACTTGAAGGTGGTTTTTTAGGAATGTATGAATTTTTTGAAAAAAACCGCACTATAGATGGAGTCAATTTTTTTGAAATATGCACAAAACTTAAAGAATACTTTAAAATTTAAAATAAATTTATTGACAAGATATATTGAATGTGGTAGAATGAAATTGTAATCAAAAATCCAAAAAAAGGAGAGAGACTATGAAAACTGATAGAAAATATACTCTAGCATTTTTTATAGGGATTTTAGCAGGTGTTTTTGGTGCAATTGTAAAATGGGGATGGGAAGTGCCTTTTCCTCCACGAAATCCTAATGTATTTTGGCCAGTAGATGCATTAGAACGCGTAACTCCACCTAAAATTTTTCTAGAGCAATTAGGGTTACCTACGGATTGGACTTATACATTTTCAGGTATGCAAATGCCTTTGTCAATTTTTATAGTCCATGTGGGATTTTCTATTGTATTTGCAATAGCATATTGCATGATAGCAGAGAAATGGCATAAAATCACAATGTGCCAAGGAGCTGTTTTTGGCTTTTTTGTTTATCTTTTTGCCCATGTAATTGTTATGCCTTTAATTGCAGAAGTTCCACCTCTTTCAGAAATTCCTTTTGATGAACATTTATCTGAAATTTTTGGACACATAGTTTGGCTTTGGGGTATAGAAATCGTGCGTCGAGATATAAGAAATCGTATCACGAAAGAAGTTGAAATATAAAAGCATCTTGAATTAGATGCTTTGCAATTTCATCAAGTATTTATAATTGATAAAAATTATCAATTGACAGAAGTATTTTTTTATAATACAATACACACTTATCTTAAAAAAGGAGTCTAAATGAGACAATACGAAACTTATAAGTGTTCAAAATGTGGCAACGAAGTTGAAATTCAAGTTGTAGGTGGAGGAAAACTTACCTGTTGTGGCGAAGAAATGCAATGCATTACAACAGATTTAACGGCTGTAAATCTCATGAAAGCTTTTGCAGGAGAATCTATGGCTAGAAACAAATACGACTTGTTTGCCGATATTGCAGAAGAAGAAGGATGGCATGCAGTTGCTAGACATTTTAGAGAAGCTGCCGAAAATGAAAAATGGCACGCAAGGGCTGAATTTAAAGCTTATCATGAAATCGTAGATGGCAAACCTTTAGAAATAACAACAAAAAATCTTGTAAGCGCAGCAGAAGGTGAAAATTACGAACATACAACCATGTATCCAAATTTTGCAAAAATTGCAGAAGATGAAGGCAAAAAAGCTATAGCAAGATTATTTACTGCTATTGGAAAAGTAGAGATTGAACACGAAAGAGAATATCTAGCTCTTAAAAAAATGCTTGAAGAGGAAGAATTCTTTAACAGCGAAGAAGAAGATTTATGGGTTTGCGAAGTTTGCGGACATATCCATCGTGGCAAAAAAGCTCCTGCTGCTTGTCCTTTATGTAAAGCTCCAAGAGAATACTTTAAAAGAGAATTTTTAGGTTAATTAAGCAAGCCTTATATTAAGGCTTGTAACTCCTCTTAGATAAATTTAGTAAAATATTTCTATGAAACTTTTATTTTCAGATAATGAACTTTTACCTAGGTATGATGAAAATTTAATAGGCATAGATGAAGCAGGACGTGGAGCTTTAGCGGGTCCTATGATGATGGCAGCTTGCAAGCTTAATAAAAAAATAGACGGACTTTGCGATTCTAAAAAACTCAGCGAAAAAAAACGCGAAGAACTTTATGAAATCATTATACAAAATTCAAACTATCTCATCTTAGCTTTTTCATCCGATCAAATTGACACTCTAGGGCTTAATGCTTGTTTAAAAACAGGCTTAGCACTCATAAAAAGGCATTTTAAGACACACTCTCATTTTTTATACGATGGCAATACAAATTTTGGAATTAGTGGCATTAAAACCCTAGTTAAGGCAGACGCTAAAATTTTACAAGTAAGTGCAGCTAGCATACTTGCAAAAGTAAGCAAAGATAGAGTTATGAATTTTTTAGCTAAAGAATTCCCTTGTTATGAATTTGAAAAAAATAAAGCCTATGGCACCAAAACCCATAGGGAATTAATAGCCAAATTTGGAACTTGCAAACTACATAGAAAAAGTTTTAAACTAAAATGAAATTATCATTTTAGTTTATTTTTATCCTTGTGTGATTTTCAAAAAAGCTGTTAAACTTGGATCTTTTTCATGCTTGCAAATTTCAAGCATTTTCAACATCTTTTCATAATCCCTTGGCATAATCTTAAAAAAATCCTTCTTATCAAATTTATCTAGTATATCCTTAGCTTTTTTTGAATCGGTATAAAAAATATGTTTTTCTATCATCTTTTTTAATTCTTTTTCGTCTTTAGCGTTTAAATCCTTAATATCCACAAGCTCCGTATTAACATGAACTTCATTGTGCCTTCCTAGTATGTAAGCAACGCCTCCACTCATTCCAGCTGCAAAATTAGCACCCACATCACCAAGCACGACTACAAGCCCGCCTGTCATATACTCACATCCATGAATTCCCATTCCTAAAACCACAGCTTTAGCACCTGAATTTCTCACACAAAATCTCTCTCCAGCTATGCCATCAAGATACACTTCACCTTCAGTTGCACCATACAAACAAGCATTTCCTGCGATGATATTTTCTTCGGGTGAAAAAGTCGCCTCATCTGAAATTTTAGCGATGATTTTTCCTCCACTTAAACCTTTGCCTAAATAATCATTACTATCTCCGATGATCTCAAGCTTGATCCCTTTGATCAAAAAAGCTCCAAAGCTATTTCCAGCATTTCCTATAGCTTTAATATGGATATTATCTTCCATTAAAGCATCTTTTCCATGAGTTTTTAAAATTTCACTTGAAAGCATAGTCGCAAAAGTCCTGCTTTGATTGCCCACTTCTAAAGAAAGTTTGATCGGTTCTTTTATAGCATTTTTACAAAGCGGGAGTAAAATTCTATAATCAATCGTTTTTTCAAGTTTATTATCTTTATAATCTTTAAAATGCACTGCGGTTTTATTGTAAGTGGATAAAGATTTTAAAATTTTATCTAAATTAATTTTTCCTGCTTTAGCTTGTGCATTTTTTTGATGAAGTTTATCCACACGACCTATCATATCGTCTAAACGTTCAAAACCTAATTTAGCCATGTATTCTCTTAACTCTTCTGCTATAAAATACATAAAATTAACAACCTCATCCACCTTACCTTTAAAATTCTTTCTAAGCTTTGCATCTTGAGTGGCGATTCCAACCGGACAAGTATTAAGATGGCAAACCTTATTCATACTACAACCCATTACAATCATAACTGCTGTTGCAAATCCGAATTCTTCAGCCCCTAAAAGTGCTGCTATGGCCAAATCTCTTCCCGTCATGAGTTTGCCATCAACTGCTAATTTTATTCTATCTCTAAGCTTGTTTAAAATAAGGGTTTGGTGTGCTTCAGTAAGTCCTAACTCCCAAGGAATTCCCGCATGTAAAATTGAAGTTCTAGCACTCGCTCCTGTTCCTCCATCATAACCTGAAATTAAAATAGAATTAGCTCCTGATTTTGCAACACCAGCAGCAACGGTTCCTATACCATTTGCACTGACGAGTTTTACTGAAATTTTCGCATCCTTGTTTGAATTTTTTAAATCATAAATAAGCTGAGCCAAATCTTCAATAGAATAAATATCATGATGTGGTGGCGGAGAAATAAGAGTAACAGCTGGAGTAGAATGTCTAGCTTTTGCGATCCAAGGATAAACTTTAAAACCTAGCAATTGTCCCCCTTCTCCAGGTTTTGCCCCTTGAGCAACTTTAATTTGAATTTCTTTTGCATGGATTAAATAATTTAAATCCACTCCAAAACGGCCACTTGCAACTTGTTTTATAGCAGAATTTTTATCGCTTTCATAGCGTTCTTCATCTTCCCCACCCTCACCTGAATTTGACTTTGCACCTATTTTATTCATCGCCATAGCCAAACACTCATGAGCTTCTTTAGAAATTGATCCATAGCTTATTGCACCGGTTCTAAAACGTTTTACTATGCTTTCTACACTTTCTACTTTATCGATGCTGATAGCTTCATTAAAATCAAATTCCATTAAAGAACGCAATGTCACTTGTTTTTCATCAATCAAAGAAGAATACTTTTTAAAAATTTTATAATCATTATTTTGACACGCCTTTTGAAGATTAAAAACAATCATAGGATCGATTAAATGTTCCTCTTTAAAAGTTTGCTCATTGAAAGCATTTTTATAAAAATGAAGAAATTCTTTTTCAAAATCGTGCAAACTAATACCCTCTATACGAGAGACAGTAGAGCCAAAATATTTATCAATCATTTTAGAATTTAATCCCAAGCATTCAAAAAGTGCCGATCCATTATAACTTTGCAAAGTAGAAACACCCATTTTAGAGGCGATTTTTACTATGCCATTTGAACTTGCATGGATAAAATTTTCCACCGCTTTTTCATAACTTAAATCAAGTTCTTTATCTTGAATGAGTTTATAAATACTTTCATAAACCAAATAAGGATTGATCACAGTCGCACCATAACCCAAAAGACAAGCAAAATGATGAATTTCTCTAGGTTCTGCACTTTCTATAATGATACTTGTATGTGTTCTTAAATTTTTTCTAACCAAATAATTATGCACCCCAGAAACCGCAAGTAAAGCAGGGATATAAGCATTATTTTCATCGACTCCTTTATCACTTAAAATCACGATAGAAGTTCCTTTTTTTATCTCTTTTTCTATTTCTATAAAAAGATTATCCAAAGCCTTTTCTAAATTCATTTTAGAATAATCATAAAGTATAGAAAATTCTTTCACTTTAAAATTTTTCAAAGATCTAATCTCAAACAATTCTTCATTCGTAATAATTGGTAAAGAAATTTTTACACGTTTCGCGTTCTTTTCATCAGGCTTTAATAAATTTCCTTCACAACCTAAATAAATTCTCGTTGAGGTTACGATTTCTTCTCGTATAGAATCAAGCGGAGGATTGGTCACTTGCGCACAAAGCTGCTTAAAATAATTATACAAAGGTTGATAGTTTTTAGATAAAACAGCCAAAGGCGTATCAACTCCTGTAGAAATAATCTCTTCTTTAGCATTTTGTGCCATAGCCTTAATACTAAGTTCGACCTCATCCCAACCAAAAATTTTTTGAAGTTTAAAAATTTCATCTTGCTTTAAAAATTTGTGCTTATAGGCTCCACTATCTTGTTTTTCAAGATCGATCAAATTTGTAAGCCATTTTTGATAAGGTTTAGCATTAGCATAATGTTCTTTAATTTCATGATCAGTTACCACCCTACCTCTTGCAGTATCGACAAGTAAAAGTTTTCCTGGCTCTAAACGTTTTTTAGCTTTGATATTTTTTTCATCGATTTTTAAAGCTCCTGTTTCACTAGAAAGTATCAACATATCATCTTTTGTAAGGTAATACCTTGAAGGACGAAAACCATTTCTATCTAAACTCGCCCCCATAATCACACCATCTGTAAAAACAATCGCAGCAGGACCATCCCAAGGCTCCATTAATAAAGAATGATACTCATAAAATGCACGTTTATGACTTTGCATATTTTCATTTTTATGCCAAGGTTCAGGTACCATCATCATAAAAGCTTCTTCTAAAGTTCTGCCATTTAAAGCTAAAAATTCTAAAGTATTATCAAACATAGCAGAATCACTGCTTTCTTTAGCAATGATTGGAAAAATTTCATCCAAATTTTCAAAATAATCACTTTGCATCAAATCTTGTCTTGATCTGATGCCATCAACATTACCTCGTATAGTATTAATCTCACCATTATGCACCATATAACGATTTGGATGTGCTCTTTCCCAACTTGGAAAAGTATTGGTAGAAAAACGAGAATGCACTAAGGCTATAGCTGATTTCATATTGACATCTTTAAAATCAAGATAAAAATCACTCAATTGTGTAGAAAGTAACATTCCTTTATAAACAATAGTCCTAGAAGAAAAGCTAGAAAAATAAAATTTAGGCACATGTAAAGCCCTTTTTTCTATCAAACGACGGCAGCTATAAAGCACTCTTTCAAATTCAATTCCTGCATTTATTTCATCAGGCTTTTTCACAAAGGCTTGTAAGAAATAAGGCATAGCTCTTAAGGCACTCTCTCCTATATCGCTAGGATTAAAAGGAACTTCTCTAAAACCTAAAAATTCAAGATTTTTATCTTTTAAACCTTGCAAAAATATAGCCTTAGCTTCCTCTTTAGCCTCTAAATTAGGAGATAAAAACATTTGTGCAACAGCATAATCACCTTTTTTTGGAAGTTCAAAGCCTAATTCTTGAGTTTTAAAAAAATCGTGCGGAATTTGGATTAAAATTCCAGCTCCGTCTCCTGAATTTTCTTCAGCTCCAAAACCTCCTCTATGCTCTAGATTCATCAAAATTTCTAAAGCATTACAAATAACCTTATAAGAAGCAATACCGCGTATATTAGCAACAGCAGCAATCCCACAAGCATCATGCTCATTTTTAGAATCATAAAGTCCTATGCTTTGATTTTTTTCTAAAATATCCTCTAAATTCATCTTTACTCCTTATAAATTGTTTTTCACTATTTATAAGGATTATAACATAAATAAGAATATAAACTAGACGCTATAAAAACATAGCGATAATACTTCCTAAAATCAGTAAAGGGCCATTGTAAAAAATAAAAGTTGGTATGCAAGTATCTTTAATATGATCGTGCTGTTTATCAGCATTTAAGCCCACAGTTGTTCCCATTGTGGTTTCACTAGCAGGACTTCCAGCATCTCCTAAGGCTCCAGCTACCCCTAAAATAAAAATCGTCAAAGGGATACTAAAACCAAGCTCTATACAAATAGGACAAAAAAGCGTCGCAATGATAGGAATCGTTCCAAAAGAAGTTCCTATACCCATAGTCACGATAAGTCCGATTAAAAGCATTAAAAAGATGGCTAAAAATTTGCTTTGTTTGATCCATGGAATCACAAAATTAACAAGTTCTTGCACCGCTCCACCATGTCTTAAAACTTCTCCGTATCCCGCTGCTACAAGAATAACAAAGGCGATAAACCCCATAGTCTTAAGCCCGTCATCAAAAATCTCATTGACATTGCTATATTTTACCCCACCTAAAACGACCATTAAAATAAAGCCTAAAAGTCCAGATAAAGGTAAATTCATAGTGATAAGTTGCAAAATTAAAGTCAAAATCAATCCGGCTAAAACACCCCATTCTTTACGTGTCATTTGCAAATTTTCTAAGTCGATTTTAGCTAATTCTATTTCTTTATATTCCTTTGGTTTGCGATAAAAAACAAAAATCGCTAAAAAAAGCCCAGTAATCATACAAATAGCTGCAAAATACATCGTATGAGTGACATCATTTAAAGTTACATTAACGCCGTTTTTTACAAGATTATCTTTTAAAAGATCTTGGAAAGTCAAACCAAATCCAACAGGCAAAACCATATAAGGAGTTGTAAGACCAAAAGTTAATGCACAAGCAACTGCCCTACGATCTATCTTTAAGCGATTAAACAAACTTAAAAGTGGCGGTATAAGCAAAGGAATAAAAGCCACGTGAATAGGGATTAAATTCTGAGAAAAACAAGAAATTATAGCAATGGATAAAATCAATAAATATTTTTTATGAGAAATAAAATGACTTACTATTTTAATCAAATACGCTGTTAAGTGAGTGCGAGAAATGGCTGCAGCGATCGCGCCCAAAATAACATAACTTAAAGCCGTTTTTAAATTGCCTTGCATACCATCAATCAAAACATTCATACTCTCTGTTAATGGCATATGATCTAGCATTCCTGCTACAAGTGCTGAAATTAAAAGGCTTAAAAGCACATTGAAACGAAATAAACAAAGTAAGCTCATCAATAAAACGCTTACTATAACTGGATTTGTAAGTAAAGTCAATTTTTTTCCTTCATTATAAATTTTTGATTTTATAAAAAATCATGGAAATGTTATTTTATTATAAAATACTTATTTTTACATCATTATTTTAAAATAATAATTTTTTTTAATTAAAAACATTAATATTATAAATTATTTAGATTATTTAAATTATACTAAAATTATCGTATTTAAAAAATCAAAGGAAGTTACAATGAAAAAAACTGATCACAATGAAGAAAACAGAAGAGATTTTCTAAAAAATTTAGGAGTGAGTTTGCTTGGTATAAGCGTATTATCTAGTTTTTCTTTTAAAAATTTTTTAGGCAGCAAAGCTTTAGCAAAAGAATTACCAAATTTTAAATTAGAAGGAAAAAAAGATTTAATCTATCATGGTGATAGACCAATGACTGCAGAAACAGAAATTTATGCTCTTGATAGCGACTTTACAAAACCTGAAAATTTCTTTGTTAGAAATAACGGCGTTCCACCAACTCTAGAAACTATCAAAGCAAGATTAAAAAAAGGTTGGACTTTAGAAATCGGCGGCGAAAGTGTTGTGAATTCTAAAACTTATACTTTAGATGAGTTAAAAAAGAAATTCAAAACTTACACTTATGCCTTAACCGTTGAATGTGGCGGAAACGGAAGAGCAGAAGTTTTACCTAGCACTAAAGGAACTCAATGGGGTTATGGTGCTGTGGCTTGTGGTAGATGGACTGGAGTAAGATTAAAAGATATTTTAGAAGATTGTGGTCTTAAAAAAGACGCTGTTTATATCGGATATTATGGAATAGACACTAAGTTAAATGGTGAAGAAAGCGCTCCTATTAGCCGTGGTGTTCCTATTTCTAAAGCTTTACAAGATGAAACCTTAGTCGCTTGGGCTTATGAAGGAAAAGACATTCCACTATACAATGGCTATCCTTTACGTTTAGTTTGTGGAGGTTATCCTGCGAGTACCAGTGGAAAATGGCTAAGCAAAATCGTTGTAAGAAATAAAGTTCATGATGGTGAAAAAATGGAAGGATCTTATAGAGTTCCTGTAACTCCGGTTAAACCAGGTGATTTTAGCTATAAAGGCGAAACAAAAATCATAGAATCAATGCCGGTAAGATCTGTAATTACCAATGTAAAAAATGGCACTCAAGTAAAAGTTAATAAAAAATTTGAAGTTAGAGGAAAAGCTTGGGCGGGAGAGTTGTTTGTAAAAGATGTTTTTGTAAGTTGTGATTATGGTGTAACTTGGATTAAGGCTAAAGTAGAAAAACCACTTAATCGTTTAGCATGGCAAAAATGGAGCGCTGAAGTTTCCATCCCAACAAAAGGATATTATGAAATTTGGGCTAGAGCAGTCGATAGTGAAAATAAAAGCCAACCTATGGTTTTAGCACAATGGAATCCAGGCGGTTATTTAAATAATGCTTGCCATAGAGTGAATGTATATGGAGTTTGATCATGTTTAAAAAAATTTTATTTTTACTCACTTTAAGCTTGAGTTTTTCCCTTGCTCAAGATTATAAAGTCAATCCAGAAACAGGTTTGATCATCGATCCTGTTTCACCTTTAGTGGAAGCTAATTGTCTTGCTTGTCATAATTCAGGACTCATTACAAATATGCACGCGAACAAACAAGCTTGGTTAGCTGCTATTAGATGGATGCAAGCAGAAGAAGGACTTTGGGAAATTCCGGCCGAAGATGAAGAAAAGATTTTAAATTATCTTGAAAAATACTACGGAGAACAATACAACACTAGAAGAAGAGTTCCTTTGGCTGTTCTTTTAGAAAATAAATAATTTTAATTTATCAAAAAAAGTGAATTTCTTTTTTTGATAAAAATCTTTAAATGATTTTTTTATCTTTCAAATATTTTTGCATTTTTTCATCATTATAAATTTCATCATAGAATTTATATCCTATTCTTTCAATATCTGATATATCAATATCCTTGTTTAGATTTTGTATAAATTCATTAAAATCTTTATTTTTATTTACCAACAAATCTAAAGTAATAAGATCTAAATTTGATTTTTCTCTAGCCTTAATGATCACTTTAGAATCGTTAATATCTCTAACATCAAGCTTGATAAAACCGATTCCAAAAGCATTGTTTAATCTCCAAAGCTCATTCATAATCTCATCATCAAATTCCAAAGCAACCAAATAACCTTCATTTGCCCAGCTAGAATTACTCACAGCTTGAAAATAACTTTGTCTTAAATTTGAAAAATCAAGTTTTATTTTAAGCTCAAAACTATAAATTTTGTAAGAAATTTGATTTAAATTCTTGCAAAGTTTAAAAGTTTCATCTTCATAATCTTTGAAAGGAAAATGCACACCTACTATATCAGGATGGATCCATTCATTTTCACCACTTTTTCCTTTATGGGACTTTTCATGAAAAATAGTCTTAGAATAAAGATTAAAATCAGGACTTTCAAATAAAAACTTAACCACTAAAGGATGCAAATCTCTTTCTCTAAATTTACTTTCTTCTTTTTGAATTTCTATATTTTTTGATTTTGCAAGATTGAGTTCATTTTCTCTTTCTTTTAGCCAAAATTTCGTTGGATTTTTAGAAACAACTAAAAATAAAGAGTCTTTGCCATTTAAATTAACATAAATTTTAGCAGCTAAACTTGCAACAGGGGTTTTAGTTAAAGTTCCATTTTGATAACTTTGGAGTTTTTTATCAAAATTTTTATTTAAAGCGTATTGCCAAATTTCATTCGCACTTAAAGGAATTTCACTTTCTTTTAAAACTTCTATAATCAAATCTAAAAAGCTATATTTTTTCATCAAATTATCTTTAAATCAGTTTTGAAATAAAGAAGAAAAAATCTTCTTTATTTATTCACACATCCAAATGCTTCACATCCTTAGCGTGCGCTTGGATATAATCGCGTCTTGGCTCTACCTCATCACCCATGAAAAGATTAAAGGTATCATTAGCACTTTGTGCGTCTTCTATAGTGATTTTAAGAAGTCTTCTTATACTTGGATCCATAGTCGTTTCCCAAAGCTGTTCAGGATTCATCTCACCTAAACCTTTATAACGCTGGATATAAGCTCCTTTTTTGGCATTTCTCTCAACTTCATCTAAAATTTCTAAGATATCTTTTTCAAAAGTTAAATCACGTTCTTTGATTTTATTAAAGATATAATTTGCTTCTTCATAAAGCGGATGCGCAAATAAATCATCATTGATGATGAGTTCTTCTAGGCCATTTTCAGTTTGTATATACATACGAATTTCATTTTCATTGATGTAATGATTTAAGATATTGTGGCCTTGTTTGTCTAAAAATGCTTTGATGATTTTAAAAAGTTCTTCATTGTTTTCTTTGATAAAATCAGGATTTTCTATAAGATAACGGATCACAGAAATCACATTAAAACGTTTTTTTAGATCATTTAAAACTGATCTATAAGCGGCAACGATTTTTAAAAAGTCTTTAAGATCATTTAATCCTATGCCTTCATAATTAGAACTTTCAATTCCTGTCTCGATCAAATAATCATTTAAAGCTTTTTCATCTTTAAGATAAATTTCTTTTTTTTGCCCTTTTTTATAACGATAAAGTGGCGGTTGTGCAAGATAAATATGTCCATTAGCCACAAGTTCATTCATAAAACGGAAGAAGAAGGTTAAAAGCAAGGTTTGTATGTGTGATCCATCCACATCCGCATCCGTCATAATGATGATCTTATGATATCTTAATTTTGAAATGTCAAAATCATCACCTATACCACAACCAAAAGCGGTGATCATATTTTGGATTTGTTCTGATTTTAAAATTTTATCCAGTCTTGCTTTTTCAACATTAAGAATTTTACCACGCAAAGGCAATATCGCTTGAAAAGATCTTTCACGTCCTTGTTTTGCAGAACCACCCGCAGAATCACCCTCAACAAGATAAATTTCACTTTCACTTGGATCCTTACTTTGACAATCAGCCAATTTTCCTGGCAAAGTTCCAACACTTAGGCTTTCTTTTTTACGGGTTAATTCTCTAGCTTTTTTAGCCGCTTCTCTACCACGTGCAGCCATTAAAGCTTTATTCATAATGGCTTTTGCTTCGATAGGATTTTCTTCAAAATATTTGCTTAGATACTCAAAACTAGCCTTTGAAACGATAGGACGCACATAAGAAGATCCTAATTTTCCTTTAGTTTGTCCTTCAAATTGTGGTTCAGGCACCTTCACACTTACAACAGCTATAAGGCCTTCCCTTACATCTTCACCGGTGATTTTATTATCTTTTTCTCTAGCGCTAGCATTAGCTTCGATGTAATTGCTGATCACACGAGTTAAGCCCATTCTAAAACCGGCTTCATGAGTTCCGCCATCTGGGGTTTTGATATTATTTACAAAAGAGAGTAAATTTTCACTATAAGTGTCATTATAAAGCAAAGCTACTTCTACATTAACATCTTCTTCATCTACACTAAAGAAAATCGGTTTTGTTAAAGCTTCTTTTTTATTCATATCGCTTACAAATTGTGAAATTCCACCTTCAAAATGAAAACTTTCACTTTTACCTACACGATTATCTTTAAAATTAATCGTAATTTTTGGATTTAAATACGCAAGTTCTCTAAATCTTTTTGCCAAAATTTCATAATCAAATTCAGTCACTTCAAAAATGGTATTATCAGGCCAAAATTCAATTGTCGTTCCTGTTTTTTTACTTTTTCCTATGACGCCAAATTCACTTGTAACTTTACCTTCTGAAAATTCTTGACGATAAATTTCTCCATTTCTTTCAACTGTGGCTACAAGTTTTTTAGAAAGAGCATTAACAACAGAAACTCCAACCCCGTGCAAACCACCTGAAACTTTATAGGTATCTTTATCGAATTTACCTCCTGCGTGAAGAACGGTTAAAACAACAGTTAAAGTAGGCATATTTTCCGTTGGATGCATATCTACAGGGATACCACGTCCATTATCACTTACGATACAGCTTCCTTCAGTGGTAATTTCTACATCAATAGTATCACAATGTCCAGCCATAGCTTCATCGATAGAATTATCCACTACTTCATAAATCATGTGATGAAGTCCGCCTATATTGGTATCACCTATATACATACCAGGGCGTTTTCTAACAGCTTCTAAGCCTTTTAAAACTTTAATATTACTTCCGCCGTAATTTTCTTGCATATCTTTCCTTTTTTATCTAACTTTTTAAAAAATTTCTTACAAAATCATAGGCATAATGATCATAGATAAACCTTGAGATTTAACTACGAAAGCTAGATTAGATTCATTAACATTTAAGCTGAATTTTTCTTCTTCTATAGACATTAAAAAATCAAGTAGATATTTTATTTTTATAGTTAGAGTGAATTCTTCATTTACACCTGTTTGAATTTCAAGTTCAGTTTTTGCTTCCATATTGTCTAAGCTGATACCTTCAAAGATGATTTTATCTTTATTAAAATGAAGTCTCATTTTTTCAGTTACGACGCTGATTTTCTTAAGACTATCGATAAAATCTTCAGTTGAAAATTCAAGAGTTTGTTTGAATTCTTTTGGAATGACTTTTTCATAATCTGGGAATTTATCGTTGATAAGTTTGGTAAAGAATTCAAAATTATCATTTTTAGCGATAAGCATATTTTGATCATAATAAATTTCTATTTTTTCATAGAAAAGTTTTTGCATTTCCATAATAGCTTTTTTAGGAATACTTATAGAAAATTCTTGAGGATTAGTTTTATCAAGAGTATAAACAGCAAGGCGTCTAGTATCAGTTCCAACGAAATTGATTTTATCAGTTTTGATATCTAAAAAAGCACCATTTAAAGAATATTTTGGATTGTTAGTATCGATGCTTGGTAATATTTTTTTAAGAGAACGACTCAAATCACTTGAATCAATATCAAATTGATTTTTTCCTTCTGTTTTTGGAAAATCTGGAAAATCTTCATAATTAAACATAGGCAATTTATATTTTGTTCTTTTTTGTCTTATAAACAAGAAATTATCAATAGTTTCTAAGATAACTTCTTCATTATTTAAACTTTTAACAACATCAGCTATATTTTTTGCATTTGCAGTTGCAAAACCACTGCTTTCAACGCGGATTTTTCTTATTTTATAATTAATTCCTATTTCAAAATCACTCGCTTTGATGATGAGTTTATCTTCTTCAGCTTGAAAAAGTAAGTGTGAAGTGATGGTGCTAGAGTCTTTTTTTTCAACGTAAGCATTACATAAAAGTATAGCTGACTCAAGTGTATTTTTGTTAATACTGAGTTTCATTTTTTCTCCTTGCTTATATTTAATTTTAAATTCGTCGTAATAATAGGGCTGTTGAAATTGTGAAATTTTTCAGCAAAAAATCATTAAATTTGTATTTTATCATACTTTGCTTAATTCTATTTTTTTCACATACCCTTTCTATTTTTTTCACCTTTTTTCACTTAAATTTGACTTTTGGCCAAGACTTTATTTTTTAATTCTTCTATTTTAATTTTTGTTTCGCTATTTTCTTCCATCAATTCTTTGATTTTTTTCACATTATGTGAAATAGCCGTATGATCTTTCATTACGAAAAAATTCGCTAATTGTGAAAAAGTAAGGCTAGTAAGTTCCCTTGCTAAGTAGATCGCAACGCGTCTAGCTGTGACTACATTTTGTTTTTTATTGTTTGATTTCACATCGCTTGGCTTGATGTTAAATTCTTTACAAACTAAGGCTAAAATATCTTCTATGCTAATATTTTCTTTTTTTTCTTTGATATGATCTTTCATAACACTTTTTGCAAGTTCAAGCGTGATTTCTTGTCCGACTATATTTGCATAAGCGTTTAAGCTGATGATGATCCCTTCAATTTCTCTTATATTATCCCCTAAAGAAGTAGCGATGTAATTTATGATGTCATTAGAAAGATTGATATCATTAAATTCACATTTTTTTCTTATGATAGCGATTTTAGTATCAAGTTGAGGTGGAGTGATATCAGCGATGATCCCATGTGCAAAGCGGCTTTTTAAGCGTTCTGTGATGCCTTTTAACATATTGGGTGGATTATCTGAAGTCATGATAATTTGGCCATTATTATTTTTGATTTCATTAAATATAAAGAAAAATTCTTCTTGAATTTTATCTGTTTTGCCTAAAAATTGCACATCATCTATGAGTAAAACATCGCAATTTCTATATTTTTCATGGAATTTATCTAAAGAGCCATTTTTTAAATTTGAAGTGAATTCATTGACAAAATTTTCACTCGTTGCATAGATCACTTTTTTACCCATTTCTAAACTTGCATTGCCCACAGCCTGAAGTAAGTGAGTTTTTCCAAGTCCTGTTGGCCCATAGATAAATATAGGATTATAAAGTTTGCCGAGTTTATCTTTATGAGTGATGGCCTTACAAGCTCCATAAGCGTATTTGTTAGAATCCCCAACCACAAAACTTTCAAAAGTAAAAGAAGGATTTAAAATCGTGCTTTGCTCTTTAGTGTTTGCGATATCGATTTTAGTTGTGCTTTTGCTGTGTTTTTGATTTTGGGCTTGAATTTTGATATTGGCTTTTATCCCGCTTTGCACTTCGTAAAAATGTGAAATTTGATGGGCGTATTTTGTTTGTATGAATTTAGCGATAAGTTCATTTGGTGCGTTAAAAACTAAAAGATCAGCTTTGCTTAGTTTTTCATTGAATTTTAAGATCGATATATAATTTTCGTATTCGTTTTCGCTTAATTCTTTTTTTAAAGATAGGAGTATCTCGCTTGGGTTCATAATCTCTCTTTAGAATTTTTTAATTGTATAAATTTTATCTTAAATTTTATAAAAAAAGGTTAAAATCCTTTTTTATCTTTAATAAGGCTAGTTATGAAAATTTTAGGGATTGATCCAGGTTCAAGAAATTGCGGTTATGCTATTATTGAGGCGGATAAAAATAAAAATTTATTGATAGAAGCAGGACTCATTAAAATCAAGCCTAGCACTTTACAGTATCAAATCACAGAGCTTTGTGAAGGTTTGGATCTGATCTTTAAAGCACATCAATTTGATGAGGTAGCTATAGAAGATATCTTTTTCGCTTACAATCCAAAAACCGTTTTAAAACTCGCGCAATTTCGTGGAGCTTTGAGTTTAAAAATTCTACAAATTCATGGAGACTTTGCAGAATACACCCCTTTACAAGTTAAAAAAGCCGTTACAGGAAAAGCAAAAGCGACAAAAGAACAAGTTGCTTTTATGGTAAAAAGACTTTTAGGACTAAGCAAAGAAATTAAACCTTTAGACATCACAGACGCTATAGCAGTAGCTTTAACTCACGCTGCAAATTTAAGAGTGCGTGTTTGATCAAAAATTTCTAAAAAATTCTTATTTTTTACTCAAAAATTTCAAAAGTTGGAACAGAACTTGCTTATAAAATTGCATAAAACGCTAATGCGTTAAAAACAATATTTTATAAAGGATTCAACCATGATGAGATCACTTTGGTCCGGAGTGAGCGGACTTCAAGCACATCAAACAGCAATGGATGTTGAAGGTAATAACATAGCCAATGTTAATACTAATGGTTTTAAATATTCTCGTGCTGACTTTGGAACGATGTTTAGTCAAACTGTTAAGATTGCTGCATCGCCAACTGATGGTAGAGGTGGACAAAATCCACTTCAAATTGGACTCGGTGTTTCTGTAAGCTCAACCACAAGAATTCATTCTCAAGGATCGATCCAAACTACCAATAACAATACCGACGTTGCAATCAACGGTGATGGCTTTTTTATGGTAAGTGATGATGGAGGTTTGACAAATTACCTTACAAGAGACGGGGGTTTTAAACTTGATGCTTATGGAAATTTTGTCAATAATTCAGGTTATGTTGTCCAAGGTTGGAATATCAACTGGGATACTCAAAGTATCGATTCTTCAAGAAGTCCTCAAAACATCTTTATCGATCCGGGTATGCACATCCCTGCCGCAAAATCAACCGAAGTTGCCATTAAAGCAAATCTAAACAGCGGTTTAAGTATAGGCACAGCAAAAACTCCTATATATGGACTTGATTCAGTTCACGGTTACAATAAAAAAACCGGTGAAACCAAAGACGAAAACGATACAGGTATCACCCAATTTTACACCACTTCTAAAAATTCAGTTGAAGTCACTGAAAAAGGCGTCGATTGCGCTTCTTTATTTAATGGAAGTGGAACAGGGCTTAACCTTAGAGAAGGCCAAGGCATCTGGGTATCTTACGCCGATGCGAAATTCAGCACTCAAGGTGGAACAGGTTTTGATAAAAATAGTGTTAAAAATCAAGATAATGTTATTTTTTGGGGTGATACTAGTAAGCCAACTAAATTAGATATTACCATAAATGGAATTCATATTGAAAACGATAATATTACTGGCATTGATGAAGCAATAAGATATATCAATACTTTTACTGTTCCAACTGATAGCCGAGAGGGCACAGGAGTAAAAGCGGTTAAAAATAAAGATGGCACAGGTATAGACTTTATAAATACCAATTCAGACGGCACTACTGATAATATGAAAAATATCGATTTAACTGTTAATAATGCTAATACAGCCGGTGAATTATGGAATATAAAAACTAAAAAAGATAACGGAAGTGATATATTTGATTGGGAAAGTACTAATCCCGTAGGAAGTGTTAATAATAATGGAACACATTGGATACAAGGTGACACTAAAGATAAATCACATAATATTAATATTGTAACAGCCCATAAATACGTTTACACTTCTTCTCCAGTGGATCTTCCTCCTATGTATAATCCTGACAGTGGAGCAAATTATAATACTGCATTAGAGAATACTACAGGAACAGCTGAATATAATTATAAATTAGCGATGAGTGGATCTTATTTAAATACCGATCAAAGAACTTTCCATTCCACTGAAGATCTAAGAGAGCTCTTACAAAGAGACGCCAGATATGGGGTAGATTATGATGGTAGTGGTGGCTTTGAAGTCGATGGTAGCGATCTAAATGAGGGTGTAAAAGTAACTGTAAGCGCAAGTGGAGAATTCATCATCTCAAATCCTAGCGAACAACCAGATAGACCAGGTTATAATGGTCAAACTCAAACTCAAAGAAAAGCTCATAATATTAATTTCAATGTCACCTCTTACACAGATTCCGATGGTAAAGTAAGCACCAATGAAGCCTTCACTAATATCTTTAAAGGTTTTGATGGAAATTTAAATGTAGGCAATAGCAACAGAAAAAGCGAACAACTTTTCTTAAGTTCTTTCTCAGCCGGACTTGAAATTTATGACTCACTAGGTTCTAAACACACCCTAGAAGTGCAATTTGTAAAACAAAGCACCACTCAAGATGGAGGAAACGAATGGCAAATGATCATCCGTGTTCCAGAACCTGCAGAAATAAACACTACAGGCGAAGGCCCAAGCAATATCGTTGTAGGAACAGCAAGATTTAACAATGACGGATCTTTATCCTCATACAGTCCTAGAACTTTAAATTTCTCACCAAACAATGGTGCAGCACCAAACCAACAAATCAAACTTAGCTTTGGAACAAGCGGAAGTAATGATGGTATTGTAAGTTCAAACTCAGCTTCAGCACTTACAAGCCAAGCAACCGATGGTTACCCTTCAGGAAACCTAAAACCAGACGCTATACGTGTAGATGATAAAGGAAATATCTTAGGAGAATTCACCAACGGAAAAACCTTTGCTGTGGCAAAAATGGCTATGGCTTCTGTAGCAAACAACTCAGGACTTGAAGAAATCGGCGGCAATCTTTTCAAAGTGACTGCTAACTCTGGTAACATAGTCGTAGGTGAAGCAGGAACAGGCGGCCGCGGAGATATGAAGACTTCAGCACTTGAAATGTCAAACGTGGATTTGAGTCGTTCTTTAACAGAGCTTATCATCATCCAAAGAGGTTATCAAGCAAACTCTAAAACGATTTCAACCAGTGATCAAATGCTTCAAACTTTGATCCAATTGAAACAATAATTTTTTGATCTTTTGATTCTTTATAAAATTTTTTCCCACTTTTGTGGGAAACTAATCTTGCTTTACAAGTCTATTTTCTGGTAGATTTGTAATACTGGATTGGACTTGACTGCCTTCAAAATTATTGCTAACTCGCTCTTTTTAGAGTGAGTTGCAAATAATTTTGAAAATTATCAAATCTAGAATTTATCTTTTTTTAGAATCTATCTTTAAAAACTATCCTTACTTAATACAAGTTAAGATTTTAAATTTTTGCAAGAATGAAATTTGCTATAATTTGAATTTTTAAATTTATCACAAGGAAAAATAAATGCGTTATGGTGAAAAAGAAATCAAAGAATTTAATGTAGATAATATGGAAATTTGGCCCAATGATGCTAAAAATGACTATATCATAAAGATCACTTTACCTGAATTCATGTGTTGTTGTCCTAGGAGTGGTTATCCTGACTTTGCAACGATATATCTTGAGTATATACCGGATCAATTTGTAGTCGAACTTAAGGCTATAAAACTTTATATCAATACTTTCATGCATAGAAATGTTTCACATGAAGCAAGTATCAATGAAATTTACAATACCTTAAAAGACAAACTCAAACCAAAATGGATCAAAGTTGTAGGGGACTTCAATCCACGTGGAAATGTGCATACAGTCATAGAATGTCGTAGTGATATAGTGGTGCCTAAGTGAGTAGAATATGCCCATTTTTTAATAAAAATTTAAAATTTTTCTAAAATAAATATGATATTAAATATTAAAATTATATAATTTATAAATCTAAAAAATTTTAGATTGATTAAAATTTTAAGGGAAGACATGGATAAAAAATTATTGAGTATAGTTGCCGGTGTGTGCTTGTTTGCTAATATAGCTTTAGCGGATGAAAAATCAGGATTTTTCATAGGAGCTGATGCTGCTTGGATGCATTCTAATGTAAAAGGTGATCTTAAGCATAATTTAACAGGTATGACTTTCAATGGAGATGTGTCAGGAAATATCCCTAATTTTGGATTAAGAGCTGGATATCGTTTCAATGAATCACATAGAATTTATGCCGCTTATAATTATTCTGACGAATTTAATGATTTGATTAAAACTCCAAGAATTCAAATAGAGGGCGATTTTACGACACATAAGTTTTTATTAGGCTATGATTTCACTCCAAAGCTTTTCACAAATACAAGGGCGGTTTTAGGTGTGTATTCTGGTTATGCAAAAACTAATATCGATCTAAAAACATCGTTTTTATCTCTATCTCAGGATTTTGATGGTTTTGTTTATGGAGCGAAATGGGGTGCTCTTTATGAACTTACTCCATGCAATGAAATAGAGTTTGGCGTTAAGGCAGAACAAATTCGTTATAATTCTAGAAATTTCTACCAAAGTAGAATTGGATCTAATTTTTATGATCCTAAGCAAACAAATTATGGTGTATATCTAGGATATGCTTACAAATTCTAAGCGAAAAAATATCGCTTTTTTAGGTGCTGGATCTATAGCAAACAAAATCGCACCGATGCTAAAACAAGCAGGATTCCACCCGTATGCGGTGGGATCTTTAAGCCGTGCAAAAGATTTTGCTTTGACGCATGGTTTTGAAAAATTTTATACTGATTATGAAGGATTACTTAAAGATCAAAATATCGATCTTGTTTATATCAACACCCCACATTCTTTACACTATGATCATATAAAGCTTTGTCTTGAAAATCATAAAAATGTGCTTTGCGAAAAATCTTTCACTTTAAATTTCAAACAGGCTAAAGAGGTGGTGGAATTAGCAAGGGCTAAAAATGTGCTTTTAGCTGAAGGCATTTGGACGCGTTATATGCCTTATATAGATATCATTAAAGATCTTTTGGCATTAGCATAGAAGCAAATTTAGCCTACAATGTTACACATAAAAATCGCATAACAAGTTTAGAGCTTGGTGGTGGTGCTTTGCTTGATGTAGGAATTTATACACTTAATTTTGCTCTTAGTTTTTTAAAAGATGAAATTAAAAATATTATTGCAACTTGTAAAAAAATGCCTAGTGGTGTGGATGAAAGCAATGGGATCATCTTAGAATTTCAAAAGGGTGCTTTTGCTTTTTTAAATTCAAGTGTAGCTGCTATTAGTGATAGAAAAGGCGTTATAAATGGAACAAAAGGTTATATTTGCGTTGATAATATCAACAATCCAAATTCTATAAAAGCTTACGATAAAGAAAGAAAGTTAATAAAAGATTGTCTCGTGCCAAGTCAAATCAATGGTTTTGAATACGAATTTGAGGCCTGTTTTAAAGCCCTAGAACTAAATAAAATAGAATGTGATGAAATGAATCATGAAGAAATTTTAAAAATGATGAATTTGATGGATAGGGTGCGTGAAAAAATGGGAGTGAAATTTATCGGCGAGTGATCAACTACCCCCACCGATAAAATATTTTTCAACATCATCAAGCAATTTTTCACAAATTCTTGATTCTGTATTTTTATCTACAACAAGATTAATCGCAGTTTTTGTATCTCTAAAACTTCCAGCGGATTTTGAATTTTCACGCGAAAGCTTTTGATTATCTTTGGTGTATTCTATAGTGATATTAAATTTAAGCGCGGCACTGGCTTCACCTAGATTGGTTTTGATTAAAACATTCATTTGAGAAGCTTTGGCTAAAGTCGCTTGAGTTTTATTGACAATTTCTTTAAAACGTTGGCAAGAACGGATCAAAGAAGAGATGAATTTGTTATCAAGTCCCTCATAAGCAACTTTGAGTTTATTTTTTATATCTTTTGTACTTTCTTTTTCTGGAGCGACAAAAACCATGTAAAAACCATTTTTTATTTGAACGTTATCGCTTTTTGTATCACGCCCACTTGACATTACTTTGACATAAATTGCATTATCAAGATATACGCGATCAACCATAGGGCCGTAAATTTCGTATTCTTTTTTGCGAACAATAACCTCTCTTGCTAAAACATTGAGTTTGACATTGGCTTCATGGATAATGGGTTCCATTTCTTTTTTAATTTCAAGTAATTCTTTTAACATAAAAATCCTTTTCTTGTTAAAGGGTTGATTTTGAAAAATTTTTCTTTAAAATATCAAATTAGCTTTTATATTTTTAAAACTAAATTATATCATAACTAATTTACTATATCGTTTTAATGAGAATTTATTTTAATCCATTTTATATTAGAATGATCAAATAAAGATTATTAAAAGTTTTAAAAAATGGTGGCTCCGATTGGACTTGAACCAACGACCACTACCATGTCAAGGTAGTGCTCTACCAACTGAGCTACGGAACCATGGTGGAGCATAGCGGGTTCGAACCGCTGACCCCAACGCTGCCAGCGTTGTGCTCTCCCAGCTGAGCTAATGCCCCTTGTTTTAAGAAATTTGAATTTTAGTAAAATATTACTTTTTTTTGCCTGAAAATTTTAAGTAAAAATTAAATTTTTTGCAATTTTATTGGAATATTTGTAAAATTTTTTTGATCGGCTTTTAATAACAAAAATAGTTTGATTAAATTTATTGATTAATTTTTTTTATAAATATTTAGGTAAGTTTTTGATAACTTTACCATCGGCATAAGTTTGATCAATGGCAGACAGGAAGGGATTCGAACCCTCGAAAGCTTGCACTTTACACGCGTTCCAGGCGTGCTCCTTCAACCGCTCGGACACCTGTCTAAAATCGTTATTATAGCTAAAATTTTTCAGAATAAAGAAAAATTTTAGAAAAAAAAGCTATAATTTTGACTTAAAAACTTTTTGTCAGGGTAGCTCAGCTGGTTAGAGCGCTGGTCTCATAAGCCGGAGGTCGGGAGTTCAAGTCTCCCCCTTGACACCATTTCTCCAAATTTATCTCAATATAATTTAACAAATTTTAAATATTTGTTTTATAATTGTTAATTTATTTAAAGAGTTCTTATAATTTTGCTAATTTTTAAGTAATTTATGCTAAAAATAGGCCATGGAAAAAAATATTATTTTAGAAAATAATTCATATTTGGAAAAATTTTTTTCACATTTAAAAATGGATAAAGAATCTATTTGTGAAATTATTTGTGAAAATACAAAAACCTTTATAAATCAAGCTCCGCATAAAATAAAACAAGTTAAGGGCTATAAATACAAAGATAAAACGATTTATGAGTATAAGCTAAAGTTACCTAAACAAGCTTACCGTTTGGCATATATTTTTGATGGAGATGATATTAGGATTTTTTATATTTCTAAGACTTTGATCAAGGCTGATTTTACAAAAGAAATAGCAAAAGTAGTGTAATGATACAAAATAAAGATTTTATTCAAATTTGTTTTAAAAATTTAAAGCAAATCAATACTTTGGATATTTTGATTTTTCAAACTTCAAAAAAAGACAGAGCTATAAAAGTTCAAAAAATATCAGATGAAAGATTCAATGTTTTTGAGGAAGGTTTCTTTTGTAAAGAATTTTTAAATTTGGATGATAAAGAACTCAAAAAAATTCTCAAGCAACTTCAAAAAATAGAATTTCCAAGATCAAATCAGCTTTGGTTGAAAATAATTAAAAATAAATGATTTTATTATTTATTTTTAATTTGGATAAAGTGGAGTATTAATTAGTCTATTTGGGAGATAGAATTAGTTTTTATTTGTTTTGTCTTTAAAAATTACCCAAGCCATTCCAAAAAAGCCAACAATTACCACTGCTGATACAAAAATAATTTCAAAAATATCTAAACTTGTCACGGTGTTTTTACCCTTTCTTTTAATTGCCCACAAGCCGCTGAAATATCAAGACCTTTGCTTTCTCTTATGGTGCAAGTGACACCTTTTTGACTGAGTAAATCTTGAAATTTGATAGCATTTTCTAATTTAGGGCGTTGATATAAACTTCCTTCGTGAGGATTGAAAAGTATCAAATTTACTTTAGCCTTGATACCATTTAAAAGCTTAACAAGCTCCTTAGCGTGTTCTATTTTATCATTTACATTATCAATCAATAAATACTCAAACATCACTCGTTTTCTTTGATCTATAGGAAATTCTTTGACTGCCTCCATGATAGCGGCGATATTGTAAGCTTTATTGATCGGCATTAATTCCGTACGGAGCTCATCATTTACCGCATGTAAGGATATAGCAAGGAGTACTCCTAAATTCATTTTGCCTAATTCTTTTATTTGTTTAGCTAAGCCACTTGTGCTAATGGTTTGTCTGCGAGGGCTGATAGCTAGACCATTATTACAAGAGAGTATTTTAACTGCTTTGGCGACATTTTTAAGATTATCAAGGGGTTCGCCCATGCCCATATAAACTATATTGATTCTTCTTTCATAAGGAATTTGATTATCTTTTTTAATGTAAAGAATTTGTGCAACAATTTCTCCAGCACTAAGATTTCTTTTAAGTCCGCCTTTTGCAGTCAAGCAAAAGCTACATCCGCTTTTACATCCTACTTGAGATGAAACACAGATTGTAAATTTTGCATGAGCTATTCTTTTGCCTTCTTCATCAAATTTTTCTTTTTTCATCGGCAATAAAACGCTTTCTATGCGTAAGCCATCTTTTAATTCAAAAAGATACTTTATGCTTTCATCTTTGCTTTTTTCTTTAAAGACGCATTTTAGAGCATCGAAATAATATTCTTTATTTAATTCTTCTCTTAAATTTTTAGGCAAAGAACTCATTTCTAAAAAGCTATCGGCGTATTTTTGATAGATCCATTGATAAATTTGTTTCACGCGAAACGTTGGTTGAATTTTATCTTCCAATTCTTCAGGAAGAAAATCTAAGATATTAATAGGTTTGTCCAAATAATCTTCCTTGATTAAATATAGTTGTGTTCTTTTAAATAATTTTCTAATTTTTCTTTGGCTTTTTTGTGATTTTTTATAAAATCTTCATGTGCGTTTTCATTGCAAAAATTTGTCGCACACAAAATGCATTTTGCTTGAATATTAAATTTTTTCGCAACACTAAAGACAGAAAAAACTTCCATATTTTCAAAATCTAATCCAAATTCAGCTAATTTTTTAGCCGCAGAAGTATTTTGGCAAATATAATTTGAAGAATTGATCTTGTAAAATGTTTCTTGTGAAACATTTTCAATATTAGTATTAAAATGAATTTCATTAAGTGTTGGGGTATAAAAATTTTCACTGATTTGAGAATATTCTATATTGAAAACATGGGAACTTTCATAAATTCCAAGAATTTCACCTTTATCATAAATTCCACAACTCCCTATAAAAAGCAGATCTTTAGGTTTTTCTTTTAAGCAAAGCTCTGTTAAGTTAATACCCGATTCTATAAGCCCAACTCCTATACTTTTAGCAAAAGAAAAATTTTCATTACCACCAGCACAAACAATCATAAAGTTCTCCTAAATATATTTTTAGTATAATTTTAACTAAATAAGACTTAAAATTAAGAATTTTTGGTTAAAATAAAAAGTTCAATCATGGTAAAAACAAAAAAACATTACGGACAAAATTTTTTAAATGATAAAAGCATATTAGATAAAATCATCCAAGCCATACCCAATGGTGTAAAAAATATAGTAGAAATTGGGCCTGGCTTAGGTGATTTAACGCAAGAACTTTTGAAAATTTCTAATGTAAAAGCGTATGAGATTGATTCAGATCTTATCCCTATTTTGCAAAATAAATTTCAAAAAGAATTAGAGTGCGGAAGGCTTAATTTAATTCATAAAGATGCAAGCGAAATTGCATGTCTAGATGAAAAGAAGTATTTTTTAGTTGCTAATTTACCTTACTATATAGCAAGTCATTTGATTTTGAAAGTTTTAGAAGATGAAAATTGCTCGGGCTTAATAGTAATGGTACAAAAAGAAATGGCGTTGAAATTTTGTGCTAAGCATGGAGAGAAAGATTTTTCAGCTTTGGGAATTTTAAGCGCTGTTGTTTGTGATTGCGAAATACTTTTTGATGTTAATCCTGAATATTTTTCTCCACCGCCTAAGGTGATGTCAGCGGTGATAAAAATGACTAAATTTAGGGAATACAAAGATTTTTGCCATATCGACACTTTTAAGAGATTTTTAAAAGAATGTTTCAAATCTCCAAGAAAACAGCTTATGGGGAATTTAAAAAACCATAAGATAAAATTGGAAGAAATTTTTAAAGAGTTGGAAATTAAATTAAACTCAAGGCCACATGAAATTTGCGTTGATTCATACCTTAAAATTTACGAAAGAGTAAAGGAAGACTATGAACGAAAACAACAATGAAAATAATGAAAATTCTGTAAAAACAAAGAAAAATAGATTTTATAATAAATTCAAAAATCGCAAGAAAAAAACAACAGATTCTGATAATGAAGCATCCGATCAGGCGAATTTGAAAAATTCAAATGAAAAAGCTAATGCTGGTTTTAAAAATACTGATGAAGAATCTAAAGAAAAAAGAAAAAAAAGAAATCGCAATTTACCTTCTAAACTTAGTGGAAATGAAGATTGGCAAATAGCTCTTGCAGAATGTATAGAAGCTAATCGTGTTTCACATGAAAATCGTTTGCACCCTTTAAAATATAATAATTCTAGCGAACATAAAATCCGCATTATTCCCCTTGGGGGACTTGGTGAAATTGGTGGAAATATCACTGTTTTTGAAACAAATAATGAAGCAATTATTGTAGATATCGGTATGAGTTTTCCAGATGGGACTATGCACGGAGTAGATATCATCATACCTGATTTTAGTTATATTAGAAAAATTAAAGATAAAATAAAAGGTATTGTTATCACTCATGCACATGAGGATCATATAGGAGCTGTGCCGTATTTTTTCAAAGAATTTCAATTTCCTATTTACGCTACACCTTTAGCTCTTGGAATGATTTCAAATAAATTTGAAGAACACAATCTTAAAGCTGAAAGAAAATGGTTTAGACCGGTTGAGAAAAGAAAGGTTTATGAAATAGGTGAATTTAGTGTAGAATGGATCCATATTACACATTCTATTATCGATGCTTCAGCTTTAGCGATTAAAACCGATGCAGGAACGATTATCCATACGGGAGATTTTAAAATAGATCAAACTCCAATCGATGGCTATCCTAGTGATTTAAATCGTTTGGCTTATTATGGAGAAGAGGGTGTTTTATGCCTTTTGAGTGATAGTACCAATTCTTATAAAGAAGGTTATACTAAAAGCGAAAGTTCAGTAGGACCAACTTTTGATCAAATTTTTTCTAAGACTAAAGGTAGAGTGATAATGAGTACTTTTAGTTCAAATATACACCGTGTTTTTCAAGCGATCAGCTACGGGTTAAAATACGGAAGAAAAGTTTGCGTAATAGGCCGTTCTATGGAAAGAAATCTCTATACAGCTATGGAGCTTGGCTATATTAAACTTGATCGTAAAATTTTTATCGATGCAGATGAGGTGAATAAATTTAAAGACAATGAAGTTTTGATTGTAACCACAGGTAGTCAAGGTGAGACTATGAGTGCGCTTTATAGAATGGCAACAGATGAGCATAAATTCATCAAAATCAAACCTACAGATCAGATTATTATTTCTGCTAAGGCAATCCCAGGCAATGAAGCTAATGTTTCTGCGGTGCTTGATTATCTTTTGAAAGCGGGAGCTAAGGTTGCGTATCAAGAATTTAGCGAAATTCACGTAAGTGGTCATGCAAGTATAGAAGAGCAAAAATTAATGCTAACGCTTGTAAAACCTAAATTTTTCTTGCCAGTACATGGAGAATATAATCATATTTTAAAGCATAAAGAAACAGCTATGAAATGTGGAATTCCAGAAAGAAATATTTATCTTATGAGCGATGGGGATCAAGTTGAAATTTGCCAAAAATATATCAAGCGTGTTAAAACCGTTAAAACTGGTAAAGTCTTTGTAGATAATCAAATCAATAAGCAAATTGCCGATGATGTTGTTATTGATCGTCAAAATTTAGCAGATAATGGTATAGTTGTGATCATCGCTCAACTTGATAAGGCAACAAAAACTCTTATTAATAAACCTAGAGTTTTTAGTTATGGACTTGTGGCTGATAAACACGATCATGCTTTTTCTAAAGAAATGGCAGATGTTTTGAGTCAATTTTTTGCCAATGTAAAAGATGAAATTTTAAATGATCCGAGATTTTTAGAAAATCAAATTCGTCAAGTGCTTAGAAAGCATATTTTTAGAAAAATCAAAAAATATCCGACTATAGTTCCTACTATTTTTGTGATGTAAAAGATGTTTAAACTTTCAAATCGTCGCTTTATGGGAGCTAAAACAAAACTTTTAGCTTCTTTAAATGAAATCATTTCTCATCATATTAGTTTTAATGCTAAAAATAATATCTTTTTAGATCTTTTTGGTGGAACGGGTGTTGTGAGTGAGTTTTTCATCAAAGAAAAGATTTTTGATGAGTTTATTATCAATGACTTTTTATACTCAAGTCATATCATCTATCAAGGATTTTTAGAGCAAAAAGAGTTTGATTTAAAAAAACTTGAAGAAATTCAAAAAAAATATAATCTTTTAACGCATATAAAAGAAAATTATTATTCTAAACATTTTGGAGATAAATTTTTTTCTTTTAATGATGCTAAAAATATAGGCTTTATAAGAGACGACTTGGATAAAAAATTAAAACAAAATAAAATCAGTCAAAAAGAGTATCATATCTTACTCTCAAGTTTATTTTATAGCGTGGATAAGATAGCTAACACAGTGGGACATTATGATGCCTATAGAAAAAATATTTTATTAAAAGATAGGTTTAAATTCGAACTTATTGAGCCTATTAAGACGGATAAAAAGATAAAAATATATAATCAAGATGCAAATTTGCTTGCAAAAGAATTGCAAAAAGACTTTTTAAAAAATAAAATTAAATGTGTTTTTTTAGATCCTCCTTATAATTCTAGGCAGTATTCAAGATTTTATCATTTATTAGAAACTTTAGCTAAAAACGATAAAAATGAGCTTTTTGGTATAGCAAAAAAGCCAAAGCCTGAAAATATAAGTGGATATTGCAAAGCAGAGGCTAAAGAGTTATTTAAAGATTTAATTAAAAATTTAGCTAAAATAACCGAGTATGTGGTTTTAACTTATAATAATACTTCTAGTGCTAATACAAGAAGTAATATCCGCATAAATGACAATGAAATCAATGAAATTTTAAATAGTGTAGGCAAACTCGAGATTATTGAAATCACTTTTAAGCCTTTTAGCAGCGGTAAAACAGATTTTAAAGATCATAAAGAAAGAATTTTTTTATGCAAGATAGATTGATACAAAGTCCTTTAAATTACACAGGGGGCAAATATAAACTTTTATCTCAAATTTTGCCATTTTTTCCAAAAAATATCAATTTAATGCTTGATTTATTTTGCGGTGGAGCTAATGTGGGTCTTAATGTAAATTCAAAAAAACTTATACTCAACGATAAAGAAAAAGAACTTATAAGGCTTTTTAAGTATTTTAAAAAGCATCAAAGTGATAAAATTTTTAAAGATTTAGAAAATTTAATTGATGAGTTTAATCTTAGCAAAAGCTCTAAAATGGGTTATGAATTTTATAATTGCAATAGTACAAAGGGGTTAGCAAGTTATAATAAAGAGAATTTTTTGAAACTAAGAAATTCTTACAATAAAGATAAAAACATACTTAAACTTTTTTTACTTATTGTTTTTGGTTTTAACAATCAATTGCGCTTTAATTCTAAAAACGAATTTAATCTACCTTGCGGAAAAAGGGATTTTAATTTAAAAATGCAAGAAAAACTAAGACTTTTCATAGAAGCTTTACAAAATAAAGAAGTATATTTACAAAATAAAGATTTTAGAAAATTTGATATAAATATACTTGATAAAAAAAGTTTTGTTTATATTGACCCACCCTATTTTTTGGCAAGAGCTAGTTATAATGAAAATGGTGCTTGGAGCAAAAATGATGAGCTTGATTTGCTTGATTTATTGAAAAAGCTTGATGATAGGGGTGTTAAAGTTGCACTTTCAAATGTTATTTTTCATAAAAATAAGGAGCATAAAATTTTAATACAATGGCTTAAAAATAACACTCAATTTAAAATTGAATTTTTAAATTTTTCTTATAAAAATTGTAATTATCAAGCTAAAAATTCTTATACTCAAGAGATTTTATTAAGGAATTATAAATGAAGTATGATTATTTTGGAAATACAAGTTTAAGGGTAAAACATTTACTTTTAAATTTTGAAACCCAACTTCTTTTATTTGAAGAGCTTTTTAAAAATGCTGATAAAAAAGAAACTTGGGAGAATAATTCTACTTTACAAATAAAATATTTAGAAGCTTTGCAAAATCATAATTTGTTAGAAAATAAAAATAAAACAACTCATTTGGGCACAAAAGATGCTAGAGTAAAATCAGCTCCTTTAGAGGATTTTGGACTTATTAAACGCAAAGAAAAACTTATTAGCGAACAAGGTTATGAGCTTTTAGAGCTTATTAAAAATCAAGCCTACAAAATCGATAATGACTTTTTACAGATTGATTTAATTTCTATGTTTTTCTTAAAAATGAGTTTGAAATTTTCAAAAAGTGAAAATTTATTACAAAAATACTTAGAAGTATTTGCATTATATAATGGAAGTATTTCAAAAGAGCTTTTTTTATTTTTACCCCTTATTAATAATTTTAAAAATACAAAGGAATTTATAGAGCTTTTTGATAAAAATCAAATTTTAGATTTTTTAATTTTTAAAGATTATAGAGATAAATTAGAGCAATTTTTAATTGATTTAGAAAATAAAAATTATGATAAAATGAATTATTTTCATACCGCTAAAGGCGAACAAAGTGCAAAAGATATCCTTTTTGCTTTAAAATTATTTTTAGAATTTAGAGAAAATAAAGATAAAAATATTTTTTTAGAACTTTTAAAAGCCAAAAAAGATGAAAAATTTTATAGGTTTAAAGAACTTTATTTAAGCTATATAAGCAAAGAAATAAATAAAGAAAATAAAATTAAAGATTTAATTCATTTTTGTGAATTAGATTCTTTGCAAGATTTTGGTAAAAGGTTTTTTAAACTTATTTTTAAAGCTAGAATTATGAATAATCTTAAAGATTATGCTGATTTAAATGAAAGATATTTAAATTTATGTGGGATTTTTGAATTTAATTTAGAAAGTATTAGCATCAATGAAATTTTTAAACTCGTTTTAAAGCATTCTAAATATAAAGATATTTTAAAAATTATTACCCATTCTAAAATTTCAAAAGAGCTTTTAAGTGAGTACTTTAACGATAAAGAATTTAAAGTATTTTTTAAAAACTATGAAATTAATTCCTTAAAAGAATTAAAAACTTATACAAAAAAAGAAAATCTTAAAAAAATACACAAACTTTTAAAATATAATTTTACCAAAGAAAAGATTATTAATATTTTAGAACTTTTTGAAAATAGAAAAAATGATGATAAAATTGCTTCTTTAGTAACAAAAGAAGCAACTATACCAACTATTTTTGAATATATCATAGCTATTTCTTGGTGTTATATAGATGATTTTAATTTAGAGCATATTTTAAATGCAGGTTTAAGTTTGGATAATAAATTTTTACCAAAATCTCATGCAGTAGGTGGTGAAGCAGATTTTATTTATCATTATAATAAGCATTCTTTAATGATAGAAGCAACACTTACTCAAAAAACAAATCAACGCAGAGCTGAAATGGAAAGTGTTTCAAGGCATTTAGGAAATTTACTTTTAAATTTAGAACAAGAAAAAAGAGAAAAAAGCTTTGCAATTTTTATCGCTCCTTATTTGGATAAAAATGTTTTAAATGATTTTAGAAGTAGAATTTATTGTTATTTTGAAAATGAAACAAATTTTATTAAAGGAATGAAAATTCTTCCTCTTAGCATAAAAGATTTAAAAAATATTTTAAATTCAAATTTAAACTATAAAGAACTTTTGCCTAAAATTTATGAAATTTTAGATGATAAGGATGATTATGGAAGTAGATGGTATAAAGAAAATATAATAAAAATAACTCAAAAGGCATAGCAATGAGAATCAATAAATTTATATCACACAATAGTCGTTACTCTCGTCGTGAGGCTGATGAGCTGATTAAACAGGGCTTAGTAAAAATCAATAATAAAATAGCCCTTTTAAGTGATGAGGTTAAATTTGATGACAAGGTTTTTTTAAAAGGAAAAAGATTACAAAAAAGAACGCAATTTAGTGTCATCATTTATCATAAACAAAAAGGTGAAATAGTCAGCAAAAAAGATGATCGTGGAAGAAAGACGATTTATGATACTTTGCCAAGACAATTTAATACTTGGCTTAGCGTAGGAAGACTTGATTTTGCAAGCGAAGGTTTGCTTTTGCTAACGGATTCTCCTGTTATAGCCGATGCTTTGATGCATAGTGATTTAGAACGTGAATATTATCTTAAAGTTAAAGGTGTGGTGAATAAACAAGTTATAGAGGCTATGCAAAATGGCTTAGAGATAAAAAATGAAAAAAAAGGCGCTCATGCAAAAACTAAAATTACCTCTATGACTTTTTCTCCTTTTTTGGATTTTGAAATTTTTGGATCAAGTGGAGGTTATACTAAATTAAGAGTAGTGATCAATGAAGGTAAAAATAGAGAACTTAGGCGATTTTTTGGGCATTTTGATTTAGAGGTTATGGATCTTAAACGCGTGGCTTTTGGGGCTTTGGATCTAGGTGTTTTAAAAGCCGGAAAATATCGTTATTTGGAAAATGGAGAATATGATAAATTGCGAGATTTTTTAAAATCCAATGAAATCAAATATTAAAAAGCCCTTTCGGACTTTTTAATATTTTAGTATTTTTCAAAATATTTTTGAATTTTGGCACTATCATGGGTTTTTGTAAGAGCTAACATCAAAAGAACTCTTGCTTTTTGTGGATTTAAATTTTGAGCACTGATAAAACCTAAATTTTGATCGTCTTTATTTACTGCTACAGATCCTGCAACCACTCTAGTGCTTACAGCTACTTTTAATCCTTTTTTCATTAAATCTTTTAAGACTTCTTTTTGGTTTTCATGGATGCTTCCAGCTCCACTTCCTGCCACAACCAAACCTTGAGTCCCATTATCAAACAAAGCCTTAGCTGCAACACCACTTCCATCATTGGAATAAGTATAAAGTATATCAACTTTTGGCAAAGTTTTTAATTTGCTAACATCAAAAGGAGTTTTTGTAGTATGATCCTTTGAGATTGTATTGTAGAAAAAGACTCTTCCATCAACTATATAACCTAAATTTCCAAAATCAGGCGAAGTAAAGGCATCAACATTAAGAGTATGGGTTTTAACTGCTCCTCTTGCACCTAGTATTTTATCATCCATTGCGATCATCACGCCTTTATTTTTTGCATTTTTATTAGCTGCTAGAGCTACAGCATTGTAAAGGTTTTTTGGGCCATCTGCACTCATAGCAGTTGCTGGACGCATAGCACCGACTAAGACAATAGGTTTATTGCTTTTTACGGTTAAATTTAAAAAATAAGCTGTTTCTTCCATGGTATCAGTTCCGTGAGTGATTACAATACCATCCACATCTTTTTTAAGTAATTCATTGATTTTTTTGGCTAGTTTTAACCAAATTTCATTATTCATATTAGAACTATCGATATTAGCAATTTGCTCCCCGCTTACTTGTGCGATATCTTTGATTTGAGGAACAGCTTTGATTAGGGTTTCTACACCTATAACTCCAGCTTTATATCCCGTTGTTTCAAGTTCGCTATCAATCGAACCAGCTATAGTCCCACCGGTTGCTAAAATCACAATTTTTGACTTAGCTTCTAAGCAACTAACACTCAATAGCAAAAATACTATTAATGAAATAATATTTTTCATACCTTCCTCCTTTTTTAAATATTTAAAAATTATAATATAATTTAAATAAAAATAAATAAATTTTAAACTAAATATTTAAAAATAAGAAAGTATTTTTACTCATTTATAAAAAATAATAAAATTGATTTTTAAATTTTTAATGCTATAATTTGCCCCTTTAAGTTTGCAGGTTGCAAAATAACATTTTTAGAGGTTTTTTATGGAAAATTTTTTAATTAATTTTTTTCATTTATCCCAAATTAAAAGTTTCTTACTCATTATTTTAATTGTTTGTCTTTTTGCCTTGCTCAAATTTTTCAAAAAAAGACTAAAATTTTATTTAATCATGGCAATTTCTTTAATTTTTGGTTTTGCTTTAGGGTATTTTTTACTTTATTTAGCAGGTTTTCCTAATGAAGAAATATCAAAATTTAGTTCTTCAAATTCTTTACGTTGGTTTTATGAAATTCATATTTGGATGAATTTTTTAAACACTTTGTATATAAGCATTTTAAGGCTTTTAGTCATTCCTTTAGTACTTATTTCTTTAATTCATGTTTTGATACATTTAGATGAAAAGATTCAAATAAAATCTTTGTTTTCTCGTGCTTTTTTTTGGTTTTTATTTTCAACGGGCATTTCAGCTTGTATTGGAATTTGTATTGCAATGGTTGCAAATCTTGGAAATAATATAGCTTTTGTATCAAATTCAAAAAATCTTCACGAACTTAAAGGTTTAGATGAGATCATTTTAAATTTAATCCCAAATAATATCATCAATGCTATGAATTCAAACAATATTTTAGGGGTGATTATATTTGCTTTTATTTTATCTTTTGGGGTAAGAAGTCTAAAAGAAAATCGTGGATTTAGAATTTTTTCTTTATTGACTAGTTTTCTACATCAAGTTATCATGAAGATCAGTCTTTATGTGATAAAAATCATGCCTTATTTTATCATTACAATGATCGCTAATGCCTTGATTTTAAATGGCTATAAGGTGCTTATTGATTCAATTTATTTTATAGCTTTGCTGTATGTTTCTTTTGTGGCTGTTTTTATTTTACATGCGTTATTATTATTGCTTCATGGGTTAAATCCTTTTATGTATTTTAAAAAGGCTTTGCCGGCTTTATTGATGGCCTTTAGCTCAAGAAGTTCAGCAGGAACTTTACCGGTTACCATTTCTACTTTAACTCAAAATTTAGGCGTTACTCATACTAATGCTTCTTTTGTTGCAAGTCTTGGAACAACTATGGGAATGAATGGTTGTGCCGGATATTATGCAGGAATGATTGCTGTTTTTATGTTTCATGCTCTAAATATACCTATGGGTATGAGTGAAATATTAATAACGATTGCTTTATGTATCATTGCTTCTTTTGGTATCGCTGGAATTCCAGGTATCACGATAATGATCATCTCTGTTATGCTTTCAGGACTTGGAATGCAAAGTCATTTTGCCTTACTGGCTATCATTTTAGCTATAGATCCTATACTTGATATGGCAAGAACTTGTAGCAATGTTTCAGGAGCTATGGTTGTAAGTCTTATAACAGATAAAGAAATGAAAAATTTAGACATGAAAAAATATCAAGAAAATTAAAATATAAATTTTTAGGTAGAATTAAAATTTTTTCAAAGAATTTATAAGATTTTAAATTCTTTGAATTGAAATTGAACTATAGATTTTTATAAGTATCTAAGATCTTGATATTTGTTAAAAAGTTTTTGTATATCTTAAGAAAAACCCATCTGTTCTAGGTTCTAGCATCAAATTAGGCACACGATCTACTAAAACAAAATTCCAAAATCCAGCTACTGCAGCACCTGCTATAATATCTCTTGTGTAGTGTTTATCTGCTTTTACGCGAGAATAAGCTGTATAAGTGGCTAAGATGTACGGAATAATTGCTTGTTTAATCCCATATCTTTTATGGATAAAAGTCGCTCCAAAAAATGCTGCCGCACTATGTCCACTAGGAAAGGATAGATTGTCGCTTTTATCAGGTCTTTCTTCTTTAACAATACGTTTAAGAATTTCTACACTTGCTTGAGTTGCGGCAAAACTCAATGTATAGGGTAAAATTCCATTTTTAAAATCATCATTATAAAAAAGCAATCCAAAAGCATAAATTGGGACTGCAATTTGAGTTATATCTCCTGCATTTTTGACTTGCTTTTTATCATCAAAAATATTTGCATTTAAGTTAGAAATGAAAATCAATAATAAAAAAGCTTGGATTAATTTCATATTAAACCTCCAAATAAAAAAATAATGAGATTTGTATTTTACCCCCTCCCTGAATTTAAACTTAAAAAAAGTATTTTTAAATTATTTTTTATTAATATTTTTAAATTTTTCATCTAGATATAATTATATTTTTTTCCTTTTTAAAAGGATGAAAATATAATTTTTTATCAAATTTTCTTGACTTTTGAAAGCCAAATTTACTATACTCTCATTTTTATTTTTGGTTAGTTTTAAACTAACGAGTTCTTTTTAAAGGAAATATCATGGAAAGAATTAGGCTTAAGCTTAAAGCTTATGACCATCGAGTACTAGACAGAACAGTTGCAGCAATCGTAGAAGCTGTCAAAAGAACAGGTGCGGATATTAGAGGTCCAATACCAATGCCTACAAAAATCAAACGCTATACAGTTTTAAAATCTCCACATATTAATAAAGATTCTCGTGAGCAGTTTGAAATCAGAATTCACGCTCGTATGCTAGATATTGTAGCAGCGACTCCAGATACAGTTGATTCTTTAACTAAGCTTGATTTGGCGCCAGAAGTAAGCGTTGAAGTTAGAGCTATGGGTAAATAAAGGATAGAATATGGAATACATTGTAGAAAAAATTGGAATGAGTAGAACTATCAATAGTCCAAGTATCGCTGTAACTTTGCTAAGAGTTGTCAATGCAAAAGTATGCGAAGTTGAGAATGGAAAAGCGATAGTAGCATATTCAAAAGGTAAAACAAATAATAAATGTATCGCAGGACAACAAAAAAAATACAACCTTTCTGCTGAATTTAATCGTTTTGCAACTTTAGAAGTGGCAAATACTGAAGCAGGTGATTTAGATGAAACTCCATTGAGTGAAGCTAAAATTTTAAAAGTAAGTTTTAACTCTAAAGGTAGAGGTTATAGCGGTGTTATGAAAAGACATAATTTCGCTGGAGGTCCGGCAAGTCACGGTTCAAGATTTCATAGACGTCATGGTTCTATAGGTAATAGAGAATGGCCAGGTCGTGTTCAACCAGGTATGAAAATGGCAGGACATTATGGAAATACAAAAATAACTGTTAAAAATGAAGTCGTGTCTTATGATAGTGAAAATAAGATTTTAGTTGTTAAAGGTGCAGTTCCAGGATACAATGGAGCTATGGGTAAAATAAGGATTGCAAAATGAGTAAAGTAACCGTTTTAAATGATAAACTAGAAAAAGCAGGTGAACTTGATTTACCTTCAAAATACGCAGAAGTAAATCCACATAACCTTTACTTATATGTAAAATCTTACCTTGCTAGTCTTAGAGCAAATACAGCTCATACTAAAGGTAGAAGTGATGTAAGTGGCGGGGGTAAAAAACCTTGGAGACAAAAAGGTCGTGGTGGTGCTCGTGCAGGTTCAACTAGAACAAATGTTTGGGTAGGCGGTGCTGTTGCTTTTGGTCCAACTAATGAAAGAAATTATTTTCAAAAAGTAAATAAAAAACAAAAAAGATTAGCACTTGAAAGAGCTTTAGCGGATAAAGCAGCTAAAGGTGCTTTATTTACTGCAGATTCTCTAACTATAGAAAGCGGTAAAACTAAAGACGCAAATGCTGTTATTAAAAAGCTTGGTGTAAAAGATGCTTTAATTGTTAAAGATTTACTAGATGAAAAAACACTTTTAGCTTACAGAAATTTAGCAAATTGCTATGTTGTAGATGTAACCGAAGTTAATGCTTATTTGGTATCTGTGTTTAATGCTGTTATTATGGAAAAATCAGCGTTAGAATCTATTACAAAAGAAGGATAATTATGGCAGATATTACTGATATTAAAACAATACTTTATACAGAAAAAAGTTTGAATTTGCAAGAGCAAGGTGTCGTAGTTATTCAAACTTCTCCAAAGATGACTAAAACAAGTTTAAAAGCTGTTTTAAAAGAGTATTTTGGCGTAACTCCACAAAGTATCAATTCTTTAAGAATGAGTGGAAAAGTTAAACGCTTTAGAGGTCGTTTGGGGCAAAGAAACGATTATAAAAAATTCTATGTTAAGCTACCTGAGGGTGTTAGCTTAGAAAATGTGGAGGCTTAAGATGGCAATTAAAACTTATAAACCATATACTCCAAGTAGAAGATATATCACTGGTTTAAGCTCAGAAGATATTACAGCAAAACCAAGTGTTCGCTCACTACTTGTTAAACTTCCATCTCATGCGGGACGCAATAGTTACGGAAGAATTACAAGTCGCCATAAAGAAGCTGGCGCTAAAAAACTTTATAGAATTATAGACTTTAAACGTCGTAAATTTGGTATCGAGGGTAAAGTAGAAGCAATCGAGTATGATCCATACAGAAATTGTAGAATCGCTCTTATTTCTTATAGAGATGGTGAAAAAAGATATATTATCCAACCACGTGGATTAAGCGTAGGTGATATAGTTGCTGCAGCAGAAGGCGGACTTGATATTAAACCAGGTAATGCAATGAAGCTTAAAAATATTCCTGTAGGTACTATTGTTCATAATATTGAATTAAAGCCAGGAAAAGGCGGTCAAATGATCCGTTCAGCAGGTGCTTATGCTCAACTTATGGGTAAAGAAGAAAAATATGTAATCTTAAGACTTGCAAGTGGAGAAATGAGACAAGTTTTAGCTGAATGTATGGCTAGTATCGGTGAAGTAGGCAATGAAGAATGGTCTAACATCACTATAGGTAAAGCGGGTAGAAATCGCCATAGAGGTATCCGTCCTCAAACTCGTGGTTCTGCGATGAACCCAGTTGATCACCCACACGGAGGGGGAGAAGGTAAGAAAAATTCTGGACGCCATCCAGTAACTCCATGGGGCAAACCAACTAAAGGTGCAAAAACTCGCCGTAAAAAAGCTAGTGATAAACTAATAATTTCAAGAAGAAAAGGAAAGTAAGATGGCTAGATCACTAAAAAAAGGTCCTTTTGTTGATGATCATGTAATGAAAAAAGTCATCGCTGCTAAAAAGGCTAATGATAATAAACCTATAAAAACTTGGTCTCGTAGAAGCACTATCATTCCTGATATGATAGGTTTAACTTTTAATGTTCATAATGGAAAAAGTTTTATTCCAGTTTATATAACTGAAAATCATATCGGTTATAAACTTGGAGAATTTGCTCCGACTAGAACATTTAAAGGCCATAAAGGTTCTGTTCAGAAAAAGATAGGTAAATAAGGAGAGGTGTATTTATGAGTAAAGCTTTAATTAAATTCATAAGATTATCTCCGACTAAAGCAAGACTTATTGCTAGAGAAGTTCAGGGGATGAATGCAGAACTTGCAATGGCTAGTTTAAAATTTATGCCAAATAAGGGAGCAAAATATATTGCAAATGCAATTTCAAGTGCGGTAGCAAATGGTGGTTTTGAAGCAAATGAAGTGATTGTAAAAAGTTGTCGTGTGGATGCAGGTGCTGTCTTAAAAAGATTTAGACCACGTGCTAGAGGAAGTGCAAGTCGCATAAGAAAACCTACTTCACATATTTTAGTAGAAGTAGCAAAAGTAGAAACAAAAATCGAAGAGAAAGCAACTAAAAAAGCTTCTGAAAAAAAAGCGACTACAACAGCTAAAAAAACAAGCACTAAAAAAGTAACAGCGAAAAAGGAAAGCTAATGGGACAAAAAGTAAATCCAATTGGTCTAAGACTAGGAATCAATAGAAATTGGGAGTCAAGATGGTTTCCAACTAAAGCTAATTTGGTAGAAAATATTGGCGAAGATTATAAAATAAGAGCTTTCTTAAAAAGAAAACTTTATTATGCAGGAATCAGTCAAATTTTGATCGAAAGAACTGCTAAAAAGCTTCGTGTAACTGTAGTTGCAGCAAGACCAGGTATTATTATCGGTAAAAAAGGTAGCGATGTTGATAATTTAAGAAAAGAATTACAAGATCTTATCGGAAAAGATGTCAATATCAATATCAAAGAAGAAAGAAGAGCAGGAGCTTCTGCACAACTTGCAGCTGAAAGCGTAGCAACTCAACTTGAAAAAAGAATTGCTTTTAGAAGAGCAATGAAAAAAGTAATCCAAGGAGCACAAAAAGCAGGTGCCAAAGGAATTAAAGTTTCAGTTTCTGGCCGTTTAGGTGGTGCTGAAATGGCAAGAACAGAATGGTATCTTGAAGGACGTGTGCCACTTCATACTTTAAGAGCAAAAATCGATTATGGTTTTGCTGAAGCTAGAACCACTTATGGTAACATAGGCGTTAAAGTTTGGATCTTTAAAGGTGAAGTATTGCAAAAAGGTTTGCAGGCTGAAAAAACCGAAGAAAATGCTCCAGCTAAAAAACCAAGACGCACAAGAAGGAGTAAGTAATCATGTTAATGCCAAAAAGAACAAAATATCGTAAAATGATGAAAGGGCGTAACAGAGGTTATGCTAATCGTGGGACTGAATTTACTTTTGGTGAATTTGCTTTAAAAGCAACTGAAGCAGGAAGAATTAATTCACGTCAAATTGAAGCGGCTCGTATCGCTTTAACTCGTTTCGTTAAAAGACAAGGTAAGACTTGGATTAGAGTTTTCCCTGATAAACCTTTAACTAAAAAGCCTTTAGAAACTCGTATGGGTAAAGGTAAAGGTGCTGTTGAAGAATGGGTAATGAATATCAAACCAGGTCGTATTATTTATGAAATGGCAGGAGTAAGCGAAGAAATGGCTAAAGAAGCATTAACTTTAGCAATGCATAAATTGCCATTTAAAACTAAGTTTGTTACAAGAGAGAGCCAAAATGAAATATACTGAGATTAAAGATAAAACAGCAGCTGAGCTTGCAACAATGCTAAAAGAAAAAAAGGTGCTTTTATTCACTTTAAAACAAAAGCTAAAAACAATGCAGCTAACTAATCCTAAAGAAGTTAGTGAAGTTAAAAAAGACATTGCTAGAATCAATACAGCAATTAACGCTTTAAAATAAGGATAACAAATGGCATTTAAAAGAGAAATTCAAGGCGTTGTTGTGAAAATTGCTGGAGAAAAAACAGCAAGTATTTTGGTTGAAAGAAAGGTTGTTCATCCAAGATATAGAAAAATCGTAAAACGCTTTAAAAAATATCTAATTCATGATGAAAGAAATGAAGTTAAAGTTGGTGATACTGTTGTTGCTGTAGAATGCAGACCACTTTCTAAAAGAAAATCATTTCGCTTAAAATCTGTATTAGCAACAGGAGTTGAGTAATGATTCAAAGTTTTACAAGACTTGCAGTAGCTGATAATAGCGGTGCAAAAGAACTTATGTGTATTAAGGTTTTAGGTGGTAGCAAAAGAAGATATGCTACTGTAGGTGATGTTATCGTTGCATCTGTAAAAAAAGCTTTGCCAAATGGTAAGGTAAAAAAAGGTCAAGTGGTAAAAGCGGTTATCGTTAGAACTAAAAAAGAAATTCATAGAGATAATGGCTCTTTAATTCGTTTTGATGAAAACGCTGCAGTAATTCTTGATAATAAAAGAGAGCCTATAGGAACTCGTATTTTTGGACCAATAGGTAGAGAAGTTAGATATGGTGGCTTTATGAAAATTGTTTCACTAGCACCGGAGGTGTTATAATGGCGGTTAAATTAAAAATAAAAAAAGGTGATAACGTAAAGATTATCACAGGAGATGATAAAGGTAAAACAGGTAAAGTTTTAGCTGTATATCCAAAAACTCTTAAAGTAGTAGTTGAGGGATGCAAAATTGCTAAAAAAGCGATCAAGCCTAGTGATAAAAATCCAAATGGTGGCTTTATCAATAAAGAAATGCCAATGGATATTTCTAATGTGGCAAAAATTCAGGAGTAAGCAATGATGAGATTGAAAGAAAAATATAATCAAAGCATTAAACCTGCATTGGTTAAAGAATTTGATATTAAAAATCCTATGCTTATTCCAGCGATCGAAAAAGTAGTTATCAGTGTGGGAGCTGGAGAACTTGCTAAGGATCAAAAAGTGTTGCAAAATATTGCTGACACAATTTCTTTAATTGCTGGACAAAAAGCTGTTATCACTAAAGCAAAAAAATCTGTAGCTGGTTTTAAAGTCCGCGAAGGATTTCCAGTTGGAGTTATGGTTACTTTAAGAAAAGATAATATGTATGCTTTTCTTGATAAGCTAATCTCTATTGCTCTTCCAAGAGTAAAAGACTTTAGAGGTTTAAGTAGAGATGGTTTTGATGGACGTGGAAATTATAACTTTGGTCTTGATGAACAACTTATGTTTCCAGAGGTTGAGTATGATAAAATTTTAAGAACTCATGGTATGAATATTTCTATAGTTACAACAGCACAAAACGATAAGCAAGCACAAAAACTATTAGAACTTATCGGTGTACCATTTGCAAAAGGAAGAAAAGATGGCTAAAAAATCAATGATTGCAAAAGCAGCACGTAAGCCTAAATTTAAAGTAAGAGGCTATACTAGATGCCAAATTTGTGGACGTCCGCATTCAGTTTATAGAGATTTTGGAATTTGTAGAGTTTGCTTGAGAAAAATGGGCAATGAAGGCTTAATTCCAGGTCTTAAAAAAGCAAGTTGGTAAGGAAATAAAATGATAAATGATATAATTTCAGACTCATTAACAAGAATTCGCAATGCGGGAATGAGAAAACTTGAAACAACTAAACTTTTACACTCTAAAGTTGTTGAAGCTTTGGTTGGAATTTTTCAAGCTAAAGGTTATATTGAAAGTTTTAATGTTATCGAAGAAGATAAAAAGAAATTTATCAATGTGATCTTAAAATACGATGAAAAAGGTAAAAGTGTGATTAATGAACTCAAAAGGGTTTCAAAACCAGGTCGTCGTGTTTATAAAGGAAAAGATGAAATTAAACGTTTTAAAAATGGTTATGGTACGATTGTAGTAAGCACAAGCAAAGGCGTTTTAGCTAACGATGAAGCTTATAAAGCAGGAGTTGGTGGCGAAATTTTATGTACCATTTGGTAAAAAAATCTGCTTTTTATGGCATTGGGTATCCATTCTTTGCAAAAAGTAGAAATATCCTAGACAAATAAAAAGGAAAAAATATGTCTCGTATAGGTAAACAACCAATCGCTATTCCTAGTGGAGTAGAGGTTAAATTAGAAGGAAATTTACTTAAATTTAAAAAAGGAAATTTGGCAAAAGAGCTTGATACAAAAGCTCATGTTAATGTTGAGATTAAAGATAACAATATTCTTTTTTCTCCAAAAGGTGAAGACAGACAAAGCAGGGCTTATTGGGGAACTTATAGAGCTTTAGCTTATAATATTGTTGTAGGTTTAACTCAAGGCTTTTCAAAAACTCTTGAAATCAATGGAGTAGGTTATAAAGCTGCTTTAAAAGGAAAAATTTTAGAATTAAGCCTCGGTTTTTCACATCCTATTAATTATAATATTCCTGAAGGCATTGAAATTGTAGTTGATAAAAATAATGTGATTGTCAAAGGAAGTGATAAGCAAGTAGTAGGACAAGTTGCTGCTCAAATTCGTGAATTTAGACCACCTGAGCCATATAAAGGAAAAGGCGTTAAGTATTCAGATGAGCGTATTATCCGCAAAGCCGGTAAGACATCTAAGAAATAAGAGGACTAAAGAATGAGAGCAAATGTATTAAAAAGAAAATTAAGTTTAAGAATTAAAAGAAAAAAGAGAATCAGAGCAAAAATTTCTGGTTGTGAAAATTTTCCAAGAATCTCTGTATTTAAATCAAATAGAACTCTTTATATCCAAGCAATCGATGATGTTAAAGCTGTAACTTTGGCTGCAGCAGATGGACGTAAATTAGGCATTAAAGCCAACAAAGAAGGGGCTAAAAAAATTGCCGCTGAATTTGCGAAATTATTAAAAGCTAAAAAAATTGAGCAAGCTGTGTTTGATAGAAATGGTTATGTTTATCATGGAGTGATCGCAGTTTTAGCTGAATCTTTAAGAGAAAATGGCATTAGGCTATAAGGGGTAATTGATGGAAAAATATAATAGAGAAGAATTCGAAGAAGTCATTGTTGATATTGGTAGAGTTACTAAGGTAGTTAAAGGTGGTAGAAGATTTAGATTTACTGCTTTAGTGATTGTTGGTAATCGCAAAGGTTTAGTAGGTGTTGGCTATGGAAAAGCTAAAGAAGTTCCAGATGCTATTCGTAAAGCAGTCGATGATGCATTTAAAAATATTGTTGAAGTAAAAACTAAAGGTTCAACTATTGCTCACGATGTAGAAGTAAAATACAATGCAAGTAGAATTTTACTTAAACCAGCTAGCGAAGGTACGGGAGTTATTGCTGGTGGTTCTACGCGTCCTATTGTAGAGCTTGCTGGTATTAAAGATATTTTAACTAAATCTTTAGGCTCAAATAATTCAGCTAATGTGGTTCGCGCTACTATTAAAGCTTTAACAATGCTAAAAGGATAAGTCATGAATTTAACAAAAGCAGCGGGTTCAACGCACAAAACTAAAAGAATAGGTCGTGGCCAAGGCAGTGGTATGGGTAAAACTGCCACTAAAGGTGGAAAAGGCCAAACTGCTAGAAAAGGTTATAATGAAAAAAGAGGTTTTGAAGGAGGTCAGCAACCACTTCAAAGAAGATTACCAAAAGTAGGTTTTACATCTAAAGTAGAAAAACCTTATGTAATCAATGTTGAAAAAATTACAGCTGTAAAAGATCTAGCTGAAATTACAATTGAAAACATCAAAGGTGTTCACAAGCTTTCAAAATCTGTGAAAAAAGTTAAGCTTATCGGTGCTAGTGCTAAGAGCTTAGTATCAAAAATTAAAGACGAGAATATTAGCGTCACTGGAACAAAATAATGAATAGAGCATTGACGAATAAGATCTTAATCACTTTAGCTTTTTTATTTGCTTATAGGGTTCTGGCTTATATTCCAGTTCCTGGCGTCAATGCTGATGTGATTGCGGATTTTTTTAACCATAATCAAAATAATGCTTTAGGTTTATTTAATGTTTTTAGCGGTGGGGCAGCACAACGTTTTTCTATTATCTCTTTAGGAATTATGCCTTACATCACTGCTTCTATTATAATGGAACTCTTCGCAGCAACTTTTCCAAGCATCGGTAAGATGAAAAAAGAACGCGATAGTATGCAAAAATACATGCAAATTATCCGTTATGCGACTATATTGATCACTTTAGCTCAAAGTATAGGTGTGGCTATAGGTTTGCAAAGCTTACACGGCAAGGGTGGATCAAGTGCTATTATGATAGAAAATTTAAATATGTTTATCGCACTTTGTGCTATTTCAATGCTTGCAGGAACTATGCTTTTAATGTGGCTTGGAGAACAAATCACTCAAAGAGGTATAGGAAATGGTATTTCTTTAATTATTTTTGCAGGTATTGTTTCAGGGATTCCAAGAGCGATTTCAGGGACTATAGGTCAGGTAAATTCAGGAGAGATGAATTTCTTAACCGCTTTTGCTATTTTTGTTTTGATTTTAATTACGATAGGTGCTATTATTTATGTAGAGCTTGGAGAACGTAGAATTCCTATTTCTTATTCTCGCAAGGTAGTGATGCAAAATCAAAATAAACGTATTATGAATTATATTCCGATTAAAATCAATCTTAGCGGAGTCATTCCTCCAATCTTTGCAAGTGCGATTTTAATGTTTCCGACAACCATTTTGCAAACCAGTACAAATCCTTATATACAAGCTGTTAATGATTTTTTAAATCCTAATGGATATGTATTTCACATTTTGACTTTTATTTTTGTGATTTTCTTCGCTTATTTTTATGCTTCTATAGCATTTAATGCTAAGGATATTGCAGATAATCTTAAAAAGCAAGGTGGTTTTATCCCAGGAATTCGTCCAGGAGAAGGAACTTCAAATTATTTAAATGAAGTAGCCTCTCGTTTAACGCTATCTGGTTCTATTTATCTAGGAATTATAGCAACCTTGCCTTGGGTTTTAGTGAAATTTATGGGAGTGCCTTTTCAATTTGGTGGCACTTCAGTGCTTATTGTAGTGCAAGTTGCACTTGATACGATGAGAAAAATCGAAGCTCAAATTTATATGAGTAAATATCAAACCTTAAGTGCGGTAGGTTTGTAGAATATATAATGCAAAAAATAAAGCAAGGAATTTCTAAATTTTTCATTTCCTTGCTTATTTTTGCTTATTTTAGAAAAGTTATTTTTTTAGATTTATCCAAAAATGATCCTTTGGGACAAATGGCTGTTTTATCACACAGAAACGGTGCCATCGATGGTTTTTTATACGCTTTTATTTTTCCTCAAATCCAATTTTTATTAGCCAAAAACTTAAGACGTAGTTTTTTAGGTAAAATTTTCTTTCATGGTATTGAGATCACGAGAAAAAAAGACAGAGAAAAGGCGTTAAAACAAGGTTTAAAAATAAAAGAAAATGATAATTTTAGCACTTTAAAACAATGCTTAAATTTGATGCAAAATGGCAATACTTTGGGAATATTTCCCGAGGGTACTAGTGCTTTAAATCCTAAACATTTAAAATTTGATAACGGAGCTTCCAAAATAGCACATTTAATGCTAAAAAAAGATACCTTAGAAATGACACCCTTGAGCATTTTTTATGATGATCCTGCTAAAATGGGTTCTAAGGTTTTTATTGTAAAAGGAAAGAATTTAAAGTGGGATTGTATCCAAGATAAAGAAAATTTACATACTCAAATCAGCACAGCTTTAGAAAGCATATTAATAGAGTTTAAAGATGAAAAAGAGCAAGAAATTTGCCAAAATTTAGCTGTTTTTGCTTCATTATATAGAGATGATTTGTATTTAAAAATATTAAAGAATTCTAAAATTCTAGAATTGCAAGAAAAGTTGAAGTCTTATGAAAATAAAAGCCATAAAGCTTTTTTATATAAAAATTGTGCCATTTTTCCCAAATCTTTTTGGCTAAGCTTGTGGGTGTTTTTAATTACAGTGATTATTGTAGCACCTACTTTTTTGTTGAATTTACCTACTCTTATAGGTTCTTTTATTGCGGCGAAATTTTCCAAAGAAAAACATACTATAAGTCTTTATAAAATTTTATCTGGAGTAAGTATTTTTACAATTTTTTATGTGATTTTAGCTTTATTTTCTCCGTTTTTAGCTTTTTTATGTATGGGTTTATCTTTATGGGGATTTCATCTTTATGGAGCTTTTAAAAAACATGGAATATCTTTGCTTAATGCCATATTTTTTAAGCAATTAAAACAAGATTATGATGATTTGCAAGAGAAGATTAATGAGTGTTTTAAAGAATAAAATTCAGCTTTTTGAATGTTTATGGCTTTGTCTTTTTGGTATTATGTTTTTAAGGCTTGTTTTTGATGTATTTTTTAGTATTTATACTTTAATTATTTTAGGCTATTTAATGGCTAGTTTTGTTCTTTTGTTTCTTAAAAATTATCGTTTGAAATTCGGTATTTATGTTCTTTTCATGAATAGCATTTTTACCTTAATAAAAGAAATTTCTCCCTTAATCAATGCTGGTAAAAAGGATTATTATCTTGCTTTAATTGATGCTTTTATTTTAGGAGACATTAAAAATTTATCTCTATTTTTTGATAATTTTTCCAATGCTTATTTTACAGAGCTTTTAAGCATCGCTTATTTGCTTTTTATGGTGCAACTTTTATTTTATTTCATTTTTTATCTTTGTAGAGATGAAAAAATTTCAAAAGCCTTTTACAATGGGATTTTAAGTCTTTATGCTATAGGATTTTTAGGGTATATTTTTATTCCAGCTATAGGCCCTTATTTTTATTATGCAAGTGAATTTAAAAGTTCGCTTAACGGATTTTTCTTTAGAGATTTTTTAAACAAAGCTTATCCAAATTTTAGTAATTTTAGCGATGTTTTTCCAAGTTTGCATTGCGGGGTTTCTTTATTTATTTTACTTTTTTTGAAACATTTTGATAAAAAACATTTTTATTTTTGGCTTATTCCTTGTATTCTACTTTGGTTTTCTACGATTTATTTGCGTTATCATTATTTGATTGATTGTATTGTTGGTTTTATTTTGGCATACTTGTCTTATCAACTTGCAAAAAGGACTTTCAATGCAAATTTTAAAATTCAGCGATAAAAAAGCTACAATCTTAGAGTTTTGTGGCGGTAAAGGGGCAAATTTAGCTAAACTAACAAAAGCTGGTTTTAAGGTGCCACAAGGCTTTATTATTAGCGTAAAAGCTTATTACAAATTTATAGAAAATAATAAAAATGTTAAAAATTTGATTGAAAGTTTCAATCATACTTTTGATTATCAAGATTTAGATAAGTTAGAAAAGCAAAGCAAGATCTTAAGGAAAGCTTTTTTAGAGCTTGAATTTGACGAACAATTTTTAAAAGAATTTGATGAAAATTTAAAAGAATTTGATGAAAATACAGCTTTTAGTGTGCGTTCTTCTTCTACAATGGAGGATTTAAATTCTGCTGCTTTTGCAGGAGCGCATGATACTTTTTTAAATATTTATGGTAGAGATGAAATTTTAAAGCATATTAAACTTTGTTTCGCTTCTTTATGGCAAAGTCGCGCTATTTTATATCGTGAAGAAAAAAACTTTTTTCAAAATGAAGCTTGCATGGCTGTTGTGGTACAAAAAATGGTTAATGCTGATTTTGCAGGGGTAAGTTTTTCTATCAATCCTGTTAAAAATCGTAACGATGAAATTTTAATCAATGCAAATTATGGTTTGGGCGAAAGTGTGGTAAGCGGTGAATTTGATGTGGATGAGTATTCCCTTTCAAAGAGTGATTTTTCCTTACTTTCTACCCATATAGCCAAAAAAGAAATTTGTATTATTCAAGATAAATTGGGCACAAAAGAGGAAAAAGTAAGCAAAGAAAAACAAGAAATTCCTTGCCTTACCGAGGAGAAATTAAGGCAAATTGCAAAGTTAAATTGCGATGTGGAAAATTATTACGCTTTTGCACAAGATATAGAATGGGCTATAGAAAAAAATGAGCTTTATTTGCTTCAAGCAAGAGCGATTACAACATTAGCAGAGCGATGGACGCGTGATGAATCAGCAGAGCGTTATCCAAATGTAATTACTCCTTTTACTTGGGATTATGTGGATAAAGCTTTTCATATTTCTTTAGAATATTCTTTTAAGATGATGAATTTACCGAGTTTTAAAGGTAAATGGTTTGCGAGTTTTAATAATTATATTTATGGTAATCAAAATATCATTTGGCTTTATATGCAAAGTGGCAATTTAGGAATTGATTTTAAAAATTTAAATATAGCGTTAGAGCAAATTTTGCAAAAATATCCTCATGTTTATGAACTACCAAAGCAATGGATGAGGGATTTGGATTATTATTTAAAAGGTATAGGGGCTTTAGAAAATAAAGTAATATCAGATAATAAACAAGCTTTTGATTTTTTAGATGATGTGGTGAAACTTGGCACAATGTACTTTCGTCCAAATATTGCTATATCTATAACTCAAAGCTTGCTTTATAAAATTTTAAAAATATTGTTAGAAAAATTAGTAGGAGAAAAGTCTAGTTTTTATTTTGATATTTTAACCAGTTTTGATGAGAGCAAGACTGCGCAAGTCAATGAAGATTTGCTCTCTTTAGCTAAATTGATCGCAAAAGATCCGTTTTTAAAAAGCGAATTTGAAAAATATAACTCAAAAGAGCTTAAAGAAAAAATATTCGGATATAAAATTTCTCAACAGTTTTTAAAATTTTTAGAAAATCACGGACATAGGGAAATAGAATTTGATCCTTATCATCCTACTTGGGTTGAAGCACCTGAAGTAGTAATTGATAACATTAAGCTTTTGCTAAATAGTGATTTTTCAAATAATAAAAAATTCCAAAAGAAAAAAATATACTTTGATACCAAAAATGAGCTTTTTGCATTATTGCCAAAAGAATGGCATTTTGGCTTTGATGAGCTTTTAAATTTGGTAAAAACTTATACACTTTTGGATGATTTGGAGCATTATGAAACAACGCGTTTGAGTATTTTAGTAAGAAAGGCGGTTAAGGCTATAGGTAAGCATTTTGTAAAATTAGGCATTATAAAAGATCCTACGGATGTATTTTTTGCCCATATGCAGACAATTTCAGCTTATAAGGAAGGCAAGATAACTATCGATAAAGTGCGTTTGGAAATAGAAAAAGAAAAAGCACAATATTTTGAAAATTCCAAAAAAATCCCTGCTTGGAATTTAGGCGAAGAGGATGAAATAATCGAAAATGAAAGTGAAATCCTAGAAGGGGTGGCTGGAAGTATAGGAGTAAGCGTAGGAGAGGTTTATTTGGTGCATTCTAAAGATGATTTTTCACATTTTCCCAAAGATGCGATTTTGGTTGCACGAACAACCAATCCTGCTTGGACACCGCTTTTTTATACTGCAAAAGGCGTGATCACAGAAAGCGGAGGAGCTTTATCACATGGAGCGGTGACTGCAAGAGAGATGAAGTTACCTGCTGTAATGAGTGTAAGAAATGCTATGAAAATTCTTAAAAACGGAATGAAGGTAAAAGTTGATGGTGGAAAAGGTAGGGTTTATATTCTTAATTAACCCTAGCTTTTTGTTTTAAAAATACAAATATAGCACAAACCGTAAAAATCACAATAGCCCATATTAAAAAAGCATCAACTAATCCTATTTGTCTTACTATAGGTTGAGATATAATAGGGCTTAAAAATTGTCCAAGGAAAATACAACTTGCTAGTATCCCATAAGCTCTAGCCCTTGCATTTTCAGGACATATGGAAAAAAGATAAGCGGTATTATTGACAAGCATAACACCCCCTCCGGTTCCTAATAATGCTAAGGCCATTAAAACCGCTATAAAGTTATGAACTAAGAACAATAATAAAAAGGAACATCCCACTATAAATAAAGTCAAAATATAAATTTGCTTAATGCTTAAAAAACGCATAATATATTTATAGCTAAGCGAAAAAACTCCATAGCAAAGGGCAGAAACAGACATAGAAATTCCGATGTATTTAGGATCTAAGCCTAAATGCTCCTCGATATAATAAGGAAGTTGTGTTGGAGAAATATAATATACCACCATAATAAAAAATCCTATAAAATAAACAGGAAGGAATTGCCAATAATTTGTTTTTGCCTCCACTTTGCTGTGATTATAAAACTTAAAACGTGGTTCAAAAAGATAAAGTATAGCTATAAGAGTAATAAATATTCCAAGCCCATAAACTAAAAAAGGATAACGCCAAGAATAACTAGAAACAAAACCCGCAATAGAAATAAAAACAGCACCCCCAACTGCACAGAAAAAACCTTGCAAACTCAAGGCATTTTCACGCCGATTAAATCCACCATGGCTATAATAATCCCCAAGTAAAGCTGAAGCTCCAGTCATGATAAAAGCTGTAGCCATTCCAAAAATAGCTCTAGAAAGTAAAATAGCATAGATATCATTGAGAAAAAATCCACTCACTCCAGCTATAGTCCATATTATCATTGCAGGAAAAACAAATTTTAATTTACCAAATTTATCCATTAAAATTCCTGCAAAAGGTGATAAGATAACGACAAAAATGGCGGGCATGGTTAAAACCAATCTCACTAAGATATCAAGGTGAGCTAAAGTAAAACTTGTTGAGTTTGTAGCACCTGCTTGAGTTAAAAGATTTTCAAAATGCCTACTAATTGCTGGCAATGCTGAAGAAATAACCACGCTGCCCAACATGGTCATAGCCGCCATAGAAAATACTGCGATTTTAAAGGTAGATTTTTCGGTAATTTCAACTATTTTCTTATCTAATTTTGTATCATTGGGGTGAAATTGATAATGTTTTCGCATTTTAAAGCCTTTTTTATTTTATTATACTCCAAATTGATTATATGTTTCTATTTTTAGCAATTTATAAGTAAATTTTTAAATTTTTTTAGCTAAATTCAGCTTTTATTTATTAATATAATGAAATGTTTCTAAAAATCAGCATTTGAGGTCTAGCTCATGAAAAAAAATTTAATCATAGTAGAGTCTCCTGCTAAAGCTAAAACTATAGGTAATTTTTTAGGGAAAAATTATGAGGTTATAGCTTCTAAAGGGCACATAAGAGATCTACCTAAAACAAGCTTTGGTATAAAAATAGAAAATGATGAATTTATACCAGAATACAGAATAACAAGCGATCATAGCAGTTTGGTTAAAGAGCTTAAAGAAAAAGCAAAAAATGCTTCACAAGTTTATCTTGCAACGGATGAGGATAGGGAAGGTGAAGCTATAGCGTATCATATTGCCAAAGCTATAGGTAAGGATGAAAATATTTTACCTCGTATTGTATTTCACGAGATCACCAAAAGTGCGATTGAAGATGCTTTAAAAAATCCAAGAAAACTTAACATGCATTCAGTCAATGCTCAACAAACTAGGCGTTTATTGGATCGCATAGTGGGTTATAAACTAAGTCCTTTGCTAGGGCAAAAAATTCAAAGAGGTTTGAGTGCTGGTCGTGTTCAGAGTGCTGCTTTGAAAATCATAGTTGATAGAGAAAAAGAAATTCGTGCCTTTGTGCCTTTGGAGTATTTTAGCATTGATATGATTTTTAATTCCGATTTGGATGCTGAGTTGGTTGAATTTGATAAGGCAAAAATTGAAAAATTAACCATTACCAATAAAGATCGTGCAAAATTGATTCTTCAATCTTGTAAAAATGGCGGTTATGTGATAGAAAATATAGAAAGCAAGGAAAGAAAAATCGCTCCACCGCCTCCTTTCATGACTTCAACTTTACAGCAAAGTGCAAGCAATCGTTTAGGATTTAATCCTAAAAAAACTATGATGTTAGCTCAAAAACTTTATGAAGGGGTTAATACTCATCAAGGCATGATGGGTGTGATCACTTATATGAGAACTGATAGTTTGAATTTGGCTAAAGAAGCGGTTGATAAGGTAAGAAAATTGATCCAAAAAGATTTTGGAAAAGATTATTTGCCTAGTAAAGCTAATGTTTATGTAACAAAGGCTAAGGGTGCGCAAGAAGCACACGAAGCTATCCGTCCTACAAATTTGGAATTTACGCCACAAATTGCAGCTAAATTTTTAGATAAAGATGAATTAAAGCTTTATACACTCATTTATAATCGTTTTTTAGCTTGTCAGATGAATCCTGCTATTTCTCAAACGCAAAATGTTTTTGTAAAAAATGATAAGGCTTTATTTAAAATAAGTGGTAGAAAAATTCTTTTTGATGGATATTATAAAGTTTATGGAGATATGGATAAGGATAAAATTTTGCCTAATCTTAAAATAGGTGAGAACTTAAAAATTCAAAAATTAGAAATGAATTCGCATTTTACTGAACCACCTTCAAGATATTCTGAAGCAGGGCTTGTGAAAAAATTAGAAAGCTTAGGTATAGGACGTCCATCAACCTATGCTCCGACTATTTCCATACTTACAAGTCGTGATTATGTTAAAATTGATAAAAAGCAACTCATTCCTAGTGATATTGCCTTTAATGTAACTGAAGTGCTTGAAAAGAATTTTAGTGATATTGTAGATAGCAAATTCACTTCAAATCTTGAAAATACTTTAGATGATATTGCTGAAGATAAAGCGGATTGGCAAAATATCTTAAAAGAATTTTATTACCCTTTTATGAGAAAAATTGAAGAGGGAAAAACAAAGATTGCAAGTCAAAAAACGGTGACAAAATTAGGTGAGACTTGTCCTGATTGTGGAGGAGAACTTGCGATAAGAAAGGGACGTTTTGGTGAATTTGTGGCTTGTTTAAATTTTCCAAAATGCAAATATTCTAGAAATTTAAAAAATGAAAATAAAGCAAATGAAGAAAACACAACCGCAAAAAAAACCAATAGTATAGGCATAATTTGTCCCAGTTGTCAAAAAGGTGAAATTGTAGAACGTTTTTCTAAGCGTGGAAAATTTTATGGTTGTAGTGCTTATCCAAAATGTAACTTTATTTCTAAATATAAGCCAAGTGATGAAAAATGTGAAGAATGTGGCGAAAATTTGGTTATTAAGGAACTAAAAAAAGGTACTTTTTTAGAATGTCTTAAATGCAAAATCAAAAAAGAAATGAAAGAATAAAAGAAATTTATTTAAGTCTTTTTTTGTTAGAATGCGAGTTTTAATTGTTAAATAGGAGAAACGATGCAAATCATGCTTTGTGCTATTTCTAATATAGCAAGCGGAAATTGCTCAGAAGATTGCAAATACTGCACTCAAAGTGCTCATGTAAAAACAGATATTCAAAAATATAGACGTAAAGAAATTTCTCAAATTGTTTTAGAGGCTAAAATTGCTAAGAAAAATGAGGCTTTAGGATTTTGTTTAGTAACCGCTGGACTTGGACTTGATGATGAAAAATTAGAATATGTTTGTGAAGCTGCAATGGCGGTTAAAAAAGAAGTTCCTGATTTACTCCTTATAGCTTGTAATGGTATGGCCAGTGTAGAACAACTTAAAGAATTAAAAAAAGCGGGAATTTTTTCTTATAATCATAATCTTGAAACCTCTAAAGAATTTTTTCCTCAAATTTGCACCACCCATACTTGGGAAAGTCGTTTTCAAACTAATCTTAATGCTAAAGAAGCAGGGCTTATGCTTTGTTGTGGTGGAATTTATGGCATGGGTGAAAGTTTTGAAGATAGAATAAGTCTAAGAAAATCTTTGCAAGAATTGCAACCTTTTTCAAGCCCGATTAATTTTTTTATCGCTAATGATAATTTAAATTTAAAAGTTCCTAAATTGGATGCTGATGAAGCTTTAAAGATTGTTAGTGATACTAAAGAGGCTTTACCACAAACTGTAATTATGGTTGCAGGTGGAAGAGAGGTTGTTTTGGGTGAAAGACAATATGAAATTTTTAAAGCGGGTGCAGGTGCTATTGTTATAGGCGATTATCTTACGACAAAAGGAGAAGAACCGAGTCGTGATATAGTCGAGTTAAAAAAGATGGGATTTACATTTGCATCACAATGTCATTGATACGCAAGGTTTAATTGACTTAAAAATTCTTATAGTTATAGCGCTTTGTTTATTATTTTCTCCACATATTGCTAAAATTTTACGTTTGCCAATTTCAGCCACTGAAATTATTTTAGGATCGATTGTGGCTTATTTTGGCTTTATTGGAAAGAGTGAAAATTTTTCTATTTTAGCTAATGTGGGTTTTTATTATCTGATGTTTATCGCAGGTATGGAAATAAATTTAAGAACTTTTTTTAGCCTTGATAAAGAGATCATTAAAAAAAGCTTTTTATATATTATCTTACTTTATGTTTTATCTTTACTGATTGTGTGGATTTTTAAACTTTCTTTTGTCTTTGTTTTGATTATTCCTGTTATGAGTGTAGGGCTTTTGTCTTTACTTTACAAGGATTTTGGAAAAGAGTGTGATTGGTTAAATATAGCCATGATAGTCGCAACCTTAGCTGAGGTTATTTCCATAGTTCTTTTAACGATAGCTGGGGCATTTTTACAAGAGCAAACAACAATCGTAGATGTGGCACAAAGCATTTTGTATCTTGCCATCTTTTTAAGTCTTTGCTTTTTGATTTTTAAATTTCTTGGTGTTCTTTTTTGGTGGTATCCTCAATTTAAAATCGTTCTTATGCCTTGGGAAGATAAAAACGAAAAAGATATTAGATTTTGTATGGCAATTTTTATTTTAATCATCGTTGCTATGATTATCACAAAACTTGAAATTGTTTTAGGATCTTTTATCGCGGGATCTTTTATCGCGACTTTTTTGGGTCATAAAAAGGATTTAGAATATAAAATTTCAACTTTTGGTTATGGTTTTTTAATTCCGATTTTTTTTATTTATACGGGTTCAACTTTTGATTTATCGATGATTTTAAATTATCATATTGTTTTAAAAGCTATTTTATTGATGCTTGTGATGGTGGGATTAAGAATTTTATGTGCGAGTGTTTTTGTAAAAACGATAGGATTTAAAAACATGGTTTTATTTGGATTGGGTCATTCTATGCCTTTAACTTTGTTGATCGCAACGGCTACATTGGGATATTCTGCAAAAGTACTTGATCAAGAAATTTATTCAGCACTGATATTAACAGCTTTATTTGAGGCTATTTTGGTAATGAGTGCGATTAAGTTTATTTCAAATATCAAGAAGTGATTTTGATTGTTGGAATATTTTGGCTAATATTGGATTAAAGTTTTAAATTTAAGGAAAGTGATGCGCTTAGATTATTGGTTAGAACTTGCTATTGAAGCAGCAAATAAAGCTTCTAAGGCTATTATGCAAGAGCGAAAAAATTTAAAAGATTGGAAAAAAGAGGATGGCTCGGCTTTAACTTCAGCTGATTTAGCATCCGATCAAATTTTAAATGATATTTTAGGAAAAACAGATATAAAGGTTTTATCTGAAGAAAAAATTCTAAGCCGAAAAGAAAGTGAAAATTTGCAAACTTTTTGGCTTATCGATCCACTTGATGGCACGAGTGGATTTTTAAAAGGTTCGGATGAATTTTGCATCATGATTTCTTTAATTCATGAGAATAGACCTATTTTATCGCTTATTAAAAATCCATCAACCGAAGATATTTATTATGGACATAAAGAAAGTAAAGTCTATAAAAATGATGAGTTTTTAAATATAGATGAAAAATGGTTTAAAGATAATCAGTTTAAAGCCTTATTGAGTGTAAATCATTTAAGTAAAACGGATTTAGAATTCGCACAAAAACATAAATTAGAGGCTGTTAATATTGGTTCAGGGCTTAAATTTTGTGCTATTTTAGAAGGTAGGGCAGGAATTTATAGACGTCTTGAGAGGTTAAATATTTGGGATATAGCAGCGGGAGATTTTTTGGTCAATTTAAATGGTGGTTTTATGGGGATGTTGGATCAAAATTTAATTCCTTATAGTCCTTTAGAGCATAGATCGCAATTTTTTATATGTGTTTCTCAAAAAAGTTTTTTGAAAGATTTTTTATAATAATCAAGGGTTATCAATGAGATTAGTTTTTATTTTATTTATAAGTTTGTTTTTAAATTTTAATCTTTTTGCTAATGATTTGTCGCAAAAAAAGATTATTAAGCTAAAGCCAAGTGAAGATAATTTTGAATTGATAGATCTTGGACAAAATCCAATTAATTCTAGTTTAGACAATCAAAAAGCTGTTTTTGATAGTTCGAGTTTGATTGAAAAAAAACCTGCTTTAATCAAGGATAAAGATAAAGATTTTGCTATCGTTTTAAGCTTTAGAAGAAATTTTGGGTATCTATCCGATGGGCTTAGAGTTGAAGCTAGAGACTTTTCAACTTTATTTTCTAAAAGATTGATCAATGCTTTAAATCTAAATTTTGCAAATTCTGTAGCAAATGGTTTGTATCAAAGTCCTAAAATTTTATCAAGATTTAGCCCTAAAGATGCTAAACTGATTAATGTCAGCCCTTTTTTAAAACATGAGAGGGATAAAAATAAAATTTATGCTAAATTTATAGATTATCTTATCGTAGTTAATTTGGATGATTTTTATGTCAATACTACAAACTATTTTATAACCGTGACTAAAGATGCTGTTGCTAAAATCAATTTCAAGATTATTGCTTTAAGTAATGGCAAAATTCTTCAGGCAAAAAATGTGAAATTAAATTTTGCTCTTGATCCTAAAAATTCAAGCAAAAACTATCAAAATATCATAGATCAAATGCCTAAAATGCTATCAGAAGTTATCCTTAAGGAAGTAAAAACATTAACGCTTATGCATTAATGTTTTTAATTTTTTCTTGTAGTTCCTCTATACTTAAAAATTCCTCTCTTAATTCTTTTGCTATTTCATGTGCGCTTATAGGATCAAGTCGAGATAAGATTTTTCTAAGTTCGTCTTTGATTTGCCATTTATTCATCTCTTCTAAATTGATATAAATTTGCATATTTTTTCCTGTGTTTAAATTAATAAGAACAAAAAATTAAATGATAATAACTTCATTTTCTAGCATGATTCCAAATTCTTCAAAAACTTTTTTTCTTGCTAGTTCGATCAAAAAGATCGCATCTTCATAACTTGCATTTTTTTTATTGATGAGAAAATTAGCGTGTTTATCGCTTAGCATCGCATCGCCTTTTCTAAAACCCTTTAAGCCAACCGTTTCAATCAAGCGTCCAGCAAAATCTCCTTGAGGATTTTTAAAAATAGATCCAAAACTTGCCCCGCTAGGTTGATTATTTCTAGCATTTTTTAAAGCTTCATCTTTTGCGTGATCAAAGCCAAATTCTAATTTAAATTCCGCCCAAAAAAAAGGCACTTTTAAAGGACAAAACCTATAATCAAAATCGATATTTTCACGCAAAATTTCGCCTTTTGAAGTGGCGATTTTAATTAAATTTTGACTGATGCATTCTCCTTTAAGCCCCGCATTCATTTTCAAAAGTCCTCCTAGGGTGCCAGGAATTTTACCAAGGTATTCAAAGCCGCAAAGATTATTTTGTTTGGCAAAATTATATATTTTTCTAGAATTAGTTTTACATCCTATACGAAGATGCAAAAAATCCGATTTTTGATCTAGAATTTCAATGAAATCAAATTTTTCACCTAAAATTCCTATATTTTTTGGCTTAGGACTTACGAGTAAATTGTTAGCTCCTCCTATTAAAAAACCTTCAAAATCACTGATTTGATCTAAAATTTGAACTTCAAATTCATTGCCTATGCGAACGGATGAATATTTTTTAAAATCAATAATCATTTAATAAAAGTTGGAATTTGATTGAGAATGTTTTGAGTAAAATCAATCATCGTAGTCGTCATCCAAGGCATTAAGAAGATGATTACAATAACCACTAAAATGATTTTAGGCACAAAAGAAAGTGTCATTTCATTGATTTGTGTTGTCGCTTGAAATATACTGATAATCAAACCCGCAATTAAACCCGCCAAAAGCATAGGTAAAGATAGTAAAAGTGTGATTTTAAAAGTTTGAACTCCTAATCCAACTAAAGTACCTTCATCCATGTTTTCCCCTTAAGAATTTCTTGCTTGTTCATATTCGCTAGGTATGAGATAATCATTTACATTTATAATCTTATCATAAAATTTATAATCATATCCTAATTTAAATAAGGTATCAATAGCTTTAAATTGTGTTTCATCCATGCTAATCGAATTTTTATTTGCATAAAGATTAAGATAAGTATCAAGCTTGTCTTTATCTACACGAATAAGATTTCTTTCTAGTAGCATTGGAGCTATAATTTTGCGATTTGAATCAGCGATTTTTACCGCAAGAGTTAAATCTTTTTCAATTTCAATGGCATCATTTAAAGGTAAAGATCTGCGTAAAGCCATTCCACCTAAAGGTAGGGGTAAATTTTCTTTGGCTAATTCTAGCCATATATCCCAAATTTCAGCTTCCACACAAAGATTTTGATCAAAATCCAAAATGCTTTCATGGATCAATACTCCAGCATCTACTTCTCCACTTAAAACCGAATTTTCAATATCTAAAAAGTTTTTATAAATAATTCTAGCTTTAGGATATTTCATACGGAAAATTAAAGCATTGGTTGTATTAGCCCCACTAAGAGCGACTTTAAATTTCCTTTTTAATTGAACATTTTTTTTCTTAATCAATTTGGGCCCATAACCTTGTCCAAAGCTTACTGCTGTGCGTAAAAGTGCATATTCTTTGGCGATTAATGGATAAAGTCCAAAAGAAATAGCTGTGGCGTCAAATTCATTTTTTAAGGCAAATTCATTAAGAGTTTGTATATCTAAAGCAGTATTTTTATAATTAAAATGATTGCCCATCCAGCCAAAGTGAATCGCCATAAACATAAATATATCATCAGCATCGGGAGAGTGTGCGACTGTTATCGTTTTTTTCATTGTGTAGTTTAACCTTGAGTAAATTTTTTATTGAAATTATTTTATAAAATTTCATTTAAAAATTTATAAAAATAAAACATTATTTAATTTTATTTTGTAGAATTCTTAAATTAAAATTTTTTAAGGAATATAATGGACGACAATAAGAAAAAATCTTTAGATGCAGCCTTAAAAAGCCTTGATAAAGCTTTTGGAAAAGGAACAATTTTAAGGCTAGGAGATAAGGAAGTTGAACAAATTGATAGCATAAGCACTGGATCGGTCGGTTTAGATCTTGCTTTAGGTATAGGAGGTGTGCCTAAAGGAAGAATTATTGAAATTTATGGACCTGAGAGTTCTGGTAAAACAACCCTTACTCTTCATATTATCGCAGAATGTCAAAAAGCAGGTGGAATTTGTGCTTTTATCGATGCAGAACACGCATTGGATGTTAAATATGCAAGAAATTTAGGCGTTGATACGGATAATCTTTATATCTCTCAACCTGATTTTGGTGAGCAAGCATTGGAAATTGTAGAGACTATCGCTAGAAGTGGTGCTATCGATCTTATCGTTGTTGATAGTGTCGCTGCTTTAACACCAAAAGCGGAAATTGAAGGCGATATGGGAGATCAGCATGTGGGTCTTCAAGCAAGATTGATGTCACAAGCCTTAAGAAAACTTACCGGTATTGTACATAAGATGAATACAACGGTTATTTTCATCAATCAAATTCGTATGAAAATAGGTGCTATGGGCTATGGAACACCAGAAACAACAACTGGAGGAAATGCACTTAAATTTTATGCTTCTGTGCGTTTAGATGTTAGAAAAGTAGCAAGTTTAAAGCAAAGTGAAGAGGTTATAGGAAACCGCGTTAAAGTGAAGGTGGTTAAAAATAAAGTGGCTCCTCCATTTAGACAAGCTGAATTTGATGTGATGTTTGGAGAAGGTTTGAGTCGTGAAGGCGAGTTAATCGATTATGGTGTTAAACTTGATATTGTCGATAAAAGTGGGGCTTGGTTCTCTTACAAAGATAAAAAATTAGGACAAGGTAGAGAAAATTCAAAAGCATTTTTAAAAGAAAATCCTGAAATAGCTGAGGAAATCACGAAAGAAATCCAAAATTCTATAGGTGTTGAAGGTATGATCAGTGCCTCTGAAAACGATGAAGAGGATTGAGATGTTATTGATCGAAGATGTAAGAGCTTTTGAAGTTTTAGACAGTAGAGGTAATCCCACCCTTAAAACAGAGATTATGCTAAATGATGGGAGTGTGGGATCTGCTATAGTTCCAAGTGGTGCAAGCACTGGTTCAAAAGAGGCTTTGGAATTGCGTGATAATGATGAAAGATTTTTTGGGAAAGGTGTTTTAAACGCTATTTCAAACGTGAATGAAATTATCGCCGAAAATATTATAAGTCTTGATGCTTACAATCAAACTCAACTTGATGAGGTGTTAAAAGAGCTTGATGGGACAAATAATTATTCTAAAATTGGAGCCAATGCGACTTTAGGTGTTTCTATGGCTTTAGCGCGTGCTGCTGCTAATTCTTTAAATATCCCTTTGTATCGTTATTTGGGCGGAGTTAATGCAAGTATTTTGCCTGTTCCAATGTGTAATATTATCAATGGAGGCGCCCACGCAAATAATAATATAGATTTTCAAGAATTTATGATTATGCCTTTTGGTTTTTCAAGTTTTAAAGAGGCTTTAAGATCGGTTTGTGAAATTTATGCTAATTTGAAAAAAGAATTAGCAAGTCTTGGGCATTCTACAGCTTTAGGAGATGAAGGTGGTTTTGCTCCAAATTTATCTAGCAATGAAGAAGCTTTAGAGCTTTTAATGACATGTATTAAAAAAACTGGATATGAAAAAAATATTAAACTAGCCTTAGATGTAGCAAGTACTGAATTTTTTAAAGATGGAAAATATCACATAGAGGGTAAAATCCTTTCTAGCGATGATTTGATTGAAAAGTACATTGAACTTTGCTCAAAATATCCTATTTTTAGTATTGAAGATGGTTTAGCTGAAAATGATTTTGATGGATGGATTAAACTCACTCAAAAATTAGGAGATAAAATTCAACTCGTTGGAGATGATCTGTTTGTTACTAATGAAGATATTTTGCGAGAAGGCATTGTTAAAAAAATGGCCAATGCTGTTTTAATAAAGCCAAATCAAATTGGCACTATTACCCAGACAATGAAAACAGTGCGTTTAGCTCAAAGAAATAATTATAAATGCATCATGTCCCATAGAAGCGGAGAAAGCGAAGATACCTTTATCGCTGATTTTGCTGTTGCTTTAAATACAGGGCAAATTAAAACCGGTGCTTTAGCACGAGGGGAAAGAACTGCAAAATATAATCGTTTGCTTGAAATAGAGCTAGATAATGATGAGTATTTAGGAGAGAAACTCTGAGTGATTTATTAAAAGAGTATGATGAAAGTACCAAAAAGAAGGGCTTTTATGTTCATATTGTAAAAATGTTTTGTTGGACTTTATTGGTTATTGTTGGAGCGATTTATTTTGGGAATATGCTTTTTGGGCAATATTCCTTAGATACTTTGCTTTCTTTGGAGGCTACTAAAGAAGACTTAACCAAACAAATATCTTTGCTTAAAAAGCAAAATGCTAAAGCCCAAAAAGATTATTTTGAATTAAAAGGATTGTATCCAAATGAAAACTAGAATTTTGACAATATTTTTAATTTTTATATCTTTTTTAAATGCTGATGAAAACCCTTTTAAAGTGGAAAAAAAAGAAAAAATGATTGTTCCGCAAGAATTTCAAGAGAGAACTTTTAAATTTAATTCTGATGCAAGGATTTTAAAAAGTATCACTTTTCATTATGTTAAAGCAGATGGTAGCGAAGATAAGTTAAGCGTCGATATTAATAAAAGTGTTAATTGGCACGATTCTTATGTTTTAACACATTCTAAAACCCCAGAGCCTTCAAAAATTTTAGATGTTTCTGTCACTATACCACAAAATACCAGCCAAGAAACAAATAAAACAACTGAAGTTGATATCCCTTTGCAAATTGCAAAAATTTATGATTTTATATCCTATACTGTTTATAAAAATAAAATCAAATTAAACACTCAAGATGATCTTATTAGCGATTTTTCAGTGGGTAATCCTAGCAAGATTATTATCGATTTTAAATCCACAGCAATTTATCCGACTAAAAACATACGACTTAAAAATTCTATATTTAAACGTATAGATTTTGGATCTCATAAAGGATATTATAGACTTGTGATTTATCTCGATGGTGTGTATAATTATGAAATACAAAAAGATTCTACAGGATATATGGTTCATTTATCTTGATTAGATTTTTTCTTTTAATTTGCCTCTCTTCTTTTGTTTTTGCTGATGAAATCTTGCTTTTGACTCAATTCAATAAGCAGGATTTTCAAAATAAAAATTTGAATGAATATGTAATGAGTGAAAAGCTTGATGGCGTTCGTGGAATTTGGGACGGAAAATCTTTAAAAACTCGAAAAAATCAAACCATAACACCACCTTCTTTTTTTATGAAAAATTTTCCTCCTTTTGCTCTTGATGGGGAACTTTGGATAAGTAGAAATCAATTTGATTTAATCTCTTCTCTCATAAGAACAACACACTCGGATGCAAATTTATGGAAAAAAGTAAGCTATAATGTTTTTGACGTGCCTAATGCTTGTGAAGAATTCGATCTTAATCCTTGCAACCTTGAAAATAGACTTCAAGTTTTACAAAAATATTTACAAAAAAATCCTAATCCATATATAAAAATCATTCCACAAATTCCTATTGAAAATGAAAAACATTTAAATGAATTTTACGAGAATATTGTAAAAAACAAAGGTGAAGGTGTAGTTATACGCAAAAGTTTAAATCCTTATGAAAAAGGCAGAAGCAAACAAGCTTTAAAATTAAAACCCTATAACGATGCAGAATGTCAGGTGATCGGCTATACAAAAGGCAAGGGAAGGTTTGAAAATCAAATCGGTGCTTTGATATGTAAAACAATGGATGGCAAAATCATTAAAATAGGCAGTGGTTTAAAGGATCAAGATAGAAAAAATCCACCTTCTATAGGAACTATTATTACTTATAAATTCAGCGGATTGACTAAAAATTCACTTCCGCGTTTTCCAGTTTTTTTACGCATTAGAGAATAAATTTCTTGACTTATGATTTCTTTTTTGATAGAATACTAGTTTTTAAATTCGGGGTGTAGCGCAGTCTGGTTAGCGCACTTGGTTTGGGACCAAGGGGCCGAAGGTTCGAATCCTTTCACCCCGACCATTTTAATTATAAAATGGTGAGTGTAGCTCAGTCGGTTAGAGCATCAGATTGTGGTCCTGAGGGTCGTGGGTTCGATTCCCATCACTCACCCCATCAGAGCGCCCGTAGCTCAACTGGATAGAGCGACAGACTTCGGATCTGTAGGTTATGGGTTCGATTCCTATCGGGCGTACCAACCTTTTATGCGTTCATAGCTCAGCTGGATAGAGCAACGGCCTTCTAAGCCGTAGGTCAGAGGTTCGAATCCTCTTGAGCGTACCACTTTTGCGGATGTGGTGAAATTGGCAGACACGCCAGACTTAGGATCTGGTGCAGCAATGCGTGAAGGTTCAAGTCCTTTCATCCGCACCACTTCATTTTTCTCATTTTTAATCGCGATAAAATTTTAATCAAAGAAAAAATATACTTATTTAAATTTTATTAAAAGCAAAAACAATAAATATATGCTAAAATACACATTAAATAATAATCTTAATTTTTGTAATGTAATGTTAAAAAGGGAAAAACATGAAAAAAATACCTGTGAGCTTAAAAGATATATTTAATATCAAAAAAGAAGCATCAAGTGAATATAATAGTTTTATATTGTATTTAATTAGAATTTTATTCAATAATGATAGAGAGAGAACTCTTACTGAATATGATATCGTATCTAGTACAACATTTATAAACTTTATAAATCCAGAGTTACCTGATATAGAATTAGATAATTATCAAGGGGTTTCTTCAATACAAGGATTTTATTACACTTTGAATTTTTTTAAAGTGTTTAAATTAAATCATCCAGTTATTAAATTTACCGAGTATATTTGGTATGATAGTATTTCATCGGATACTATGTTTGTAAATGAGTCTTATAATAATCTTATCAATACCAGACTACCATATTTTAATCCTGATTACAACGGTTTAGATTATGTGAATATTGATAGAAGTGAATTTAATAAGTTAATAAACAAAACCCATAAATTAAAATTAACGTTAAAGAAATATGAAAATCTAAGGTTAGATAATCATGTTAAAAACAATATTGAAGCCATTATTTGTTTATTGTGTATTTATTGTAATGAATTAGCAGATGATATTGAAGTATCCTCCTTTAACGATGATAGAATAATATTTAATATAGCGGGGTATTTTAGTATAATCATTTTTAAATATAATCTATTTAAACCAAGTTATATTAAGATCATAGGGCATTATGATGTAAAAAAAGATATTAAAAATGACAAATTAAATATATATACGCTTAATGATGAGTGTATAACATTGTTTGGTTTTATCAAATTTATCACTTTGGTTAATTATTTGTATAAAATGAAAAAAGATATAATGAGCTATCTTGCAAAAAATAACATAGATGTTGATTCGTTAGATGAAAAAAATCCCAATATAATAAATAATGCCAAATTTGCGACTATTTATAAAATTATTTTAGATAAATATATAAATAATTACAAAAAGGTTGTGGCTAAAAATAAATTGAAAATAGATAAGAATAGCTATTTTTATAAAAGGTTTATCAAAGTCTCTGAAGATATATCTATATTGCTTACATTAGATATAATATCTGGTATTAAAAAATAGTTTTGAGGTGCTGGATTTAAGAATAATCTACATCAATTATACAAAAAAGGAAAACAAATGGCTGAAGAAAAAATCATCTCTTATGAAGAATTTCAAGCAAATCCTATGCTTCAATGGTTTTTTGATACAGAAATCAAGCATAGTATTAAAGATAAATATTATCAAGAATGGCAAGAATATGTTAAAAAAACAGATTTAAATACAATGTATATTATAGAAAATCCAAAAGGTAAAGATGTTTATGACTTATATCCATACCAAAGACCTGATATGGCTTCTCACTTATTCGGTGGCCACGAATTATATGATCATGAATTTTTTGAATTTATTTTGCAATTCATAAAAGATCAAAAATGGTTGAATTTTTTATTGGCTTGTATTAGTTTTACAATAGAAGATGAAGATCATCGCATAGTTTTAGAAAAAACAAAAAAAGTTATTAAGCTTTTAGTGGATAAGGGAGCTAATATCAATGCTTGCTTTTATCAAAAGGAAGGACGGTATGAACCTTTGATCTTTGAAACCAATTATCTTCTTGATGCCACTAAAATAGAAAGGGCTAATAAATTAGAACTTTTACATTTTTTACTAGAACTTGGAGCAGATCCTAATCTTAAAAATTCAGAGGGTGAAAATTTATTGCACAAGTTTCTTATTTCAGAGGAACAAAAATTTGCTAATGCCTTAATCGATAGTGGTAAAATGAAAGATATCAATGAAATCATAGAATATGATAAAGGATCAATTTGTTATGGAGAAAATGCTTTAATATTGGCTGTAGAGGGGTGTTATTCTAATACAGTTAAAAAACTCATTGAAGCAGGAGCCAATGTGAATGTTTTTGATCAATTTGGAGATTCTGCTCTTGATAATATAGGCAATAAAAGTGAAACCATAAAAAAATACCTTCTTAAAGCAGGAGCTAAAAGTTCTTTAGAGCTTTTAGGTAGTGAAGAAAAACATATAGAGCTTATGAATGAAATGCGAAAAAAAAGAGAAATACAAGATAAAATAAGAAAAGAACACGAAAAGCAACTTAAGGAAAACTATCTTGCTATCTTAGAAAAAACTCCTTTGGCTTTTCATAGAATTATGGAACTTACCGAGGAGTAATGACTCTAATATAAAAAATCTTAGGAGGAAAAAATGGTAAAAGAAATTGATTATAAATTGCTTATAGCAATTGAAGAATCCAACATAGAAGAGTTTCAAAGTGCTTTAAAAAATGGAGCTAATATTAGTGGTGTTGTGAGTGAAGAATACGAAGAATATGGAGATTTTGAATCAAGTTATGGTTTTACATTTTTAGCTGTAGCTGCAGAAACAGCTTTACGCGAGATTATAAATGTTCAACATAATAAAAAAGGCTTCAATAAAGAAGAATATGAAAAACAATACAGCGATGCTTTTGAAATTTTTAACACCTTAAAAGCTTTAAAACCAAATGAAAGTCAAGAAGATTGTATCAGTGCAAAAATTTGTATAGAAGGTATTGCCGAAACAAGAGAAATGGAACTTTATGATGATCCTTATTGTTATGGATATGATGAATTTGATGAAGAGATGGGTGAAGATGAATGGATAAGTGAAGATCCTGTTGTAGAGTATTTGAAAAGTTTTAAATTCGAATGAAAATATAAAGAGCTTTATCTTTATTTAGTGATTAAGGCATTAAAGAATTAGAT
>NZ_NXLY01000006.1 GCF_005406225.1 Campylobacter taeniopygiae | reverse complement strand
AAAAGTTACTTTAGGATTAATAATATCCATTTTAATTCCTAAAGATTTAGCTAACTTTTTACTTTCTAGTTTTTTAATTATTAGGTCTTGTTCTAAATTTAAAATTTCTAAATTATATTTTTTATCTATTAAACCTTTCATTTGGATATTTTCATCGGTTAAATTAGATATTTGAGTATTTAAAGTATTGATTTGATTTTGCAAAGGCGTTAGTTTTATAGGATCTATTCTCTGATTATATTCTTCGATGATAGATTTATAATCTTCCACAGCAGGAATTAAATGTGTAAAATTATATTTTTTTGAAACATTTATTTTTTTGTCAGTAGAAGTTATTTTTTTATCTAGTTTTTCAAAATTAGCTAATAAAAAATAAGATAAACCGCAATGATGAATACTGTTAATATATGTATCTTTGTAAATCCACACACTTGGTTTTGTTAGAGCTTCGTTGTTTTGATTAAAAAAGATAAAACTATTTTCATCGATGATAAATTCTTTTTCTAAGGTATGAAAAAGATAATAGTGAGATTTAATACCTTTGACAATTTTTGTTGTTTTATTTTCTAAAGTAAAACTTGAAAAGCAATTGTAAGCTGACTCAAAGAAATTGCATGTGGCAATTCCTATAATGCAATAATTTTTAAATTCTGGTTTAAATTGAAGTTTTGTTTGATCATCAAGTTTATAAATAATTTCATTAAATAAAGAATTTTCTAATTTCTTACTTTCTAAGGGTGTATTTAGTTGAAATAATTCCGTAGGAGACTTTATGATAAAATTTGGTATTACATATTTTTGTTTTAATTGATTATTTTGAAAATGATTGATATTTTCTATAATATTTTTTCCTAAAATTCTCATTATAGTGGGTAATTGATGATACGGATCATTTGTTTTAAAGAATTCGTTGACATTTTTTTTATTATAATATTGTTGCATATCTATATAGTTAAAATTATAATGATAGATTTTATTTTTTATTATTTTGTTAATTATATCTAATTTATCTTCATTAGATTGTGTTGATAGGGGTTGGATTATAAAAATAATTTTTGAGTTTAAATTTGCTAAAATTTTACATAAAATTTCTAGATTTTTTTTCAATGTTTTTATAGAAAAATTATAAACTCCAAACATATCATATTCATTTGTATTGATACTTACTATAACCATGAAAGCTTTATTTATAATATTATTATTTTTATAGATTGAAAAAATTCTTTGGCTAGAATCAGAGGCCCCTAGAGAAAAATTATAAAATTTTAGTTTTACGTGATTATTCTGATTGATTTTTTCTATACCTTCTTCCAATCCTTTTTGCAAACCATTAATCATAGAGCATGTACTTCCGCCAAGCAAAACCACATTTTCCATAAGAAATTCCTTGAAGTTTTTTGTTATAATTTTAAAAAACTTATTTTATCAAAAAAAAAAAAAATGAAAATTCAAATTTAAAAAGTGAGAAATATGTCAAAACTTTATCTAATGTCTTTAGGTTGTAATAAAAATTTAGTCGATAGCGAGATCATGCTAGGACGTCTTAGTGCTTATGAATTGTGTGATGATCCAAGTATGGCAGATGTTTTGATTGTCAATACTTGTGGTTTTATAGAAAGTGCTAAAAAAGAAAGTATTAATGCGATTTTAAATTTGCATGAGCAAAGAAAAAAAGATTCACTTTTAGTGGTTACGGGCTGTTTGATGCAGCGTTATCAAGAAGAATTGATGAAAGAATTGCCCGAAGTTGATCTTTTTACCGGTGTGGCTGATTATGAAAGAATCGATGAAATGATACTTAAAAAAACGAATTTATTTTCTTCTTCGACGTATTTGCAAAATGAAAACACAAAAAGAGTAATCACGGGTTCTAACTTCCACGCTTTCATAAAAATAGCAGAAGGATGCAATCAAAAATGTTCATTTTGCGCTATACCAAGCTTTAAAGGCAAGTTAAAATCAAGAGAAATTTCAAGCATTGTTGCTGAAGTTAGGGATTTGGTGCAAAAAGGCTATAAGGATTTTTCATTTATCGCGCAAGATACGAGTTCTTATTTATTTGACAAAGGCGAAAAAGATGGACTTATACGCTTAATCGATGAGATAGAAAAAATAAAGGGTGTAAGAGCAGCTAGAATTTTATATCTTTATCCAACGAGTGCGAGTGAGGCTTTAATCAAACGCATTATAGCTTCTAAAATTTTTGTGAATTATTTTGATATGCCTTTGCAGCATATTAGCGATTCTATGCTTAAAATTATGAAGCGTGGGGCTGGGCAAAAAAAACTTAAAGAAATGCTCACTTTAATGAAAAATGCACCTGATAGTTTTTTGCGCACGGGTTTTATTGTGGGACATCCTGGAGAAAGTGATGCGGATTTTGAAGAGCTTTGTGATTTTGTCCAAAATTTTGGCTTTGATAGAGTGAGTGTTTTTGCTTATTCTAAAGAAGAAGATACGGCAGCTTTTGATATGGAGCAAATTCCTTTTAAAACAATCAATGCTCGTCTTAAAAAAATCGAAAAAATTATCGATAAGGTTTTAGAGAAAAGTTTTGAAAAAGAAGTGGGTAAAAAGCGTTTGGTGGTTTGTACTGGGGAAAGTAGTGAGGGAGCTTTTTTCATCGCAGGAAAAGATTTAAGATGGGATAGAGAAATTGATGGAGAAATTCTTATCAATGAAAGTGAGTGCGGTGATTTGGAAATGGGACAAATTTATGAGTGTGAGATCACTCAAAGCTTGGATAAAAAATTAATCGCTAAGGCTTTAAGAAAAATCGATGCAGATTAAGCATGAAATTTTAGAATTATTAAAAAAGGGTAAAAATTTACTCGCTTTTTCTTACGGGAGTGATTCAAGTGCGCTTTTTTATTTTTTAATACAAAATGATATTTCATTTGATCTAGCTTTGATTAATTATAAAACTAGGATAAATAGCGATAAAGAAGAAAATGAAGCTAAAAAACTTGCTTTAAAATTTCAAAAACAAATTTTTATAAAAACTGCCCCCAAATTTAAAGGCAATTTTGAAAAAGAAGCTAGGGATTTTCGCTATGATTTTTTTCATCAAATTTGCCTTGAAAATTCTTATAATCATCTTATTTTAGCTCATCATCTTAACGATCAATTTGAATGGTTTTTAATGCAGCTTTCTCGAGGAGCAGGTTTGGCAGAGATTTTAGGAATGAATGAAATTGAAAAGCATGAAAAATATTGCATTGTAAGGCCTTTGCTTTGCGTAAGCAAGAATGAAATTTTAAATTTTTTAAAAGAGAATAAAATTTTTTATTTTAATGATGAAAGCAATGACGATGTAAAATACTTTAGAAACTATATAAGAAAAGAATTTTCTAATTCTTTTGTTGAAAAATTTTCTAAAGGTTTGAAAAGAAGTTTTGATTATCTAAGTAAAGATCAGCAAAAAATTTATGATTTTGAAAAAATACAAAATTTTAAAGGGATTTTAGTTTGCCCCAAAGAAGAAAGCATGATCGCAAAAGCATTGAAAATTCAAAAGGTTGTTCCAAGTGCTAAACAAAGAGTGCAAATGCTAAAAAGCGATTGTGTTATCAGTGGAAAAATCGCTATAGCTTATAAGGATGATAAAGCTTTCGTTTTTAATTACGAGCTTTGTGAAAAACTTCCAAAAAATTTTAAAGAGGAGTGTAGAAAAGCTAAAATTCCAAGATTATTAAGAGCTTATCTTTATAATCATAATATTGAAATTTCAAGCTTTAAGTTTTAAAATTTTTTGATAGCTTAAATGGGTTAAGAAAATCACAAAAAATACTTGAAAAAAAAGTCCTAAAAATGGCACAGAAGAAAGGACATAAAAACATAAGGTGCTAAATTTAAACTCAAAAGGAGAAAATTTGGCATTAAAACTTTTAAAATTTTGCTGATCTAAAACCGAACTTGTTACATCTAAAATCAATAGTTTATGAAAAAGATAGTAAAAAACAAAATAATAAATAAAAAGATTGACAAAAGGCAAAAATAAAGCTAAGGTACAAAGTATAAAAAAGAAGCCAAATTTTATAAATATTTTAAAAATTTCAAAAAATACTCTAAGGGAGCCAACTTCTTCTTCAAGGCTATAATGATAATATTTTCTATTGATTTCTTTAACAATAAAAGGGGTTAGAAAAGAGGTGATAAAAAGAGCAAGAAAAACAGAAGCAAAAACAACAATAAAGCCTGAAAATAAAAAGCTTATCACAGTAAGCAATACTTGAACTACATGAAAAGCATAAAACCAAGCCCAAAAAGAATCCTCGCTAACGCTAAATAAAGAGTGAAAATAATTGGTTAAAAATGAAAAACCAAAGATCCCTAAAATACTCATAAATAAAAGACTACAAGCAAGAGGGATGAGGGAAAATTTTAAAAATTTAAGCGAAAAAAAATCTTGTAAAGAAAGTTTTAAAATTTGCATGGAGAGACTTTTTTGTATTCTTCTTCAAGATGATTATAAATTTTTTCATAATCGATTTCTGTTTTTAAAATTTCATTTAAAACTTCATTATCTTCTTTACCATTCCAATTTTTTATATAAGTGCCATTTTTATAACCATGATCTTGTCTAAAGGCGTTAAGGACATTTTTTCCTATGTAAATTTGATAAAGACTATTTAAATTAAGACCGCATTTGATTGCTAGAGTAAAATAAACAGATAATAACTCACCCAAATCAAAGTCAAAGCCACTGCATTTATGGATAATAAGCTCTATATCGTTTAAAATACCATAAATTTCACTTTGATTTTCGCTCGGTTTATTTTCTTCTTTGCAAAAATCTTGAAATACACTTACAGAAGCAATTTCTGTAGCAAAAAGGTGAAAATCTTGTTTTTTATTTTCAAGAAGCAAACTTAAAATAAAATGCCAAATATCTACGATTTCTATACGTACATTTTCCCAATTTGTCGGTTCTGAAATATTTTTCCAATGTTTCCAAGCAAAAGAATCGATGAGTTCAGCGCATTCCATATAAATACAACGTCTCCAACTGATCAATTTTCCTTCTTTAGTATAGCCTTCCTCCCAACCAATACCGTTGGTTTCATCATTTAATTTTTGCTGGAGTTTAAGCATATTTTCTACAATTTGCACATTTTGCATGATCAACCTTTTTAAGCGTAAAGATTTAAACCATCTTTTTCTTTATTTTCTTTATTGTTTTGTTCTTGTTGTTTTTCAAGCTGTTTTTTCATTTGCTCTAAAACTTCATCTAAGAGCTTTTTGCTATCTTCTAGCATGGATGCATTTGTATCTTTATTGTTGGTTTGATTTTGTTTTAATAAGCTATCTAGTCTATTAGTTAAATTGCTTGCGATAGCATTTTTATGATTTTCATCTTTTGGAGCTGGTAAAACATCGGCAATTTGCATTGCGGTTTGAATAAGTTCTTTAGGTTTTAATTCTCCTACTTTTGAATTAGCTAAGAAGTTATTTAACATAGGTTCTACATCTTTCATGGCATTTTTGATTTCATTCATATCATTTTGGGTTAATTTAGAACCTTCAAAAGTAAAGCTAAATCCATATTGATGCTTTAAGCTTAATTGTTTGCCGTCTTTATCATTATAATTTAAACTTTGATTATCATACATTGAAAGACTTAAATGCTTACCACTTTTAGTGGTATAGTCCATAGAAAAACTTTGATTTTTACTCGCATCAATTTGCATAACCAACTCCTTATTATTTTTTTGATTATTATATTATATCGGCTGATTTTAAATTTTGTTGAGTATAATTTTAATTATGGATGAAAAAATTTTAAATTTTATAAAAAATGAAAAACTTTTATCATGGTCTATAATCGATGATATAGGAGTTTATACCGCTAGTGCTTTTTATGCTTTTGATGAAAAAAATCTTGCTTTCATAATCGCTTCTCATGAAAATACAAAACATATTCAATTAGCTTTTAAAAATTCTAGCGTTGCTGTAAATATTGCCAAAGAAAATAAAATCGCTTTTTTAAAAGGGATTCAAGCCAAAGCTGAATTTAAAAGAGCAAGTAAAGAACAAGAGAAAATATATTTTTCTAAATTTTCTTTTGCTAGGCTTGATAAAAAAGCTAAAATTTATATCCTTGAAATCATTTGGGTTAAATTAACAGACAATACTTTAGGTCTTGCTAAAAAAATAGAATTTTCTAAAAAATCTTTCATTATTTAACAAAATGAGTTAATATTATAATTTTTAAGTAAAAATTGGTGGTATAAAATCAAATGTTAAATGTAATTTATGCACTTTTTTTTAGAGAGCTAAAAACCAGATTTGGCACTAATAGGCATTTGGGTTATCTTTGGGTTGTGGGTGAACCTATGAGTGTGGTTTTGGTTATTACTACAATTGTTACTCTAATTAGAGAATATCACCATCAGGTTATGCCTGAAGGGATTTCTATTTTTATGTTTGTTATTTCTGGAATTGTTCCGTATTTTATGTTTAGAAGTATAGTGAATCAGCTTATGAACGGTATAGGGGCAAATTTAGCTTTGTTTGCTTACAAGCCTGTTAAGCCTATACATGTTTTTATTGCGAGGGCTTTGCTTGAGTTTTGTATATATTTTGTGATTTTTATTGTTGTTTTATTTTTTGCAGGTTGGTTTTTTCATCTAGAAGTGATACCAAAAAATTTTTTGGACGTTTCTTTTTGTATATTTTTACTTTTTTGTTCAGGTTTTTCTTTAGGGATTTGTTTTGCTATTATTTGGCATTTTGTTGAGCCCTTAAGAACATTACTAGCTTATTATAGTATTATTTTTTATTGGACTTCAGGTGTTATTTTTCCAACTTGGCTTATGCCCAGATCTTTATTGAATTTATTTTCTTATAATCCTTTGCTTCATATTATGGAACTTTTAAGATATAATTTTTTTGAAAATTATCCTTTAAATGATGAATATAACTATTTTTATCCTATGTTTTGTATCGGTATAATACTTTTTATTGGTTTATTTTTTTATTATCATAATAGACAAGCTTTAACAGCGGTAAAAAAACAATGATAAAAATTCTAAATTTAACAAAATCTTACCCTTTATTTAGTGGTGGAAGGCATTATGTTTTTAAAGATTTTACCTTTGAATTTCCTGAAAATTGTAGCATAGGTTTAATGGGCAGAAATGGAGCTGGTAAATCAACCTTAATGAGGCTTTTAAGCGGATCTGAGCTTCCAGATAGCGGCAAGATAATCACCAATAAAAAACTATCTTGGCCTTTAGGTTTAAGTGGAGCCTTTCAAGGTTCGCTTACTGCAAGAGATAATGCTAAATTTGTAGCAAGAGTTTATGGCTATAGAGGAAAAAAATTACAAGAAAAAGTGCAATTTGTAGAAGATTTTGCTGAGCTTGGAAAATTTTTTGATGAGCCGATGAAAACTTATTCTTCTGGAATGAGTGCTAGAATTGCTTTTGGGCTTAGCATGGCTTTTGATTTTGATTATTACTTAATCGATGAAGCAGGTGCGGTGGGTGATCCTTCCTTTAGAGAAAAAAGTGTAAAACTTTATAAAGAAAGACTTAGCCAATCAAAAGTGATTATGGTTTCACATAACGTAGCTGAAATTAAAGAATGGTGTGATAAAATTATTTTTATGGAAAATGGAAAAGCGACTGTTTATGATGATGTTGATGAAGGAATAGCGGTTTATCAAGGAAGAGCTTAATGAAAGAAAAAAAAGCATTTATGGGAAAAATTAAAGATTTGAGTATTTTTGATTCTTTTAAAATTGTTTGGTTTTTGATGATTTTTGTAGTGATTTATTATGTATTTATCGCTGCACCTCGTTATGTAACCACTATGATTTTAGATGTTAGAGCTACAAGTGGAGCAAGCGCTCAAGCTAATGGCATTTTATCCTTGCTTTCTTCAAATTCTACTGCTAGTGAAGATATAAAATATCTTAAAGGCTATATTCATTCTTCTGATATGTTAAAAATTCTAGATCAAAAAATTCAGCTTAAAAAACTTTATAATGAACAACATTTGGATTTATTTTATAAATTATGGCAATCAAGTTCCAATGAGGCTTTTTTAAAATATTACCAAAGTCGTATTAAAATTCATACCGATAATGAAACTGGATTATTAAGCGTTGAAGTAGAGGGTTTTACTCCAGAATCTTCTTATTTGATCGCTAAAACTATTATGGAAGAAAGTGAAAAATTTGTTAATGAAATTTCTCATAAATCAGCAAGAGATCAAATGGCTTTTGCTGAAAGTGAAGTTTTAAAATTTAAAGACAAATTTCAAAAAGCGCAAAATGATTTAATCGCTTTTCAAAATAAATACGGAGTTTTTGATCCTTTAAAACAAGCTGAAAGCAAAGCAAAATTGATTTCAGAAATTGAGGCTAATTTAGCTCAAAAAGAAGCTAAGCTTTTAAGCTTACAAAGTTATATGAATGATGCAGCACCCGAGATTGTAACCTTAAAGGCTGAAATTGTAGCTTTAAAAAAACAATTATTAAAAGAAAAGTCTAAAATTTCAGCTAATAATCCTTCACAAAAATTAAATAATCTTGCTGCCAAATTTCAAGATTTGACCATAGAGGCAAATTTTACTCAAAAAGCTTATGAATCAGCTTTAAAGGCTTATGAAAGTGCAAGAATTGAGGCGGCAAGAAAGATTAAGCAACTTGTTGTAATCCAAAGTCCTACTAAGCCTCAAATTGCAAAATATCCTGAAAGAATTTATGATATCTTAACAGCCTTTATGGTTTTATCTTTATTATATGGCATTATTAAATTTGCTAAAATGATTATGGAGGAGCATAAGTATTAGATGAAAAAGATTGTTTTATTTTTATTTTCTTTTGTTTTTGCTTTTGGTTCAGTGGATGTTTCTCAAATCACTGCAGTTGAAAATGAAAATGCTAATTTCATATCAGATAAAAATATAAGCACAAGTAATTCCAAATTTCAACAAGAAAATACAGTAAAAACGGATGATGATACAATTCCTGTTTTTGGTGCACATCTTTTTAATGGGAATTTTAAAAATTATACTCAAAGAGTTTATAATCCTGATTATAAAATTGCAGTAGGCGATCAAATCAGTTTAAAAATTTGGGGTGCTGTTGAATTTGAGCGTGTACTTGTTGTGGATTCTCAAGGTAATATTTTTATCCCAAAAGTGGGTGCTGTTAATTTATTGGGTGTAAAAAATAGTGCTTTAGTGAGTGTGATTAAAGCTCATGTTAATAGGATTTATAAAAGCAATGTTTTTGTTTATGCCGATATGAACGCCTATCAAAATGTTTCTGTTTTTGTAACAGGAAGTGTAAATTCTCCAGGACTTTATCAAGGATTAAGTTCAGATTCTGTGATACAATATCTTGATAAAGCAGGTGGGATTAATTTAGAATATGGAAGTTTTAGAGATATTGAAATTTTAAGAAACAATCAAGTGATTAAAAATATAGATTTATATAATTTCTTGCTTAAGGGTCAAATGGATCTTTTTCCTTTTAGAAGCGGGGATGTTATTTTAGTGGGTAATGTGCAAAATTATGCCTTTGTAAGTGGGGATGTGCAAAGACCTTTTCGCTTTGAACTTTCAAATGATATTAAGACTTTAAGTGATTTGGCGCGTGTAGCAGGAGCAAAACCTATAGTAACCAATGCTGTAGTTAAAAGCTATGGAGAGGATCATAAACTCAATGTCAGCGCTTATAATAAAATGCAATTTTCTAAAGTTTTATTGCAAACCGGCGATGAGGTGCAATTTAATCCAGAATATATCTCTAAAAATATCACGATCACTGTAAGCGGTGAACATAGTGGGCTTAAAAATTTGGTGGTTAAAAAAGGAACAACTTTAGAGGATGTTTCAAGGCTTATTATGTTTAATGATCAATCCAATGTTAATGCTTTACAGGTTTTTAGAAAATCTGTTGCCAAAACTCAAAAAGAACTCATCAATGCTCAACTTAAAGAACTAGAAACCTTAGCCTTAACAAGCACTTCGGTTACCTCTCAAGGTGCTGCTATTAGAGCTGAACAGGCAAAATTGATTCTTGAATTTATCCAAAGGGCTAAGCAGGTTGAGCCTAAAGGACAAATCGTTATTGATAATCCAAAATCTTACAAATCCGTGATTTTAGAAGATGGGGATGTGATCAATGTTCCAAGTAAAAACAATCTTGTAATCGTTCAAGGTGAAGTCTCTTTGCCAGGTGCTTTTGTTTTTGACAAGGGTAAAGATTTGAAATATTATATCAATCTTGCTGGAGGTTATGGAGAAAGAGCTGATACTTCTAAGGTTTTAGTTATACGTAGCAATGGTAAGGCTGAAAAATTTAATGGAAATATTACAATGCATCCAGGGGATTCCATCTTAGTTTTACCTAAAGTTGAAAGCGAGAATTTGCAAATCTTTAGTATGCTAACTCAAATTCTTTATCAAATTGCCGTTGCAACAAATGTTGTCTTAAATCTCTAAAGGTTGTTTTTATGGAAGCGATTGAAATTGCAAAAGAAGTTTTTAAAATAGAAGCCGAGTCTATATTTGATTTGGCTTCTCATTTGAATGAAGATTTTAATCAAGCGATTAAATTCATTTTTCAAGCTAAGGGAAGATGTATAGTTAGCGGTATGGGAAAATCAGGCCATATAGGTGCTAAAATCGCAGCGACTTTAGCTAGTACGGGAACCCCTAGTTTTTTTATCCATCCTGGAGAAGCTTTGCATGGCGATCTTGGTATGATGACTCCAGAAGATGTTTTAATCGCTATTTCAAATTCAGGTGAAACCGAAGAGCTTTTAAAAATAATCCCTGTTATTAAAAGAAGAAAAATCACTCTTATAGCAATGACGGGTAATTTAAATTCCACTCTAGCAAGGCAAGCTGATGTTTGTTTGGATATTTCGGTTAAAAAAGAGGCTTGTCCTCTTAAACTTGCCCCTATGTCTTCAACAACGGCAACATTAGTAATGGGTGATGCTTTAGCGGCTGTTTTGATGAAAATGAAAAATTTTAAACCCGATGATTTTGCCCTTTTTCACCCAGGTGGAAGCTTGGGACGTAAGCTTTTGACAAAGGTAAAAGATCTTATGGTTTCAAAAAATCTTCCTATTGTACATCCAGATACTGAATTTAATGATCTTGTCAATGTGATGACAAGCGGAAAACTTGGACTTTGTGTTGTTATAGAAAATGAGAAGCTGGTTGGAATCATTACCGATGGGGATTTACGTCGAGCTTTAAAAATGAGTGATAAGCCAAGATTTGATTTTAAAGCAAAAGAGATTATGAGTGACAATCCAAAAGTTATCGATGCGGATGCTATGGCAAGTGAGGCTGAAGAATTGATGTTAAAACATAAGATTAAAGAAATTGTTGTAGGAAAAGAGGGTAAAGTAGTAGGAATCATCCAGCTTTATGCCATAGGAAATGTGTAATTTAATGTCCCCCATTTTATCTATAATCATCCCTTTTGGCTTAAGTAAGGAAAGAGCTTATATACAAGATAGAGTTATAAACAAAGCTACTCGCTTAAAGAGTGATGAAAAAATAGAATATATTTTTGTTGAGGGTTATTCTTCATTAGAAAATAATCTAAAGCAAATTATAGAAGAAAATGGTCATATTTATTTAAAAGATGAATCTCAAAAAGATTTTTTTTCTCAAGGAAAATGTAGAAATTTAGGTGCTTGTTTTGCAAATGCTCAAGTGATTATGTTTTTAGATGTTGATTGTTATGTTAGTCCCTTTTCTTTAGAAAAGATTTTAAATCTTATTAAGATTAAAAATATTGCACAATGCATTAATGAATTTTTAGTCTTACCTGTGGTGTATTTAACCAAAGAGGGAAGTGATAAAATTTATAAAGAAGAGGAAAAATTATGGGATGATATTGTTAAGCAAGATTTAATTAGCGGGAGAAGGAGCTTGGTTCATTTTTATTCCTTTGTTTCAAGTGCTACTATTGTTAATAAATATAACTTTTTAAATCTGGGCGGTTATAGTGAAGAATTTATAGGGCATAGTTACGAAGATTTTGATTTTTTAGCAAGATTAATTTTTTATTCAGCAACGTGTGAAAAAACTCCAAAAGCTCTTTGTTATGATGAAGGAAATTGGAATATAAGTAGTTTTAGAGGTTTTAGAGCATGGTTTTCTTTGTTTGGTTATGAGATGAGCTTTCATGGAATTTATATGTTTCATTTTTATCATGAAGAGCCAAATCAAAATAATTACATGTCAAATAGACACAAAAATCATAAAAAATTTTATACAAATTTAGCAAATTTAAAAAAAAGTCAAATAAAATCTTTTTATGATAATATACCTAATGACATTAAAATAAATTTTGATAAAAAAAATATACCTTTAACTTCTTTAGTTTATAGTCAGTACTTATATGAAATTCGAACTAAAAATAATTTTTTCAATTTTTTCAATTTTTTTCTGGTGAAATTTTCACACACCAAACTTTATAGAAAAATTAAAATTTTTTTAAAGAAAATAAATGAAACCTAAAATTAGTATTATTGTTCCAGTATATAATAATATCAAATATATTAAAGAGTGCATAGATTCAATTTTAAATCAAACTTTTTTAGAATTAGAGATAATATGTGTTGATGCTAATTCTAACGATGGAACTTTAGAATTTTTGAGAAATATTTCAAAAAAATACAATCATGTAAAGTTAATTATTTCGAAAAAAAAAAGCCTTGGATATCAGTTAAATTTAGGGATAGAACATGCACAAGGAGATTATTTTTGCATAGTTGAAAGTGATGATTATATTGCAAATAATATGTGTGAAAAATTATACACTTTGATAACGCAATATAAGGTAGATATCGTTAAAGCTGATATTTTAAGTTTTAAAAGATCTTTTTTTGGAAGGAAATATACTTATAAATATATCTCTAATGATAAAAATTTATATAATAAAATTTTAAATGAAAATGATCGTGATATTATTATTAAAAAAACATGGAATATGAATCAAAGTTCTATTTTTAATATAGACTTTGTTAGAAAAAATAACATTAAAGCTAATGAAACTTTTGGAGCATCTTATCAAGATTTTGGTTTGTGGTTTTGGTTGTGTTGTTTTTATAAAAAAATATATTTTCATAATGAAGCTTTTTATTATTATAGAGAAGATAATATAAATTCATCTTCAAATAATAAAGAAAAAGTTTATTGTGTTTGTGATGAATGTGATTTTATAGAGCAAAATATTATTAGTGATAACGATCAGCTTAGAAACATTTTTTATTATGCTAAATTTAAAATTTATATTTGGAATTTATATAGAATTGAAAAAAAATATAGATTAGATTTTTTAAAAAAAATGGCCAATGATTTTTTTCAGGTATCAAAAGAAAATTTATCTTTGTTTGGTCAAAATGATTTAAAAATTTTAAAACAAATTACTTATGATCCAAATTTATATTGTAAAAAAATAAATAGTGTTTTTGACAAATTTAAAAAAATCTTTTTAAGATATAAAAGGAAAATATGCAAAGCAAAACAGTTGGCGTAGTTATACCAATATATAATGTACAAGATTATTTGAAAGAATGTTTAGACAGCGTTATTAATCAAACTTATAAAAACTTACAAGTTGTTTTAGTCAATGATGGAAGTACTGATGAAAATTCATTAAACATTGCTAAAGAATATACCTTAAAAGATGAAAGATTTATTTTATTTGATAAAAAAAATGGCGGACATAGTAGCGCAAAAAATGTAGGCATAGAATATTTCAATAAAGAATATGAACTTAAAAATATCACTAATGATATTAAAGAAAATTTTTTAATAGAATTTGGCATAGAAGGAAATAATGAAATATATAAAGTCTATAAAAGTTCTAAATTCTTTAAAAATGAAAATGAACTTTTAAATTTTAAAACCCCTGATATAGATTATATTATCTTTTTAGATAGTGATGATTATTGGGAATTAAACTGTATAGAAGAATGTGTCCCTAGAATGGAAGGGGCTAATGTAGTTTGGTTTGATTTTCAACCAGAAATAGAGAGTAATTTTAAAAAACAATTTAAAACAGAAATGGAGGTTTTAGATTGTAAAAATGAAGAAATTATTTCTACAAAAGATTGGCTTGAAATTTGCGAGAAAAAAAAATATTTATTTTGGTTTGCATGGCAAGGAATGATCGAATTTAAATCACTTTTGCGATCTAAATTAAAATTTATCGATAAAATCATACATGAAGATCATCATTTTGGAATTTGTTTATTTTCATCCATTGAAAAAATTTATATATATCCTCAAAAAAAGTATCACTATAGAGTAAGAAAAAATAGTGTAAGCCATCAAAATAAATTTCATATAGATAAAACATCTTATTTATACGATTTATTTCAGGAATTTCGAGATGATATTTATGAATTTAAAAATTATCAATTAGCTATGAATTGGGCTTTTACTTTATCACATATGGTTGATTTTTTATCTTTAAACAACTATGAAAAGGTTGAAAAAGTGTTTTTAAGTCAGGTGTTAAGCAAGGCTTTAAGGGTATTATTTCTAACAAAAGATCCTTATAATTTGATTGAAATTTTAAAGATTTATAAAAATTATTTTTTAAAATATCAAATCAGCAAAGAAGAATTTATCAGAAATTCTTTAGAATATCAAATAGGCTATTTAATATTAAAAAATAATATTTTCAACGTAAATGAAGTTATAAAAAGATATAATTCGCAAGTTAAAAAAAATCAAAATTATATAAGAGAATTTTCTATTCAATTTCTAGAGAATAAACACGATTTTGATGTCCAAAAGATAAAAAAACATCTTTCTTATAGATTAGGGAAATTTTTATGCAAAATAGTACTTTTTTGGAGGAAAAAATGAAAACGATATTGGTAACTGGCGGAAGTGGTTTTGTCGGATCTAATTTATGCCAAAGACTCATTGAAAATGGTGATAAGGTTATATGTGTTGATAATAACTATACAGGAAGAATGAGTAATATAAAAAAATTATTAGAAAATCCAAATTTTACATTTATCAAACATGATATTTGTGACATTTTAGAAATTGGTGAAAAAATAGATCAAATTTACAATCTCGCCTGTCCAGCTTCTCCGCCAGCTTATCAAGGTAAATATGCCATAAAAACAACTAAAACTTGCGTACTTGGAATTTTAAATATGCTTGAGCTTGCAAAAAAACATAATTCAACTATTTTACAAGGTTCAACTTCTGAAGTATATGGCGATCCGATTATGCATCCCCAAAGCGAAAGTTATAGAGGAAATGTAAATCCTATAGGCATTAGAGCTTGCTATGATGAGGGAAAAAGGTGTGCAGAAAGTTTGATGTTTGATTATCATAGACATGAAAATGTTGACATAAAAGTGATTAGAATTTTTAACACCTATGGGCCAAATATGGATCCTAATGATGGTAGGGTTGTGAGTAATTTTATTTGTCAAGCTTTAAGTGGCAAAGATATCACTGTTTATGGGGATGGCACTCAAACAAGATCGTTTTGTTATATTGATGATCTTATCGATATTATGATAAAAGTTATGAATAGCGATAAAGAATTTACCGGTCCGATCAATACAGGAAACCCAGGTGAATTTACCATCAAAGAACTTGCTCAAAAAGTTATAGAAAAAATAGATTCAAAATCACAAATTATTTATAAAGATCTACCTTTAGATGATCCAACGCAAAGGCGTCCTGATATTACTCTAGCAAAAGATAAATTCCAATGGGAACCAAAAATAAAATTAGATGAGGGTTTGGATAAAACTATAGAATATTTTAAAACTTGCATTCATGAATTTAGGGGTTAATCGATGAATATATGTATTATTGGAACGGGTTATGTAGGACTTCCAAGTGGTGCTTGTTTTGCAGAGCTTGGAAATAATGTGATTTGTGTTGATATAGATGGGAAAAAAATCAATGAATTAAATAATGGAAAAATCACTCTTTATGAAGAAGGATTAGAAGAGATTTTTTTAAGAAATTTAGAAAACAAGAAATTAAAATTTACTACTTCTATTAAAGAGGGTTTGAAAAATGCTGATTTGATTCTTATTGCCGTTGGAACTCCTCCGCATCCATTAACAAAAGAAGCTGATTTAAAGTATATCTATGCTGCTGTAAGAGATATCGCAAAAAATTTAGATCATTATGCTGTAATAGCAACAAAATCAACAGTTCCAGTGGGTACAGGCGATGAGATAGAAAAAATTCTTTTGCAAGAAAATCCAAAAGCTCAATTTGATGTTATTTCTTTACCGGAATTTTTAAGAGAAGGTTTTGCGGTGTATGATTTTTTCAATCCTGATCGTATTGTAGTGGGATTAAATTCTCAAAAACCTAAAAAAGTTATAGAAGAATTATACGCCCCATTTAAAAATAAGAGTCAAATTTTATTTGTTAATAGAAGATCTTCTGAAACAATCAAATATGCTTCTAATGCTTTTTTAGCGATAAAAATTCATTATATCAATGAGATGGCAGATTTTTGTGAAAAAACAGGAGCTGATATCTTAGAGGTCGCAAAAGGTATGGGACTTGATAATAGAATAGGAAATAGATTTTTAAATCCAGGCCCAGGATACGGTGGTTCTTGTTTTCCTAAAGATACTCAAGCCATGGCTTTTATGGGTAAGAAAAATGATGTTAATTTGAGTTTAATTGATTCTGCGATTAAAGGCAATGAAGAAAGAAAAGACAAAATCGCTCAAAAAATCTTATCTTACATCGATGATTTAAAAAACGATCAAGTTGCCATTTTAGGACTTGCTTTTAAAGATGGTACAGATGATTGTAGGGAATCTCCAGCTGTAGAAATTGTTTCTAAACTTTTAAAAGAGGGTGTTAAAATTCATGCTTATGATCCAAAGGCTATGGAATTAGCTAAAAGTATTTTAAAAGATCAAATAAAATATGCAAAAGATGCTTATGAAGCTATAAAAGATAGTAGCTTGCTTGTTATTTTAACAGAATGGAAAGAATTTAGGGAACTTGACTTAAATCAAATTTCTAGCTTGATGAAACATAAAAAAATTTTAGATTTTAGAAATTTATTGGATAAAGAAAAAGCTTTAGAAGCGGGATTTGTGTATAGCGGAGTTGGAAGATGAAAAACCTTTTAATTGTCGGCGGAGCTGGTTATATAGGATCTTGCACTGTTAAGCATTGTTTAGATCATGGTTATAATTGTATTGTTATTGATAATTTAATTTATGGTCATAAAGAAGCGGTCGATCAAAGAGCTAAATTTATCCATGCTGATTTATTGGATTTGTATTCTTTAAAACAAGTTTTTAAAAATGAAAAAATAGATGCCGTAATTCATTTTGCAGCTTTTGCTTATGTGGGCGAAAGTGTTGTTGATCCTCAAAAATATTATAAAAATAATATTATTGGGACTTTAAATTTATTAAATGTTATGTTAGAGCATAATGTTAAAAATATAGTTTTTTCAAGCACTTGTGCAACCTATGGAGAGCCGCAATACACCCCTATAGATGAAAATCATCCACAAAATCCTATCAATGCTTATGGTAGAACTAAACTTATGGTGGAACAGATTTTTAAAGATTATGAAATAGCTTATGGTTTAAGACATATTTCTTTAAGATATTTTAATGCAGCTGGAGCTATGGAAGATATAGGGGAAAGTCATGATCCTGAAACTCATCTTATCCCACTTGTTTTAAAAGCTATTAAGGGCGAAATAGAGTGCATTAATGTTTTTGGAACGGATTATGATACAGAAGATGGGACATGCATAAGAGATTATATACATATAGAAGATCTTGCTAGTGCTCATCGTTTGGCTTTAGAAAATTTAAGTCAATATAGTGGTTGTATCAATTTAGGAACAGGGGTGGGGACTAGTGTAAAAGAGATTATACAAGCAGCTGAGGAGGTTAGTGGTAAAAAATGTCCCATAAAGTATGCCTCAAGAAGAGCAGGGGATCCTGCGAAATTATTTGCTGATAATAAAAAAGCAAAGGAAATTTTAGGCTGGGAAATAAAATATAAAGATATTAAAGATATTGTCAAAACAGCTTGGGAATGGGAAATAAATAGGAAATTTTAATGGAGAAAATAAAAAATTTAATCGTTGGCAGCGGCTTAAGTGGTGCAGTATTGGCAAGAAAGATAGCCGAGGAAAAAAAAGAAAAAGTTTTAATAATCGATAGAAGAAATCATATCGGTGGCAATGTGTATGATTATAAAGATCAAGAAACCAATATCACTATCCATAAATATGGTCCTCATGTTTTTCATACAAGCATAAAAGAAGTTTGGGATTTTTTAAGTCGCTTTACAAAGTGGCATTATTTTTTTTACAAAGTCAGAGCTTATATTGATGGAAAAGAGGTTAATATTCCTTTTAATTTGGACAGCTTATATAAGGTTTTTCCTAAAAAAATAGCTTTTAATTTAGAAGAAAAACTTTTAAAATGCTATGAATTTGATACAAAAACCACTATTTTAGAATTGCGAAATTCTAAAGATGAAGATTTAAAATTTCTAGCTGAATATATTTATAAAAAAGTTTTTTTAGGTTATACAAGTAAGCAATGGGGTGTTGATCCTGAACATATTGATGCGAGTGTGAGTGCTAGAGTGCCTATATACATTAGCAAAGATGATAGATATTTTCAAGATACTTATCAGGCTATACCTAAGGAAGGTTATACTAAGATGGTAGAGAATATTCTTAATCATCCTTTAATAGAGCTTAGGTTAAATGTAGATTTTAAAGAGGCAAAAAAAGAGCTGGACTATGAAAATCTTTTTTATACGGGCGCTATTGATGAATTTTTTGATTACAAATTTGGAAAGTTGCCTTATAGAAGCTTAGATATCAAATTTGAAAAATACGATAAAGAATATATGCAATCATGTGCGCAAATGAATTATCCTAATAATTTTGATTTTACAAGAAGCGTTGAGTATAAATATTATCTTGATGAGAAATCAGAAAAAACAATACTTTCTTATGAGTATCCTTGCGAATTTGAAGAAGGAAAAAATGAAAGATATTATCCTATACCTAATGAAGAAAATCAAAAACTATATGAAAGATATTTACAAGAGGTAAATGAATTTAAAAATATATATTTTTTAGGAAGATTAGGGGACTATAAATATTATGATATGGATAAAACTGTGGATAGAATTTTGAAATTTGCAAAAACAAAGGAAATTAAATGAAAAAAAAGCCTTTTGTTTCTATAATAGTGCCTATTTATAATGTAGAAAAATATTTAAGGCAATGTTTAGATAGCATAGTAAAACAAACTTTAGAAAATATTGAAATTATATTAATCAATGATGGTTCCACTGACAGTTGTGGAAAAATATGTGATGAATATGCTTTAAAAGATAAAAGAATTAAAGTTGTTCATAAAAAAAATGCTGGTCTAGGAGCAGCTTATAATACAGGATTGGATTTAGCTACTGGAGAATATATAGGATTTGTCGAAAGCGATGATTGGATTGAATCTGATATGTATGAAGAATTATACAAGAAGGCTAAAGAAAATCAAGTTGATGTTTGTCTTAGTGGCTTTTTTTATTATACTGATTCTTCTAATGTACCTTATCAACCTTTTTTAAATTTAAGAATTTTTAATACTATTTATTCAATTAAAGATTTTACAAAATTAATGACTTTTCATAGTTCTATTTGGTCTAGAATTTATAAAAGGGAAACATTGGGTCATATAAGATTCCCAGAATTTAATAATTCTGGATATTATTGTGATTTTCCTTACTGGGTAGAGATTGTTTGTTGTGCTAAAAGGATGGTAAATATTCCTTTTTGTTTTTATCATTATAGGATTGATAATCCAGATGCTTCCTCTACAAATAGCAGAACTGATTCAAAATTATTAACAGTTATTGATTCAAGCGAAGAGACTAAAAATATTTTGAAAAAATATGGCAAATATGATTTATTAAAAGAGGAGATGTATTATAATTGCATATTAACTTCATTTAGGTTTTTTGCAAATATAGATAAAGAATATAAAAAAGAATTTTTTCAAAGATTGAGAGATTTTATTGAAGATTTAAGAAATGATTGTAATTTTATTTTTAAGTATTTTACGGAGGATAATTTATTGAATTTATATAGAAGAGAGTTTATTTTTAGTCTTTTAAATAATGATTATAAAAAAGCTATTGAATTGAGTTTTTTTATTAAATATAATGCTGAGAATATTTTTAAAAGTCAACTTTCTTATCAAATAGGTTATATTTTAACTCATAAAGTAAGATCGCTTAAAAATATTATTCAACTTCCTTTTTTGATATTTAAAGCAAAAAAAGCATTTAAGGAAAGACAAAAAGAGCTAAAAAATATAAATTTACCAAGATTGGACCAATATCCAGATTATAATAAAGTGTTAAAAATGAAAAATCATTTAAGTTATAAAATTGGTAAAGCTATAGTTGATGCACATAAAAAATGGTATTTGGGTGGATACTTAATTTTACCTTTTAAAATTTTGAAGATTTATTTGAGGCATAATTATAATTTTCAATTTTTTCATTTTCAAAATAATATAAATAGCCAAGTTTTATCTAAGCTTGATAAATTAGAAGCTAAACTCAATAAAGTAGAAAGAGATGTTTTAAATTTAAAAACAAATATTCAAGCTTCGCAAATTCATTTAGATATATTTAAAAAATATAAAAATTTTTTTAAAGATAAAGATATTGTTATTGTGGGCACTGGCTCTTCTACAAAATTATATAAAAAACCAAAAAAAGCAATACATATTGGTTTAAATCGAAGTTATAAGCTTAATATAAAATTAGATTTTCTTTTTATAAATGATGCGGTGTATCCAGAAAATGATTTTGAATTAAGAAGATTTATTGAAAATAATCCAGACTGTAAAGTTTTTTTGGGTTTATTACCGGATAGATTTTTGTATAATCAAACTCATTTTAGGCATAATCCTGATTTGTTTTGTTATTCAAATGTTTTTCCTTATGTTTTGGAATATTTTTCGCAAGGTGTATGGGCTTATGATATTTCCCATGAGCCTTTTGGCGATTTTAATAGCGTGGTTTTTTCAGCTTTGCAATTTGCCTGCTACGCTAATCCTCAGAAAATATTTTTAGTTGGATGTGATTGCGTCGAAGGACATTTTTATAAAGATTATTACTCTGAAAAATTTAGTTTAAGTTATTTGGTGCCAGTTTGGAAAAAAATTAAATTATTATTAGATAAATTTTATCCACAAATTCAGATTGTATCTATAAATCCAGTAGGATTAAAAGGATTATTTGATGATATTTATGAGAAAGAGGAGCAATGAATAATAATCAACAAGAAATTCATATTTTTTTTACTATAAATGATTCTTATGCGGGATATTTATCAACTTGTATAATTTCAATTCTTGATAATTTAAATAGTAAATATTCGGTTTGTTTTTATATTATAGATGGTGGAATATCTGATTATAATAAAGATAAAATTACAAGTTTAAAGATAGATAGAGATTTTAGTATTCAATTTATTCAAATTGATCAAGAGTTATTTGGTCATCTACCTAGAAGCTCTCAAGCGCATATTACTAAAGAAACTAATTATAGGTTTTTAGTTTCTTCTTTAAATTTTAACCTAGAAAAGTGTATTTTTCTAGATGTTGATTTGATAGCAATTGGAGATATTTCAAAATTATGGGAAACTGATATTGATGATTTTTATATAGCAGCTGTGATTGATCAAGCTCCCTTAAAAGAGAATTCTTGGGTTAAAGATTTGCCTTTACCGGATAATTATTTGTATGTTAATACAGGAGTTACAATTATTAATTGTAAAAAATGGAGAGAAGATAATATTGAAAAAAAATTATTTGCAGTTTCTAAAAGGTATTCAAAAATTTTAAAATTTCCGGACCAAGATACTTTAAATATAGTTTTACATAAAAAAATTAAATATTTGTCACCTATCTATAATGTAATGCCTATTCAGAATTATTTCGATGAAGATCAAAAGAATGAAGCTTTTGCAAATCCCCAAATTATTCATTGGGCTGGTTTTAAGAAACCTTGGAAATATCCTAATGTAATGTATGCTGAAAAATTTTGGCATTATGCTTTTAAAACTGAATTTTATGAGGAAATTTTATTTAAGGGTGTACAGCAAAGCATCCCTTTTCCTAGAAAAATTGGAGCTGTTAAAAGAATAAAATCTCATTTATCTTTTAGAATTGGTGATGAAATTTTGAAAGTTAAAATTAATAAAATTAGAATCATAATTTTACCATTTATAATAATTTATTTGATTGTTAATTATAAAATTTCAAAGTATATTTATAATTTTTTATCAAATTTCAATCCAGATTTAAAACTTACTCCTTTAAATGAATATGCCGATTATAAAGAAAGTTTAAAGATAAAGGAATATTTAACTTATAGGATTGGAAATTTAATCTTAAGAAAGCCTTTTACATTTATATTTTATATTGCAAAGGAGTATAGAGAATGGAAAGAAAGAAAATTGCAATCTTAGTAGCATCTGATCAAAACTATGATTTTATGTTGGCAAATTTAATCATAGGTTTAAAAAGATGGAATGAAGATATTATTGCAAATATAATAGTAATGTATGATAATATCGATGATTCAACAAAAAATAAAATTCAATCAATTTGGCCGGATAAAATTATTTTTAGAAATTACAGCTATGAGCAATTTTCCAAAGACTTTGGAAAAGAAAATTTATATTTAACGGAGAATTTACCGCTTTTTAAAACTCATCTTATCTATACGAGATATTATCTTTTTGAATTATTGAATGAGTATGATTATGCGGTTTGGCTAGAGCCAGATCAATTAATTACTGGTTCTATAAAAAATACAATTTATTTAACTCAAGAATTATCCGGATGCTTTTGGTACACAAATCGAATTGAAGAATATGTTAACGAATATTATTCTAAGCCAATTGATCAAAATAAAATATTTATGTTGGCTGGTGGATTTATTGTAGCAAATCGAAAATTATTATCAAAAACATTCAATAATGATTTAACAAGAGAAAGTTTTCTATGTTTGAAAAATTATCTTACTATGCGGTGGAATAAAAAACAAAATTTAGAAAAATGGGATTTTGCTCCGGGAACTGACGAAATGGTTTTTGGCCTTTTAGCATATAAATATAATTTAATTTGTCAGGATATTAGTTCTTTGGTAAATACCCTTCCTGGAGTGAGTCAAAATAGCAATCATATTCATTTTGTTATTCATCATAAAGCTTGCAATCCTATTTTTAATTATGCTTTTCAAGAGTATTTAATTAATAATAAAATTTGGGTAGAAGAGTATAATGGGGTTGATAAGTTAAAACTAATGCAAACAAATATGCCGATCACTTCTAATTCTAAATTATATACAATGCTGTATAATTTAGAAAGTTTATCTTATATTTTTCCCGATATTTCTAAAATTTTTGCTAATCAGTTGAGTCAATATAAATTATATATTAATTCTTTGCATGATTTACCTTTTTTGGATATATATTCTCTATATTTTCAAAATAAATTCTTTTTTCGATTAGTTTTACCTGGATGTGTTAGAGAAAGCTTGTATATCCAAATTATTTTTAAAGATATTGAGTTACAAAAAAGTATTTTCAATCAATTAGTGCAAGTTTTAGAGTATTATAAAATTGTTCCTAAAGATCAATTATTAATTTCAATCAATGTTCAACCAATAAGATTTTTAATGCACTCTTTGCAAAATTATCGTCTTGCATGTGATTCTATAGCCATTCCTTTAAATTTAAGACCTTATGGAAATATTTATTCAGATGTAAATTTTTTGGTTAAGGAATTATTGAATGTTATTAGCAAAAGTTTTAATTTGGTTTCGTCTTTGTCAAATATGAAATTAGAATTTTCCAATTCAGCTAAGGCAAGAATTCAAAACCAACTTTCTTATAAACTAGGTCAAGCTATGATAGAAAATTCAAAAAGCATACTAGGTTATATAAGAATGCCTTATGTTTTATCTTATATAAAAGATAAACATAAACAAGAACAAAAAATTTATGAGGAAAAAATCAAAAAAGATCCTTCTTTAAAATTACCTCCTTTAGAATCTTATCCTGATTATGAGGAAGCTTTAAAATTTAAAGAACATTTATCTTATAAATTAGGAGAAGCTTTAATAAGAGCTAATAATAATTGGTACGGGGGGGGGGTATATCAAATTGTGGTTTGAGATAAGAAAACTTAAAAAAGAATTTAGAAATAAAAAGGAAAAATATGCAAATAAAAATCGATAATTTAATCATATCTCAAAATTCTCCTTTAATCATTCCTGAAATAGGCATCAATCACAATGGAAGTTTAGAGCTTGCAAAGCTTATGGTTGATGCAGCTAAAAGAGCAGGAGCTAAGATTATTAAACATCAAACGCATATCGTTGAAGATGAGATGAGCGAGGCTGCAAAAAAAGTTATCCCAGGAAATGCAAAAATCAGCATTTATGAGATTATGAAAAAATGTGCTCTTGATTATAAAGATGAATTAGCTTTAAAAGAATATACAGAAAAACTAGGTTTAACGTATCTTAGCACACCTTTTTCTCGTGCAGCTGCCAATCGCTTAGAAGATATGGGGGTGTATGCTTATAAAATAGGTTCTGGAGAATGCAATAATTATCCCTTGATTAAACACATAGCACAATTTAAAAAACCAATGATTGTAAGCACAGGAATGAATAGTATAGAAAGCATAAAACCTACGGTAAAGATTTTAAGAGATTTTGAAATTCCTTTTGTTTTACTTCATACAACCAATCTATATCCAACCCCGATGCATTTAGTAAGACTGCAAGCTATGCTAGAGCTTTACAAAGAATTTAATTGTCTTTATGGGCTAAGCGATCACACAACGAGTAATCTTGCCTGTTTAGGTGCTGTTGCTTTAGGGGCTAGTGTTTTAGAAAGACATTTTACAGATAAAATGGATAGAGAAGGTCCTGATATAGTATGTTCAATGGATGAAAAAGCCTTAAAAGAACTTATTATCCAAAGTGAGCAAATGGTTCTTTTGAGAGGAGATAACAATAAAAATGCTTTAAAAGAAGAGCAAGTAACTATTGATTTTGCTTTTGCAAGTATAGTAAGCATAAAAGAGATCAAAAAAGGACAAATGCTTAGTGAAGAAAATATCTGGGTTAAGCGTCCTGGTATCGGTGGAATTGCTGCGGCTGAATTTGAAAATATTTTAGGTAAAAAAGCAAAAAAAGACATCAAAATCGATACACAACTTACTTGGGATGATTTTGAATGAAAAAAATAGTCTTTGTAAGTGGCACAAGAGCTGATTTTTCTAAAATAAAATCTTTAATGCTTAAAATAGAAAATTCTAATGAATTCGAATTATTTATATTTGCTACCGGTATGCATATGAGCAAAAAATTTGGATTAACTGTTAAAGAAATAGAAAAATGTGGTTTTAAAAATATCCATAAATTTATAAATCATGATAAATATTATCAAATGGATAAAGCCTTATCTGCTACTATTGATGGTTTTTCAAAATTTATACATGAAATTGAACCTGATTTAATCGTTGTGCATGGAGATAGAATCGAACCTTTAGCCGCTGCTATTGTTGGAAGTTTAAATAATATCTTAGTAGCACATATAGAAGGTGGAGAATTATCAGGAACTATAGATGAGAGCTTAAGACACGCTATAAGCAAACTTGCACATATACATTTAGTCAATGATAAAACAGCAAAAAAAAGGCTTATGCAAATGGGAGAAGATGAAAATTCTATTTTTATTATAGGTTCTCCTGATTTAGAATTACTCAATGTTAATAATATTAGTATTGAAGAAGTAAAAAAATATTATGATATCGACTATGAAAACTATGCCATAGCTATTTTTCATCCAGTTACAACAGAATTTAACTCCATGAAAGAACAAAGTGAAGAATTTGTAAATGCTTTAATTAAAAGCAAAAAAAATTATATTGTTATTTATCCAAACAATGATTTAGGTTTTGAATCCATTATGCAATCTTATGAAAAATTAAAAGATTTAAAACGCTTTAAAATTTTTCCCTCATTAAGATTTGAATATTTTATTATTTTATTAAAACATGCTGATTTTATCATCGGAAATTCAAGCTGTATTTTAAAAGAAGCTTTATATCTTGGCATCAATGGAATTTTAGTTGGCTCAAGACAAGACGCAAGAACAAATATAAAAGATGTTTTAAAAACACAAGCAAACGAAAAAGAAATTTTAAAACTCATTGAAAAACCTTTCAACTCTAAAAATAAAAAACATGAGATCAAAGTTTTAAAAAGTTCGGAAGAATTTTTTAAACTTTTAAAAGATGAAAAATTCTTTAGAATTAATAAACAAAAGAAATTTATGGATATAATATGAATTTAGCAATCATTCCAGCTCGTGCCGGATCAAAAGGGATAAAAAACAAAAACTTAGCACTTTTAAACAATAAACCTTTACTTTATTACACAATACATGCTGCTAAAAATTCTCATTTTATAGATAAAATTGTTTTAAATAGCGATGGGGATGAAATTTTAGAATATGGAAAAACTCAAGATATTGATACCTTGAAAAGACCAAGTGAATTAGCACAAGATGATACAACTAGCGATAAGGTTATTTTACATACTCTAGAATTTTACAAACATTATGAAAATATTGTTTTTTTACAACCCACCTCTCCTTTTAGAACCTATAAACACATTGATGAGGCTTTTTTAAAATTTCAAGAAGAACGATCAAATGCACTCATTAGCGTTACAGAATATGATAATAAAATTTTAAAAGCTTTTATGGTGAACAAAAAAGGCCATTTGCAAGGTGTATATAATGATAAATACCCTTTTATGCCCAGACAAAAATTACCAAAAACTTATATGAGTAATGGTGCAATTTATATTATAAAAACTGATCTATTTTTAAAAAATCCGACTTTTTTACAAGAAAAAACAAATTATTACATCATGGATGAAAAATCAAGTTTGGATATAGACAATGCTAAAGATTTGGAAAAAGCAAATGAATTAATCAATTATAATTAAATTAATTTTTTGGAGAATTTAATGAATAGAGATTATGAGATAAGACTATGCAGAGAGGATGAATACGATAAACTGGTTTGTTTTATTAAGGAAAATTGGAATGAAAATCATATTTTTGTGAAATCGAAAACGATGTTAGATTTTCAGCATTTGGATAAAAAAAATAAAATTTATAATTTTGTAATCGCATATAATCGGCTTACTAAAGAATTTGATGCGATTCTAGGCTTCATACCTTTAAAACATTACGATAATAAGCTCGATAGCAAAGATTACTGGATAACGATGTGGAAAGCAAAACCTAGTTTAAAAAATGGAATAGGTCTAGGGTTGTTTAATTTTTTTCTAGTAAATCAAAATCCCGAAACATTTTCTGGTATAGGATTATCAAAAATAGCTACAAAAATATGGAAAGCGTTGGGATATTATTTATGTGAACTAAGACATTTTTATATACCAAATGATAAATTAAATTCCTTTAATATAGCTATTTTTTCACATTTAAACAGAAATAATTTTGTAGGCAAAAAAACTAATTATATTTTAAAAGCAATGGATCAAAATATGTTGATTAATTTTTGCAATTTTCAAAATCAAAATCCAAAAAAAAGCATCGATTTTATTGTCAATAGATATATAAAACATCCATTTTATGATTATAAATTATATGGTTTTTACGACGGTAGTTTTTGTGCTGGTATGTTTGTGTGTAGAGTGATAAAAATAGCTAATTCGCAATGTATTAGAATAGTTGATTGGTTGGGGGAATTTGTTCAAGATTCATATAATTTATTTCAGGAATTGTTAGAAGAAAATAAAGCAGAATATATTGATTTGCTGTGTTACATGAATAATTATGAAAAAATTATAAAAATGGGTTTTATATCTAAGGTTGATAATGATATAATCCCAAATTATTTTGAGCCATTTGAAAAGTCAAATATAACCTTAATGGCATTTACAAATAATTTAGATTATGTAATGTTTAAGGGCGATAGTGATCAAGACAGGCCAAATATATTGCTATAATTAAAAAAGGAGATAAAAATGCAAGAAAAAATTCAAAACATAGTAATAAATTCATTAAAAAATTTGGCAGATGAATTAGAAAATGATAATCTAAAAAAACCCAATTTAGAAACTCCTATTTATGGACAAAATGGAAATTTGGATTCTTTGGCGCTTGTTAGTTTCATTTCTGATTTAGAAGAAATTTTAAGCAATGAATTTGGGAAAGATTTGGTTTTGGCAAATGAAAAAGCTATGAGTTTTAGAAATTCTCCATTTAAAGATGTTTATACATTAAGTTTGTATATAGAAGACTTACTAAAAGGTTAAATTATGCAAAAAATTATTGTTATAACTGGAACCAGAAAAGGTATAGGTAAAGAACTTAGTGGGTATTATTTAGAAAAAAATCATATTGTTTGTGGGTGTTCAAGGGGTGAGTCTAGTATAAATCATTCAAATTATAGACATTTTGAATTAGATGTTAGTGATGAAATATCAGTTGTTAATATGATCAGAAATATCAAAAAAGAATTTAAAAAAATAGACATATTGATCAATAACGCAGGCATAGCCTCGATGAATCATCTATTAATAACACCAAGAAAAAGTGTAGAAAATATTTTTAACACTAACTTTTTTGGTAGTTTTTTATTTATAAGAGAAGTAGCTAAAATTATGAGTCAAACTTATAAAAAAGAAAATACTTCTATGCCTTATAGAATTATCAATTTTTCTACAGTAGCTACTCCTTTAAGATTGGAAGGCGAGGCTATATATGCAGCTTCAAAAGCCGCTATTTGTAGCCTTACTCAAATTTGCGCTAAAGAATTAAGTTCCTTTGGTATCACTTGCAATGCTATAGGCCCTACTCCAGTTCCAACAGATCTTATAAAAAATGTTCCTAAAAATAAAATCGATGATTTGTTAAACAAACAAGCTATAAAAAGATTTGGTGAAGTTAAAGATGTGATCAATGCTGTTGATTTTTTTATAGATGAAAAGAGTGATTTTATAACAGGGCAAATTCTTTACTTAGGTGGCGTTAATGGCTGAATTTAGTAATGATTTTTTAAATAAAATTTTTAACCATGATTTGGAAGATGTGGCTATAATTTGTGGCAATAAATATACGTATTATGATTTAAAAAATGAAGTTAATAAAAAAATATTAGAACTTAAGAACTATAACAATATTGTTGGTATTTTAGGGGATTTTAGTTTCGATAATATAAGTTTATTTTTAGCCTGTATAGAGTTAAAAAAAATTATAGTTCCCTTTGTTAATAAAGAAGAATTAAATGTTAAAATAAATGAAGTCGGCTTGGATGTTTTATTTGATAAGGGTAATTTTATTAAATATAAAGTTGAAAAAAATCATACTTTGTTAAAACTTTTATTAAAAGAAAATCAATCAGGTTTGGTTTTGTTTTCAAGTGGCAGTACGGGAAAACCTAAAGCCATAGTTCATAGTTTAGATCAATTATTAAATTGTATTAAATTTGTTAATAAAAACAATATTTTTATTCTTTTATTTTTATTTGATCATGTTGCGGGAATTGATGTTTTAGTAAAAGGCTTATCTTCTCATTCAACTTTAGTTATTCCAAAGAATAAAAATGCTGAAGAAATTTTATCATTAATATCAGAATTTAAAGTAAATATTATGCCAGTGTCTCCAACTATGTTGAAATTAATAATGTTTAGTGATTATAATCGATACGATTTAAGTTCATTGGAAGTAATTGCTTATGGTAGTGAAAAATTAGATAATGTTATTTTAAATAAATTAAAATTAATATTTCCGAAAGTTTATTTTAAACAAAATTTTGGAACCAGTGAAACTTTTAGTCTTGAGACTAGAAACCATAAAAATAAAGAAGAATATTTTAAAATTATTAATACTTGTTATAAAATTATCAACAATGAGCTTTTTATAAAGAGTAATACTCAAAGTTTAGGATATTTAAACGCTGACAATTCTGCTTTTGATAACGAGGGATATTTTGCAACTGGAGATTTAGTTGAAGTTATTCATGAAAATGGCGAAGAATATATAAAGATCATAGGCAGAAACAAAGAAATAATCAATGTTGGTGGAGAAAAAGTTTTACCTCAAGAAGTCGAAGGAATAATTTTGCAAATTCCTTTTATTCAAGATTGTTTAGTATATTCTCAAAAAAATCCTATTACCGGACAAGTGGTGTGTGCTAAGATAGTTCTAGAACAAGGAAAAACATTAAATTCTTTAGAACTCAAAAAAGAAATTAGATTATTTTGTAAAGATAAATTAGCAAATTATAAAATTCCCACCAAAATAGAGATTGTCGAAGAACTAGAATTTAGTGACAGATTTAAAAAGGTAAGAAAATGAAAGCAATTTTTAAGGATGTGAACATCTCAGCAATTTCAACTACTTTACCAAAAGATGTTAAATGTATAGATGAACAAATAGATGAATTTTACAATGGAAATCAAAAACAGTTAAATAGAATAAAAAAAAATATAGGAATAAATTTTAGACATATAAGTGATCAAGAGACTACAACTTTAAATTTATGTTATAGATCATCTCTTGATATTATAAATAATTTTTCAGATATTCACTTGGATGCATTAATATTTGTAACACAGACTCCAGATTTTTTACAACCGAATAATTCTCATTTGTTGCATGGTATGCTTAATTTGGATCAAGAATGTTTGTGTTTTGATATTAATCAAGGTTGTAGTGGTTATGTTTATGGTTTATATGTGGCATTTTCATTATTGTACAATGGAAATTGTAAAAATATATTATTATGTGTTGGAGATACCATAAGTAAGATAGTTAATCCTAAAGATTCAAATACCGCACCATTATTTGGCGATGCTGGATCGGCGACTTTGTTGCAAAAAAAGCAGACTAATGATAATGCGTATTTTATATTAAATTCTTTAGGAAGTGGTTGGAATAATATATGGCTACCAAATTCAGCATTTAAAAAAACCAAAGATTGTTCTTTTTTGAAAATGAATGGAGCGGAAGTTTTTAATTTTTCTATAGAAAAAGAGATGGATTCAATTTCTAATTTACTACAATTTTCAAATATGGAAATCGAAAATATAGACTATTTATTTTTTCATCAAGCTAATTTATATATAATTAATAATATTGCTAGAAAATTAAAATTACCTTTAGATAAAGTTCCAACAGCTAGCATAGAAAAATATGCTAATACTTCTAGTGCATCGATACCTCTTGCTATATGCGATCTATTTCAAGCAAAAATAAAAGAACATAAAAAAGTGATTTTAAGTGGTTTTGGTGTAGGTTTGAGTTGGGCAAGTTGTTGTTTAAGTTTAAATGACACATTGATTTTCAAAAATATAGAATAAGGAGAAATTATGACTAAAGAAAATTTTTTAATTGAATTACAAGACGCGTTGTAAACAGAAGAAGTATTGGAGGAAAAAACAAAGATTGAAGATATTGAAGAGTGGGATAGTTTTGGTTATATTGTCAACTATTGCTTTATTTGATACTTTATTTAATATAAAAATAACAGGAGATATGTTAAGAGAGTGTGAATATGTGGATGATATAATTTCTTTAGCTGGTGATATGTATAGAAGAATAAATTATGTTTAAAGATGATATTTTTTTAAATAAGCGCTATTTAATAACTGGGGCAAGCAGTGGAATTGGAGCTGATGCTGCTTTAAAACTCAATAGTTTAGGGGCTGAAGTTATTTGTATAGGAAGAAATCTTAATTCTTTAAAAGAATATAAAATATGGCTAAACATCCTAATAAATTTTTTATATATAGAAAAAGATTTAAGCGATTTTTATGATTTAGATGCGTGGGTTTTAAAACGCGTTGAGGAATATGGATATTTTAATGGTGCTGTTCTTTCTGCTGGAATTCAATATATATTACCACTAAGATCAAAATTTTTTCTTAATAAAGCTTTAGATATCTTTAATATTAATTATTTTGCAAATATGCAGATTTTGAAAGGTCTGCTTGATAATAAAGCAAAAACTCAATCAGCTGCTAGTTTTGTGTGGATTAGTTCGATTTCAAGCATCAAAGGGGAAAAAGGATTAATTTCATACGCTTCTAGTAAAGCAGCAATAAATGCGGCTGTAAAGTCGATTGCATTAGAGTTTGCTCCAAAATATAGAATTAATGCTATATCGCCAGGATTTGTAATGACGAATATGATTAAAGAATGGTCTTCTGTCTATGATGAAAATTTTTTAGAAAATATTGAAAAACAATATCCTTTGGGGATCGGGAGTACCGATTATATATCAAATTTAATATCTTTTTTACTTAGCGATTTGTCATCTTGGATAACTGGGCAAAATTTAATAATAGATGGAGGAGCCAGCATATGAAAGCGATTATGTATCACTATGTTCGAAATTCTAATAAAAAGCTACCATTTTTTAGATATCTTTCAATAGATAATTTTAGAAAACAACTTGATTATTTTGAAGAAAAATTTGGTTTTGTTAGATATGATGATTTTTTAAAATTGTGTTTCGATAGAAATTATATTAATAATTTGAAAAATAGGATATTATTAACATTTGATGACGGATTTAAAGATCATTATGAATTTGTATTACCTGAATTAGTTAAAAGAAATTTATTTGGCTTATTTTTTATACCAACGGGGATATATGGTAGAAAAAAAGCCTTGGATGTTCATAGAATTCATTATCTAACAGGTAGTTATGGGGGGGGGATTTGCTAGATTTTGCAAATAAGATAATAGAAGACGATATGATAGAAAAACAATTAATGAAAGAATTTAAAAATAAGACATACGTTAAGCAAGATAATGATGAAAATGTAGCAAAATTTAAGAAAATATTTAATTATTATATAAAATATGAATTTAGAGAAGAGATATTGGATAAAATAGTTAAAAATTTTCTCGATGATGGCGAAATCTTTAAAAATTTATATATGAGTGAAGAACAATTAAAACAAATGCATAGTGCACAAATGATAATCGGATCACACACTGTTGATCACTTTGTTCTTTCTAAATTAAGTGAAGAAGAACAAGGGTATCAAATACATAGTTCTTTTAAATTTTTAGAAAATTTACTTGGTAATTTACAAATAAAATGTTTCTGCTATCCTTACGGTGGTTTTCATACTTTTAATCAATTTACAGAAAAATTTTTGAGTGATTTTGGATGCGTGTTTTCGTTTAATGTAGAATCTAGAAATATTTCTTTGCATGATTTGCAAAATAGACCACAAGCTTTACCAAGATATGATTGTAATGAATTTAATTTTGGAAAGGCGAATTTAGGTTAATTTTTTGGAATAAATTTTTGATATAATAGATTTAAATTATAAAAATTTTAGTGAATATTTTATAATTAAATTAAAGAGAACAAATGATTAATTTAACAACAGAAAATTTTTTAGATTTAAAATATTTAGCAACAAAAGTTTTTAGTCCTATATCCGGATTTATGGTATATGATGAATATATAAAAGTCGTTGAAGAAATGCAACTGCTAGATAAAAGCATTTGGACTATACCTATAACTTTGGAAGTTGATAATATTAAAAATTATACAGTTAATAAAAATTATGATCTGTATTACAATAATTCTTTAGTCGGAAAAATTCATATAAGAGATAAATTTATAATCGATGATGAGCAAATTTATGAGATTTATCAAAGTAAAGATCATGAGCATCCTGGGATAAAAAAAGAGAAATTAAGATCATCTCATAGAGTTGGCGGAGAAATCGAGATAAAAGAAGAATTGATTAAAAATTCTTTATATAAAAATATAGTAAAGCATGAATTTGCTCTTATAAATCAAAAAGTGCAAACTATAGCAGGTTTTCAAACTAGAAATGCGATACATAAGGCACATGAGTATTTGCAAAGATTAGCCCTAGAAATTTGTGACGGTTTGTTTATAAATCCTTTGATTGGTTGGAAAAAGAAAGGCGATTTTACACAAGAAGCTGTGATGGGCTCTTATAATAAAATGTCTAATGAATTTTATCCCAAAAATAGAGTGTTTTTAAGAGGGCTAGAAACTAGAATGTATTATGCTGGACCCAGAGAAGCTGTTTTTCATGCATTATTAAGAAGAAATATGGGATGTACTCATTTTATAATAGGACGAGATCATGCTGGTGTAAAAGATTATTATGGAATTTATCAAGCTCAAGAATTGGCTAAGAAATTAGATAAAAAATATGATTTAGGGATAAAATTATTATTATTTAAAGAGCCTTATTATTGTATTAAGTGTAAGCAAATTGTTACGCAAAATACTTGCGATCATTATGATACCTTTAGAGTGGCAATTAGTGGAACTGAAATTAGAAATGCATTGCAAAATGGTATCATTCCAGATGAAAAATTTATGAGAAAAGAAATATCTGAGGTTTTAATTTCTCTTGGAAAAGATAATATATTTATAAGGGAGTAAAATGCAAAAATATATTTTAACAACTGGACCAAGCTTGGGGAATAAGATTAAATTAAATGAAATTCACCAAGATAATTTTATTTATAGGATTAATGGGGCTCATGGCACTATTGATGATATAAGAAAAACTATTATTAATTTAAAGAATCAGATTGATAGTGTTGAAATTTTAATTGATTTGCCAGGAAATAAAATAAGAACTGCTAATATAGATCAAAACGGAGTATTATTATGTAAAGATAAAACTTTTTCTCTTAATATTAATCAATTTAATTATAAAGATTTTTATAAACTTTTAAAACCAGAAATGAAAGTTTACGCAAATGATAGCGTGTTTTTATTTATCGTTAAAGAAATTAATGAAAATGAAATTATTTTTTTATCGAAAAGCGATGGAATATTGCTAAATAATAAAGGTATGCATGTTAGAGATTTACACAGCAATATACCTTTTTTATTTGAAAAAGACAAGCAATTGATTCAACTATGCAATGAATTTAATATAAATTATGTTGGGGCTTCATTTGTAAGAAAATCTCAAGATATCCAAGAAATAAAAAAAATTATTAATCCAAATACAAAAATTATTTCCAAAATAGAAACTTTAGAAGCAGTAAATAACTTAAATGATATTTTAAATGAAGTTAGTTTTATATTGATTGATAGAGGGGATTTGTCAACTGAAATTGGTATAGAAAAAATACCACGTTTTCAAAATTACATAATACAAATGGCAAATCATAAAGGTATAAAAGTCTTTTTAGCAACTCAAATTTTAAAAAATATGGAAGAAAAGCCTATTCCTACAATTGCAGAAATTGATGATCTGTATAATATATCAAAAAGCGGTGTTTTTGGCATACAACTTTCTGAAGAGACGGCTGTTGGATATTACATAGAAGAATGTGTTAAAATTTTAAATTTAATGCAAGATGAAATCAATAATGAAAAAATTGTTCTTTAAGGAGAATATATGAAATTTGAGTCATTAAGCCCTGAGAATATCAGTATTATATTTTTATCTTTAGGAATTTTATTATTTTCTTCTTTTATTTTTGGAAAATTATTTACTTTGTTTAAAGCTCCAAAAGTAATTGGTGAAATTTTTGGGGGTTTTATTTTAGGAGCGAGTGGTTTATATATTTTTGCTCCTGATTTGCTCATGAGTATTTTTAATGGGTTTAATGAGCAGGGAAAAATACTTAATATCTTTTATCAGTTGGGTTTAGTATTTTTAATGTTTATTGCAGGATTTAACACACAAATTAGCTTTGAAAAACAAAATATTAAAATTATTTCTACTTTATTTTTGGGTGGTACTTTTTTATCTGCTGGTGTAGGGTATTTCTTTATCGATTATTTTAAAGAATCTTTCATCGGAATAAAAGGAAATGATTTATCTTTTGATTTGGTATTTTTAATCGCAATTGCTGTAACTTCTATACCAGTAATATCAAAAATATTTTTTGATATAGGAATAATTAAAACAAGATTTGCAAGTATAGTTTTAACTACTTCAACAATACAAGATTTGTTTTTATGGATTTTGCTTAATATTACTATCAATGCTGTGACAAACCAAGATTTAACTTTGATGAGCAATCTTAAAACCGCTTTTCTTACCTTGTTTTTATTTATAGGTGTAAAAATAATTTCAAATTTATTTGCAAAAATTTCTTTTCGTATGAATACAATTGATTTTTTTACTTTAAGTTTTGTTGTATTATTTTTATCAATAGCATTTTTAAATATGATTCATATTAATCCTATGTATACTTCATTTCTCGTAGGTTTTTTAATAAAAAATATTTTAAACAACCATCAAGAATTAAGGGAAAAAGTTAATGGTCTTTCTGATATGGTTTTTTCATTTTTTATCCCTATCTATTTTGCTTTAATTGGTATTCAATTAAACGTTATCCATGAATTTTCTTTTAGCATGTTTATATTTTTCTTGATTCTAGTATGTTTATTGAAATTTTTGGGTTGCTATTTAGGATTAAATTTTGTTAAAATTTCTCATATTTCAAGAATTAATTTTGCAATTACTATGAATGCTAGGGGTGGCCCAGGGATAGTTTTAGCAAGTGTTGCTTATTATTATCAGATTATTAATGTAGGTTTTTTTACAACACTTATTTTAACAGTTTTAATTTCTTCAATGTTAGCAGGCTATTGGTTAAGGTATCAAAAAAACAAAAATGTTAATATCTTTTCCAAATTTTAGAAAAATTATTAGAATCTAATTTTTAAATATAAAAATTTTTATTATAATTCTTTAAAAATATTTTTAAAGAATTATTTATGAAGTATTATTCAATCTCAAAAAAATTAACAACCAACGTTCAAAATTTTCATTCTGTTTTATGGTTTAATATTTTTTCAAAATGTGAAAAGCAAGATATTTTTGTAGGCTGGGGACGAAAAAAATCCGGCTTAAAAGCGCAAGAATTAGCCCAAAAGTATAATACAAAATTTATGCTTTTAGAAGATGGTTTCATAAGATCTTTAAATTTGGGCGTTGAAAATGCCCCCAGTTTTAGCTTAGTTTGTGATGATATAGGGATTTATTATGATGCTACCAAGCCTTCAAAATTAGAAAATCTTTTAAACACTTATGAGCCAAATCAAGAAGAATTAGACAAAGCTAAAAAAGCTATAGAACTTATAAAAAAATATAAAATTAGCAAATACAATAACAATTTAGATATCCCAAATGATTATTTTTCAAAAGATGAAAACCGCGTTTTAATCATCACTCAAACCGCAAATGATGCATCTTTAAAATACGGCTTAGCGCAAAATTTTAATACCAATGAAATAATAAAAGGTGCTATAAAAGAAAATCCAAATTCTCAAATTTATATTAAAATTCATCCTGACGTATTAAACGGAAAAAAACAAAGCGATTTTGATATACATTCCTTGCCTAAAGAATGCAAGATTATAAGTGAGAACTTTAATCCTATGGCTTTATTAAAACATTTTAATAAAGTTTATACTAAAACCTCTGGGATGGGCTTTGAAGCTTTGATTATGGGTTGTGAGTGTGTTTGTTATGGTATGCCTTTTTATTCGGGTTGGGGTTTGACGCAAGATAAGCAAAAATGTTTAAGAAGGGTTAAAAAAAGAAGCCTTGAAGAAGTGTTTTATATCGCTTATATGCTTTATAGTCAGTATTTTAATCCTTATTTAAATCAAAAAAGTGATATTTTTGACACGATTAAAACCTTGGCAAAATATAAAAGTATAGAACAAGAAAATTCCAATAGATTGTTTATGTTAGGATTTACTCTTTGGAAAAGGTATTTTATGAAACCTTTTTTTAAGGCTAAGGATAATGAAATATTTTTTTTAAATTCCTTAAAAGCTTTAGATAAATATAAGCTAAAAAAAAGTGATAAATTTTTCATTTGGGGCAAGAGAGTCAATTTTAATGAGTTAAGAAATACTCTTGTAAAAAAAGCACAAGATGAAAATTTAACTAGCTTTATTCCAAAAATTTCTTTAGTAGAAGATGGTTTTATCCGTTCTATTTCTTTGGGTTCTGATCTTACGCGCCCTTATTCTTTAATTGTTGATGATCAAGGACTTTATATTGACCCAAATCAAGAGAGTCGCCTAGAAAATATCTTGCAAAATGAGGTTTTTGATGAGCAAATTTTATCAAGGGCAAAAAATATTATCCAAATTTTAAAAGAGAATAAATTTTCAAAATATAACGGTATCAAACATCAAGATATTAAGATTAACGCTAAAAAAGGACAAAAAATTATTCTCATCCCTGCGCAAGTTGAGGACGATGCTTCGATGATTTTAGGTGGTTTTGGGCTATCGACTTTGGATTTGATTAAAGAAGTAAGATTGAAAAATCAAGATGCTTATATTGTTTTTAAGCCCCATCCTGATGTTTTAAGTGGAAATCGCAAAGGCTTAAAGGATGAAAAAATCATTTTAAAATATTGCGATGAGATTATAAAAAATTGTAGCATTGATAGTGCGATAAAAATTTGTCATGAAGTGCATACGATCACTTCTACTTCAGGATTTGATGCACTTTTACGCTCTAAAAAAGTTTTTATTTATGGTATGCCTTTTTATGCGGGTTGGGGTTTAACGCAAGATAAACAAAAATGTTTAAGAAGAACGAGAAAATTGACTTTAGAAGAGCTTGTTGCTGGTGTTTTGGTGCAATATCCAAGATATATTCATCCAAAAACAAAAAACTTATGTGAAATTGAACTTTGTTTAGATATAATGTTAAAAATGCAAAAAGATTATTTTTCTAAACCTTTTCAAAAAATAATCATTGATTTTAGAATTTTTATATTAAGAAAAATAAGAAGAATTTACGAATTTGTAGCATTAAAATGGAATTTGATAAAAAAGTAAAAAAAGAATTTAGCGGAAAAAATGTCATTCTTTTACAAGGACCAGTGGGTAATTTTTTTTATCGTTTGGCAAAAAAACTAAAAAAATACAATGCTCAAATTTTAAAGATTAATTTTAATGGTGGGGATTTTTTATTTTATCCTAAAGCAAAAATTTACAAGGATAAGGAAGAAAATTTAACACAATTTTATGAAAAACTTTTTAAGCAACACAAGACTCAAGCTATTTTGATGTATAATGATTGCCGGTTAATCCATAAAAAGGCTATAGAGGTTGCTAAAAAGTTAAACATCGATGTTTGGATTTTTGAAGAAGGGTATCTAAGACCTTATTGTATTACTTTTGAAAAAAACGGCGTTAATGCAAATTCTTTGCTGCCTCGCAATAAAAATTTTTATCTTAATCAAAAAGCATGTAGTAAAAAATCTATAAAAGAAATCCCTGGTGGATTTAAATACATGGCCTTTTATGCTTTTTTATATTGGTTATTTTCTTTTCTTTTAGCTCCATTTTTTAATAATGCTCTTCACCATCGTACCTTATATCCTTTTGAGTTTTTATTTTGGTTTAGATCTTTATATAGAAAATATTTTTATAAATTTGCAGAAAAAAAACTAAACAATAAGATTTATGATCTTAAAAAGAAATATTTTTTAGCCATTTTGCAAGTTTATAATGATACACAAGTTAAATATCACTATAAAAAAAGCATAGAAGAATTTATAGAAGAAACCATACTTTCTTTTGCCAATCATGCTAGGGCTAAATCTTATCTAGTTTTTAAACATCATCCTATGGATAGAGGATATAAAAATTATTCTAAATTGATTCAAGAGCTTAGTGAAAAATATCATGTTGAAGGACGAATTTTATATGTCCATGATTCTCATTTGCCAAGACTTTTAAAAAATGCTTTAGGGTGCATTACTATAAATTCTACTGTTGGCTTAAGTGCTATTTTGGAAGGTTGTCCTACTAAGGTTTGCGGCAAGGCTTTTTATGATTTTGAGGATTTGACCTATCCAAAAAAACTTCATTTTTTCTGGAGAGAAGCTCACGCTTATAGACCAAATCCGGTTTTAGTTTGCCATTTTAAAAATTATCTTTTAAGAAGTAATCAATTTAATGCTAATTTTTATAAAAATTCATTTTTAAATCATAAAAGTAAAAATTTTAATTAACAAAGTTTTTAAAAAAAATTGTTATAATTTTGAAAAAAATAGTTTAAGAAATTGATTTTTTATGGATAGAGAAGTATTTTATATAGCAGGATATGATCCTAAAAGTTATAGATATTATTATGATTTGTTTAAAAAAAATTTAAAAAAATATTCCAATCAATTTGATATTCAAGCCAGTATAAGTAAAGTTGATCATCATAAAACTTTTCCTTTTTTTCAAGTCAATACTCAAAATGTAAAGCTTAAATATCATTTTTTAACTTGGAATGATATAGTAAAAAAAAATTGGTCAGAAAGTTATTTGGATGCTTTGAAAGATTGTTACAGTTTTTTTAGAATTTATACGATCACAGGTCTTTTTATCAAATTTGGTAAAGAATCAATTTATCAATTAATCACTGGATATTATCCATTTTTTTATGTACTTTTTTCTTTATTTTTTTCTTTATTTGCTGGTTTTGCAGCTTTTTTTCTTGCAAAAAATTATATACATTTTTCTTTTTCCATTATTTTAGGAATTTTACTTTCTTTTTTAATTTTTCGCTTTTTGTTTAAACTTGGTAAAAAATTAGCAGTATTTTGGATAGCTAGAATTTGTGCTTTTTGTGCAAATTGGCACTATAAAAAACAAGGCTTGATGGAAGAGAGAATCAAAATATTTTCCAATACAATCTTGCAAAATTTAAAGCAGAATGAAAATAATGAAAACTATGAATTAATTTTAATAGCTCATAGTGTTGGAACGATAGTTTGTATTGAGGTTTTAGATTTTATTTTAAAGCAAAATTTAGAACAAAAAATATTAAATAAGCTAAAGATTATTACTTTGGGCGAGTGCATTCCTTTGGTGAGTTATCAAAAAAAGTCCAATGATTTTAGAAAAAAATTAGAATTTGTTTCTCAATTTGATTTAAAATGGTATGATTACACTTCGGTTATTGATGGGGCGTGTTTTCCTCAAGTTGATTTTTTTCGTACAAGTGGTGTCGATGCGAAATTTACTCCGCATTTTTTAAGCGCTAAATTTCATACTTTGTATGAAAAAAATGAATATAAAAAAATCAAAAAAGATAAAAACAAAGCACATTTTTTATATCTTTATAGTCCAAGTATTAAGGGCAGTTACGATTTTTTTAATTTTGTTTTGTCATCTCAATTTTTAGAAAAGGAAATAAAAATATGAGCAGGTGTCCTTTCTACCCAAAACCTTATAAAAATAAGGCTTCAACTTTTTTAACCTTTTTGCTTAAGCGTAGATCTTGGCTTGATGGGCTTTATGAGCGTAGCTATAAAATGCAAACAGGCTATGTTAAAATGCCTAATTTTGATCTTTATGTGATCAATGATACCAAAGAAGTAAAAAGAATGATGGTTGATGAGGTTAAGGAATTTCCAAAAAGTGCCTTTTTGCATGAGCTTTTAAGTCCGCTTTTGGGAGAAAGTATTTTTACAACCAACGGAGAGGTTTGGAAAAAACAACGTGAGCTTTTAAGACCTAGTTTTGAAATGACACGCATCAATAAAGTTTTTAATCTCATGAGTGAAGCTGTAGCAGATATGATGGAGCGTTTTGGTAAATATCCGGATAATTCAGTGATTGAAGTGGATGAAGCTATGACTTTTGTTACAGCTGATGTTATTTTTCGCACTATCATGTCTTCTAAACTTGATGCGCAAAAAGGTAAAAAAATTCTTGATGCTTTTGTGATTTTTCAAGAACAAAGTGTGCATACGGCTATGCGCCGCATGTTTTATTTTCCAAAATGGCTTTCTTATATTCTAGGAGATCGCAAACGAGCGAAAGCAGGAGATACCATAAGACAAGTTTTAAGCGATATTATAAAGCCCCGCTATGAGGCTGTCAGTTCAGGAGAGTTGGGAAAATTTGAAGATATTTTAAGTTCTTTGCTTTTGGTGGTTGATGCAGAAACCAATCAGCGTTTTTCATTTGAGGAAATTTTAGATCAAGTGGCTATGCTTTTTTTAGCAGGTCATGAAACTACGGCTAGTTCTTTAACTTGGACGCTTTACTTACTTAGCCTTTATCCTGAGGAACAGCAAAAAGCCTATGAAGAAATTATTGAAATTTTAAAAGATGATACTATTGAGATTTCGCATTTGAAACAATTTAAATATTTGACTAATATTTTTAAAGAGTCATTAAGACTTTATCCTCCTGTGGGATTTTTTGCAAGAGAAGCCAATAAAGACACCATTGTAAGAGATAAAACCATTAAAAAAGGATCAGGAGTTGTAATAGCACCATGGCTTATACATCGCCATGAAAGTTTTTGGCAAAATCCTAATGACTTTAATCCTTCGCGTTTTGATGAAGAATATAAAAAAGATGCATATTTGCCTTTTGGTATGGGAGAGAGAATTTGCATAGGGCAAGGTTTTGCAATGCAAGAGGCTATTTTGATTTTAGCTAATATTTTAAAAACTTATAAATTAGAATTAGAAGAAGGTTTTATTCCTGATGTGGTAGGGCGCTTGACCATTAGATCGGCAAATGGGATGAGAATTAAATTTAGCAAAAGGGATGTTAAGGGTGAAAAATAGAAATCGAGCGATTTTTTTTCATTTTAAGCATAAAATTAAAGGGAGTTTAAGAGAGAAGTTAGCGGGAACTTTATTGCTTTGTGCTATTGTTCCTTTAGCGGTTTTAGGTTATATTTTTATTGTAATTGTGGGAATTTTTTTTAATACCGCACGCGCTAGACAAGGCGTAAGGGCGCTTGATCATTTTGTTAATGCAAGTTTGTTTAATGGTTATGCTTGGGAGAGTGTGTCTTCTCATGCGTGGAGAGAAAGAAACCATAAAAAGTGGGCTAGAATAGTCATTAAGATTACGGATTTTTTTCAAAAAGATCATTGCAAAAGGGCTAATAAAAGAGAGCAACCAGTTGTTGATTTTATACTTTCAAAGAATTTAGATAAACAAACTATAGGAAATTAAACTAAGACAACGATAGCAATGGCAAAACCACCATCGTGTGAAATGCTAAGAGATGTTTGCTTGACGCAAAAATGATCCATAATTTTTTTAGAATATTGAAGTTTGGGAGCATTTCTTTCATCTTTGTCAATTTCTATATCTAAAAATCCACAAAGACCGCAAATTCCAGTCCCTAAAGCCTTACTGGCCGCTTCTTTTGCTGCCCAAAGTCCTGCTAAATTTGCAGGACTTTTGATCAATAATTGCTCTTTGGGACTTAAAAATTTATCTAAAAAATTTTTTTCATGCCTTTGATAAATTTTTTCTATTCTGCTAATAGCAACAATATCGCAACCTACACGCATCAAGACACAACAAAATCTGTAAAATAAACGTTTTTAATAAAACCATCGGTTAAAATTTCATTGATTTTACCCACCAATTCATCTTTTAAACGTTCTTTTCCTTTTTGAGTGCTGATTTCTTCAAATGTTTTTGAAGTTAAGGTTCTAATGATAATATCACGAATAACTGGCACTTTTTTATCGAGTTCAGGCTTTAAAAGTTCGCTATTTTGTTCCAGCTCTATTGTGCATTTTACGTATCTTGAGCCGCTATCGCTTAAGAGATTTAGCGTGAAAGGATCAAGAGGATACATAGGACCTATATTAGCATAATCACTACCGCGTTGAGTTGGAACTGAATTTTTTGTTTTATTTGTTTTAACCTCTTCTTTAGGAGCTTCTTTGATCTTTGTTTCATCACTAGAGCTACTTGAAATAAGCCAAGCTATAACACCCATAATACTTAAAAGCAATACAAAAAGTAAAACAACTATGATAATAACAAGCATTCCGCCTTTTTTCTTTTTACCTTCTTCGTTTTCTAATTCTTCATCCATAAAAATTTCCTTATTTAGTGAAATTAATGTAAAATTGTATCAAAATTTTCTTTATCTTAATAGTTAAAATTTATTATATTGAAAAATTTTTTAATTATTTTAAGGATTTGCATATGCTTGATGTGATTTTTAGAGAATACGATATACGCGGACTTTATGGAAAGGAACTTCACGAAAAAAGCGTTAAGGCGATAGGTTATTGTTTGGGTCAGACTATGCTTAAAAGATCTTGTAAAAATGTAAGTGTGGGTTATGATGCAAGGTATAGTGCTAAAGAACTTTTTGGATATTTGGTTAGTGGATTAAATAAAGCCGGTATTAAAGTTTATAATATAGGACTTGTTCCAACTCCACTCGGGTACTTTAGTCTTTATGAGGGGTTGAAATTTGATGCAAATATCATGATCACAGCTTCACACAATCCAAAAGAATATAATGGCTTTAAAATTACCATAGGTAAGGAAAGTTTTTTTGGAACTGAATTAAAAGAATTTTCTAAAGAAGTCTATAAGCATTTAGATGATGAAATAGAAGATAATTTTGATACACAGTCATACGATATTTTAAGTCTTTATGTGGAATTTATGACTAAGCAATTTAGTTTTTTAAAAGATTTTCACTATAAATTTGCTATTGATTGTAGCAATGGAGCAGCTGGAGTTGTGATAGAGCCGCTAATAAAAGCTTTAAATTTAAAAGCCCATCTTATGTTTGCCAATCCTGATGGACAATTTCCAAACCATAATCCTGATCCAACAGAAGAGCGAAATTTAGAGGCTGTGAAAAATTTCTTAAGTCAAAATGAAGATTATGGACTTGCTTTTGCATTTGATGGCGATGCCGATAGAATAGTGGCTTTAAGCAAAACTCATATTTTTTGCGGGGATGAGCTTTGTTATTTATTTGCTAAAAATATCCCAAATCCTAGAATTTTAGGAGAAGTAAAATGCAGCAAAAATCTTTTTGATGAGGTTGCCAAATTTGGAACTATTTTTATGGGAAAAACTGGACATTCAAATATTAAAAAAATGATGAAAGAAAAAGATATTGATTTGGCTGCAGAAGTAAGCGGACATATATTTTTCAAGCATAGATATTTTGGATATGATGATGGAATTTACGCCTTTTTAAGAGCTTTAGAACTTGTTTATAAAGGTTTTGATTTAGAGGGTATGATTAAAGAATTGCCTAAATTATACACTACGCCAGAAATTAAAATTCCAGTAAATGAAGAAGAAAAATTTCAAATCGTTAGCGAATTTCAAAAAGCAGTTGAAAAAGGTGCCTTAGAGGGTGTAAAAAGTCTTTGTGAAATTGATGGAGCAAGAATTGATTTTGGCTATGGTTGGGCCTTACTTAGAGCGTCTAATACAAGTGCATATCTTATCACTCGTTTTGAAGCAAATTCATTAGAGCAAGCAAATGAACTTCAAGATAAAGTAATGAATTTGTTTAATCAAATAAAAGCCAAACTTAAGAGTTAATTAAGTAGTATTTGAGATTTTATTTTAAGGAGTGATTGATGAAAAAAATATGGATTTTAATAGCCGCATTATGCACTATGGCGTTTGCAAATGAATGCGATAAAAAAATAGAACGCATCAATAAAGAAATAGAATTTGCAAAAATTCATAATGATAATGCGAGAAAATTAAGCCTAGAGCTTGCTTTAAAAGAAGTTAAAAATGACTGCAGTAAAGATCCTCTTTTTTACGATAAAAAGCTAGAGGCTAAAAAGCTAAAAGAGCAAGAAGTGGAAAAAATAGAAAAAGAACTTCATGCTTTAGACGAAAAAAAGGATTATATGAGTAAGGTTGAGTATAAGGCTAAGAAAAAGGCTTTAAAAGAGCAAAAACATCAAATTAAAAAAGAAATTGAAGAATATATTGATCATCTTTGATTTGAAAATTTATTCTCTATGGTTTAAAAATCATAGAGAATGTTTGTTTTAATTAGTTTTATTTTTTTTCAAACTTTCTAATAATTCTTCTATATTATAAATTCCTCTATGTTCAGGTGTTAAAAGATGGATTAAAATATCACCCAAATCAATCACACTCCATTCTTCACTACTGTCTATATTTAAAAATTCTTCACCTTTGCTTTTGAGTTTGGTTTTTAGCTCATCAATTAAAGATAAAGCGTGTTTTTCTCCCAAGGTTGCAGCTATAATAACGTATTTTACAAAATATTCTTCTTTGCTCATATCAAAAGTTTTTATATCTTCTGCTTTTTTTTCATCTAAAATTTTAACAATTAAATCAATTCTTTCTTGCATTTTTTTCCTTTAATTTTTTGAAATTGTATCAATTTTTTTGAAATTTTTTATAATAATTTCGCACTTCATCTTTAATTTTTTCACACACTTCATCAGTATTTAGGGTGTTTCTTATAAACGAAGAGGCTATTTTAATATCGGTTTTTAAATCTTTAAATTGTTCTGGAATTTCTATATTATCTCGTTTAGCGATGACAAATTCAACCAAAGAAGCTAATTTTTCAAATTGATGCCAAAGATGGAGTTTTTCTAAATGATCAGCACCAATTAAAAAATAAAATTGACTTGGCTTATAAATTTTATAAAGATATTCTACACTTTCTATGCTTGGAACTGGGCGTTTTTGCTTGATTTCAAAATCACAAATTTTTACTTTGTCTAAATTTCCCCATAGTTTGATCACCCATTCTAATCTTTTTTCCTCATCAGCAAAAAATCCTTTTTTAAATGGATTAATAAAAGTTGGCATGATAATTAATTGATCAATGTCAATGGTTTTTAAAGCTTCTTTTATGACAGCATCATGCCCTTTGTGCGGTGGATCAAAGCTGCCCCCAAAAAGTGCGATTTTCATCTATTTTTTAACCTTTTTTTAGTAGAATATTAACATAAAAAATTTGCAAAGGAAAATAAAATGGCCGTAAAAGTTGCTATTAATGGTTTTGGACGCATAGGCAGATGCGTTGCGAGGATAATTTTACAAAGGAATGATATAGAGCTTGTAGCGATTAACGATACTACCGATATAGAGCTTGCAAAATATCTTTTTAAACATGATACGGTCCATGGAGAATTCAAAGGAAGTGTAGAAAGCGAAGGTGATGATTTAATAATCAATAATAAAAAAATCAAGGTTTTTAAAAGTCGCAGTGTTAAAGATCTTGATTTTGCAAAATATGGAGCCCAAATTGTTCTAGAATGCACAGGAGCGCATTTAACAACAGAAAAATGTCAAGAATTTTTAAACATGGGCATAGAAAAAGTTATAATGAGTGCTCCCGCAAAGGATAATACCCCTACTTATGTTTTAGGTGTTAATTCTGATCTTTATCACGGCGAAAAAATTATTTCCAATGCAAGTTGTACTACAAATTGCTTAGGGCCAGTTTGTAGAGTTTTACAAGATAATTTTGGGATCAAAAAAGGCCTTATGACAACTATACATGCTTATACTAATGGACAAAGTATTATTGATGCTAAAGCTAGAGATAAGCGTCGCTCACGTGCTGCAGCGCAAAATATTATCCCAACTTCTACAGGCGCTGCTAAGGCCATGAAACTTGTTATGCCAGAGCTTGATGGAAAGCTTCATGGCCAAAGTATGCGTGTTCCAGTTGTTGATGTATCAAGCGTTGATTTAACTGTTTTGCTTGATCGTAAAGCTAAAAAAGAAGAAATTAATGACGCTTTTAGAAAGGCTTCGGATTCAAATTTAAAAGGTCTTTTAATGGTGGATGATGAAGAGCGTGTTTCAAGTGATTTTATCACTTGTTCTTATGGTGCGATTGTAGCCAGTGATTTGACTCAAGTTATAGCAGATGATTTGATAAAAGTGATTGCTTGGTATGATAATGAATGGGGTTATTCAAGTCGTTTAGTTGATATGGCCGTTTATATTGCAAATAGGAATTAAAATGAATGGCATTATTTCTATTAAAGATCTTGACTTAGATCATAAAAAAGTTTTTATAAGATGTGATTTTAATGTTCCTCAAGATGATTTTTTAAATATTACAGATGATAGACGTATTCGTTCAGCTATTCCTACTATTAGATATTGTTTAGATCGTGGTTGTAGTATTATTTTAGCTTCACATTTAGGCCGCCCAAAAGAACTTAATTCTAAATATTCTTTAGATCCTATTGCTAAGCGATTATCAAGGCTTTTGGATAAAGAAATCATAATGGCTAAAGATGTTATCGGAGATGATGCAAAAAACAAAGTTTCTACCTTGAAAGCGGGTCAAATTTTAATGCTTGAAAATTTACGTTTTGAAAAAGGTGAAACTAAAAACGACAAAAATTTAGCCAAAGAGCTTGCTTCTATGGCACAAATTTATATCAATGATGCCTTTGGGGTTTGCCATAGAGCACATGCGAGTGTTGAAGCTATCACTGAATTTTTTGATGAAGATCATAAAGGAGCGGGATTTTTACTCCAAAAAGAAATTGACTTTGCGATCAATTTGATTAAACGTCCAGTACGTCCCTTTGTTGCAGTCGTAGGGGGTTCTAAAGTGAGTGGAAAATTACAAGCTTTGACAAATTTGCTTCCTAAGGTTGATAAGCTGATTATTGGCGGAGGTATGGCTTTTACTTTTTTAAAAGCTTTAGGATATGATGTGGGAAATTCGCTTTTAGAAGAAGAGCTTTTAGAAGAAGCGCATAAAATTTTAACTAAGGGCAAGAATTTAGGAGTGAAAATTTATTTACCTGTAGATGTTGTTGCCGCTCCTTCTTGTTCTCAAGAAGCGCCTATGAAATTTTCACCCGTTCAAGAAATTCCTAGCGGTTGGATGGGACTAGATATCGGACCTGCTAGCGTAAGGCTTTTTAAAGAAGCGATTTCTGATGCACAAACAATTTGGTGGAATGGCCCAATGGGTGTTTTTGAAATTGATAAATTTTCAAAAGGCAGTATAAAAATGAGTCATTACATCAGCGAGGGACACGCTACTTCTGTTGTAGGCGGAGGAGATACGGCTGATGTGGTTGCACGTGCTGGTGATGCGGATGAAATGACTTTTATTTCAACAGGTGGAGGTGCTTCTCTTGAGCTTATAGAGGGTAAAGAACTTCCAGGTATTAAGGTTTTAAGAGCAAAGGAGAATTAAATGATTTTTGCTGCAAATTTAAAGTGTAATCATACTAGGGCAAGTTTTAAAAATTATGCTGACGTCTTAAATAAGACCATGGGTGCAAAATGTGATGATATTATCGTTTTTCCACCTAGTATTGCTTTTTTGGAGTTTCAAACCAACTTTATACAAGGAGCACAAAATTTTTATCCTTGTGTTAATGGAGCTTTTACAGGCGAACTTGGAAAAGAGCATTTAGACGAATTCGGCATTAAATGTGTTTTAATCGGGCATTCTGAAAGACGAATTTTAGGAGATGAGGCTTTGATAAAAACTAAGTTTGACTTTGCAAAAGAGCATCGTTTTAAGATAGTTTTTTGCATAGGAGAGGATTTAACAACAAAAAATTCAGGTAAAACCTTGGAATTTTTAAAATCCCAGCTTGATATAATTGATTTAAAATATGAAAATTTAATCATCGCTTATGAGCCTATTTATTCTATCGGAACAGGAGTAAGTGCAGATATTAAAGATATTAGCAGTGTTCTTGAGTATTTAGCCACTTTAACTCAAGCACCTTTGCTTTATGGTGGAAGCGTGAATGAAAGCAATATAAAAGAAATTTTAAGTATTAAAGAATGCGGAGGAGTTTTGATAGGCTCTGCTGCTTTAAAGGTTGAGAATTTTATAAAACTAATCAAAGGATAAAAGATGATAATGAAAGGTAAAAAAGGTCTGATTGTAGGAGTTGCTAACAATAAATCAATTGCTTATGGTATAGCAAAAGCTTGTCGCGAACAAGGTGCAGATTTAGCTTTTACTTTTTTAAACGATGCCTTGAAAAAACGCGTAGAGCCTATTGCTGAAGAACTTGGTTCTCATTTTGTTTATGAACTTGATGTTAATAATGAAGAACATTTATCTAGTATCGGAGATAAAATTAAAAAAGATTTGGGAAATATTGATTTTCTTGTGCATGCAGTTGCTTACGCTCCTAAAGAAGCTTTGGAAAATGATTTTTTACAAACTTCAAAAGAAGCTTTTGATATAGCAATGGGAACTTCTGTATATTCTTTACTTTCTTTAACCCGTGCGGTTTTACCCGTTTTGAATGAGAATTCTTCTATTTTGACTTTAAGTTATCTTGGCGGGGTAAAATATGTACCGCATTATAATGTTATGGGTGTAGCAAAAGCAGCACTTGAAAGTTCTGTGCGTTACTTAGCAAGAGATTTAGGTCTTAAAGGAATTCGTGTAAATGCTATTTCAGCAGGTCCTATAAAAACTTTAGCCGCTAGTGGAATAGGGGATTTTAGAATGATATTAAAATATAATGAAGTCAATGCACCACTAAAACGCAATGTTAGTATAGAAGATGTTGGAAATTCAGCGATGTATTTACTCAGCGATTTATCTCGTGGGGTTAGTGGAGAAATTCATTATGTAGATGCAGGATATAATATTATGGGAATGGGTGATGTTGAAAAAGATGAACAGGGTAATACTGTTCTTTGCTGGGATAATATAAAAGGATAAAACATGGCAAAGCTTAGCAATGAAGAATTAAAAATAATACTTCAAAATCGTATAGTTGAAATTGAAAATTCAGGTTTAAAAGATGAGAAGATTATCAATGAAGAAAGTGTAAAAACTATTGTTAAGCATTTATCTTTAGGAAATGAAATTCCATCTTTGGCTAAACAATTTTTTGAAATCGCTCCAAAAATGAAAGTAGTTTGGCTTCATCTTTGTGAGTGCACCGGTTGCAGTGAGAGTTTATTGCGTTCTGAATTACCGAGTTTTGATGAATTTATATTTGATTTTTTTTCTTTAGAATATCACGAAACTTTGATGGCTGCAAATGGAACAAAAGCCGAAGAACTTATAGAAGATATTTTAGATCAAGATTTTCTTTTGGCTGTTGAAGGTGGAGTTGCTGCGATTGATACCTTTTTCTTAACTATAGGTGCTAACGCTGAAAGTGGTTATGAAATTTTACAAAAATTAGCTAAAAAAGCTAAGGCTATTTATGCAATTGGAACTTGTTCTTCTTATGGAGGGATTCAAGCCGCATATCCAAATCCTAGTAAGACTTGTGGAATTTCTGAAGTCTTAACTCAAAAAGTGGTTAATATCCCAGGATGTCCTCCAAGCGATGTAAATATTGTTGCAAATTTGGCATTTTTTGCACTTTTTGGAATTCTTCCGGAATTAGATGAGCAAAATCGTCCTGTATGGGCATATGGTAAATGTTTGCATGATATGTGTGAAAGAAAAGCTAAATTTGAAAGCGGAATTTTTGCAGAACATTTTGATGATGAAGCAGCTAAAAATGGAGCCTGTCTTTTTAAAATAGGTTGCAAGGGTCCTTATACTTACAATAATTGTCCAAAAGTGAAATTTAATTCTAAAACCTCTTGGCCAGTTGCCTCTGGGCATGGTTGTATCGCATGTAGTGAAAAGAATTTTTGGGATGAATTCGGCAATTATGAAAAACCTATGGCAAACATTTTTTCTTATGCAAAATTGCAAAATAAAGATTTCTCAACTCAATTTATTTTAGAAGAGCAAATCAAGACTTTATCGAGTATAGATTTTGAATTTGAAACCAATATAAAGCTAATTTTGCAAAATATAGCTAAAAATAAATTAGGAGCTTTATTGGTTGAAAATTATAAAAAAAGTTTTGAAGCAAACTATGCCTTTATAGAGAAAAATTTTGACGAAAGCTCAAATATTTCAAGTGATTTTTGGAAATACCTTGAAATTAATTTTATTTTAGCTAAGGGAGAGTTTTTAAAAAATAAAGAAGATTTTTTAAATGCAGCGCAAAATTATACTTTTAAACACGCTAGTCCTTATGATTTTAAATTAAATTTAAGTGGTGAAAAACCTAAGCTTGATGTAAGTAAATCTTTTCGTATGCCTTTAATTTATCTTTGCGGTGGGCTTGATTTTGAAGGCATTGCTTTTAGTGTTTTAAAAGCTTTTGAACAGAGCGTTAAGGATGTGCTAGAATTTAACAATCCAAAAATTGTTAATCTATAAGTGGCTTTTGTTTTTTAAACAAAAGCCTTTAACTAGAGTGTAAAATCTTTTTGATTTTCTAAATTCATAATTTGTTTTAGCACATTATGAGCTTTTTCTTCTGTAAGGCTCATTTTGGCATTGTTTAAAAATTTTTCTTTTAATTCTTCAAAGCTTAAAGGGTTATCAAAATTTCCTCTATTAATAAAAACATCTTTTTGAATGACTTGTCCATTTTGCAAAGTTACTTTTATATGTCCTGGAAAATATTTTGGAAATCCTGTAGATTGTTTTTTCTCATAAGTGATTTTTTGTGCAAAATTTATAAGTTCTTTACGCGTTAAATTTTCATAAGAATTTAATGTAATTTTACCATCAAAAAAACCTAAAGCCATTAAAAAAGGTAAGGAAAATTTAGCTTCATAGGCAGTTTTTGGTTGATATTTTTTTTCAATTGGATCACAAACAAAAGAAATAGGAACCTCATCAACAAAACAATGGATATTTTTTATTTCATCGGCTTTTAAACCATCATTTTTTAAAGAAATAGCACACTCAATAAAACCATGCGTAAAATGGCAGCTTGGATAAGGTTTGATAGAAACTTGCATGATCTGCCAAAGTTGACCTAAAGCTTTATCAAGTTCTGTTTTATCTGAGTTTTCTTCTATGCCAAAGCATTTAAAAATATTATCTCTTCCTTCAAAAATACTCAAAGGCCCACTCATATTATTTTTAGCTAAATTTGCAACCAAAATACCATTTTTTACAACATTTGCTAAATGTAAAACTTTAGAATTAGATCCATTGGATAAAAATTCATTCACTCCACTTGCAAAACTTCCAGCAAGACCCAAGGCATTGATAATTTGCTCCTTGTTTAAATTTAGCAAAACCGCACTTGCACTTACACTTCCAAAAATTCCAGCAATAGCACTTGTATGAAAACCACGTTTATGAAAACTTCCTTTACTTGCGATACCCACTCTAGCGGCTATTTCCCAACCAATAATAAAAGCTTTTAAAATTTGTTTTGCGTCTTTGCAAACACTAAAACCATAGCTTAAGCAAAGTGGAGTTAAAAAAGCACTAGCATGTAAAATCGCTTCTGTGTGAGTATCATCAAAATCAAGAGCATGGGAAGCGATTGAATTAAGCATGGCTGCATTAATGGCATCTATTTTTTGCTCTTGTCCCCAAACGGTCGTATTTCCTTCGGTTTTTAAAGCATTTAAAGCATTTAAAACACATTCTTCTTTGTGGGCAGCTAAGGCTGTCCCAAAGCTATCAAGCATGAGTTCTTTAGCTCTGCAAATTACATTTTGAGGTATATCATCAAAATGTAATTTCATAATAAATTCAGCTAATTTTTCACTATAAAACATTTGCTTTCCTATTTCAAAATAGCACTATTTTTGATTTTTGCTAAAAATTCATCCACAAGTTTTGGTGCATAACCTACGTAAGTAGTTGCGTCAAGCAAAGCATCAATTTCTTTTTCTTTTAAAACCTTAGAAACTCTTTTATCGGCTAGTAAAACTTCTTTGAAGGTTTTTTGTTTTTCGATACCTAACATAGCGTTTTCATAAACGATTTCATGGGCATGTTGTTTGCCATAGTGATCACTTAGAGCAAACATAACACGTTCTGCTAAAACAAAACCATGAAGAGTATTTAAATTTTTAAGCATTTTATCTTTCTTAACTTCTAAATCACTTAAAGCAAATTTCATATTAGCTAAAACTACAGAAAGCATTAAAAACATTTCAGGCAAAAGCTTCCATTCCATTTTCCAAACCTGCCCATCTCTTTCGTGTTCGTGTCTTTCTATATCGCTAAGTATGGCTAAATTTGCTTTTAAAGCATTGCTTACCGTAACAGCATTTTCGCTGACTGCAGGATTTCTTTTATGAGGCATAGTACTAGATCCTACTTGACCTTTTCCAAAAGGTTCTGCTACTTCATCAATTTCATTGTGTGAAAGTATAAGAAGTTGATGAGCGATTTTATTGAAAGTTGCATTGATGTTACCTAAAACATATCCTAATTCTATAAAACGATCGCGTGCAGGTTGCCAAGAAATATTTGGCACACAAAGACCTAAATTTTCTAAAGTTAGTTTTTCAACTTCATTAGCCTTTTCGCTTAAGCTTGCTTTAGTTCCAACAGCCCCTACGATACTTCCAACATAAAGTCTTTTTTCAAGTTCTAATATTCTTTCAAAATGACGATCAAGTTCGCTAAGCCAAATAGAAACCTTGTGTCCAAAGGTTATTGGTAAGGCTTGCAAAGCCAAAGTTCTTCCCATCATCGCAGTATTTTTGTGAGTTTTAGCAAGTTTTACTAAGGCTTTTGCAATAGCTTTTAATTCTTGCTTAATAATTTGCATGGCTTCTTTAAATTGCAATACAATGCCTGTATCAATGATGTCTTGGGTGGTAACTCCAAAATGAACAAATTCGCCCAAATCATCTTTACAAGCTTTTTCTAAACCTCTTACTGTAGGGACTAGGGGATGCTTTGTTTTTTTAAATTCTGCAAAAATAAATTCCATGTCCATAAATTTATAATATGCTTTTTTAGCAATTTCATCGGCTGCTTTTTTAGGGATGATTCCAAGTTTTGCTTGAGCTTTTGCTAAAGCTGCTTCAACATCAAGCCATTTTTGAATGCGATTTTCTTCGCAAAAAACAGCACGCATTTCTTGAGTACTCCAAGAGTCTGCTAATAATTTATGATCAAATACACTTATTCCAGTCATTTTTTCTCCTTTTTAATTTTTTCAAAAGCTTGTTCTAAATCAGCTATAAGATCTTTAGCATCTTCTAATCCTATGTGAAATCTCACAAATGGACCTCTCTTACTCCAATCACTTGCGGTTCTAGGAGGGGTTGTTACCGTAGCTAAGCTTTCATATCCACCCCAACTTGCTCCTATAGAAAAATATTTTAAATAATCCACAAAAGCAATGGCATCATTTTGATTATATCCATCATTGAATTCTATAGTGATCATTCCATTGCTTCCTTTATGATCGCGCATAAAAATTTCATGATTTGGGTGAGATTTAAGTTTTGGATAAAAAATAGTTTTAATTTCTTTTCTAGTTTTTAGAAATTCAACTATTTCATCAGCACTTTTTTCATGGGCTTTCATTCTCACATCTAAAGTTCTCATGCCTCTAAGTACTAGATACACATCATCAGGACTTGTAGTAAAACCAAAAGCTTCTGGGAGCTCGTTGAAATTTTTCCATTCTTTTTGATTGCAAACTACTATACCCATGGTAACATCTGAATGTCCGCTTAGATATTTTGTTGCTGCGATAACAGAAATATCAACTCCAAGTTCTAAAGGATTTAAAAAATATCCACTAGAATAAGTATTATCAATGGCAACAGGGATATTATGAGAATGTGCGATTTTACAAAGCTTTGGCAAATCAATGATTTCATAAAGTATAGATCCTGGACTTTCACATAAAATAAGTTTAGTATTGGTTTTAATCTTTTCTTCCACATCACTTGCATCAGCCTTTAAAAAATCAACCTCAACTCCCATTTTTTCTAAAAATTTGCCACAAATGGTTCTAACCGGTCCATAAATTGCATCCGTAATTAAAAAATGTGCGTTTTTACTTGCATAATTTAAAAGTACCATAGCCAAGGCTGCAAGTCCAGTAGGAAAAAGCTGAGCTCTATAACCACCTTCTAATTCGCAAATGAGTTTTTCAAGTTCAAAATTAGTAGCTGTACCTCTTGCTCCATAGCTTAAAACTCTTTCAGTTTTTCTTAATTCTCTATATTTTTGCCAAGTTGCATGATCTTTAAAAAGTATAGTCGATGCACGCATTAAAGTTGGATTTACTGATCTTACTTCAGCATTTTGATCGCCTCTTCCTTGATGGATTAACTTAGTTTTTGGTTTCATTTTTTCTCCTTTTTAAAGATAAATATAAGTCATTATGATATTTACAATACTTGCTACTAGCATAGGAATAGCTGTTCTTTTTATCACTGCAAAGGGACTAACTTTTGTCATGGCAGATATAGCTAAAATTGCAGGAGCAATAGGGCTGACACATCTTCCAAAACCTGTCATGATTTGAATAGGCGCTATCATGGAAATGGTTTCAACTCCAAAATGCTTTGCTATATTTGGGATAAGTGAAGCAAAACTGAAAAATGCCGCATTTCCAGACCCCATTAAAAAAGCACAAAAAGCGAGAAGTATAGAAATAACAACAATAATAGCTAGTGCTCCAAAACCTGCATTTTTTAAAATTTCTATCAAAGTATCTACAAAACCAACCGATAAAAGTCCGCTAGCGAATACTTGACCGCAAACAATAAGCGAAACTGTAATCACAAACAAATGTCCCATGCCTTTAAAGAAAATCATTATTGAATTTAAAGTTTCAATAACGCTTTTATAGCGTATCATCTCAAAAACAATAGCTATAAAAGTTGAAATCATCATAGCAACAGAAACATTGATTTTAATGCTTGATTGATAATGAATTTGTAATAAAGCCAAAATACTATCAAGTACAGAGCTAAAACCTAGGATTAAAATTAAAGGTACGATAGGTAAAAGAGCATATATTCTAGGTGGTTTTTTGACTTCTTTTGCTTTATTTTCGTTAAGTTCTTCTTCAACTTTTTTAGGATCGAAAACAAAATGTTCTTTTTTATCAAAAAAATAATTGCAAAGATAAATAGAAATTCCTACAGCTATAATGATGGGTAAAGTTGTGGGAAGCTGATAATGAACGAAATAGAATGCAGGATCGATCTTAGCTACATTTGAAGCCATGATGACATTGCTACTTCCAGGCCCATGATCGATATATTGACAAATTGCAATGACGCTTAAAGCAGAAAGTTTGGAAACTCCCGTTCTAACCAATATCGGATACATAGTTACCATTAACAAAAGCGCTAAACCAGCATGAGAAGGTATAAAAAGAACCAAAAATTGAGAAATAAAATATGCAAGTATAAGCAAAATATAGGGTGATTTTACCATTTTTAATGGTTTTTCAAAAACTTTAAAAAGAGCATAAGAAGCACCAACATGATCCATGTAAGCAGAAAAACCTGCTATACACATCAAAGTAAGCCCAAGACCTGCTAAAGTGCTTGATAAAGTTTGATTAAAAACTTCAAAAATATTAAAAAAACCTAAATTTAAAGATCCTTTTTCAAGGATAGGGTGCCCTAATTTATAAAAATCTATACTTTTTAAATAAGTATAAATGTGAGGATAACTTATTTGAATATTTGATTCTGGAAATATACGGATTAAAAACGAAGTAATTGTTGTTATGCCAAGTAAAAAAAATCCACTTAAAAGCAATGCCATATGGGCATTGACTTTTTTATAAAGCATGAAAATAAGTAAAAAAATACTTAAAAGTGAAAAACCAAGACCTAGCATATTTATCCTTTTAAAGCGATAACTTCTATCTCCACTTTTGCTCCTTTTGGTAAATCTTTAACTGCAAACGCACTTCTTGCAGGATAGGGAGCTTGAAAAAATTCAGAATAAACCTCATTAAAAGCAGTAAAATCTGAGATGTTAGCTAAAAAGCAAGTTGTTTTTAATACTTTATCGTAAGAAATTCCATTTTCTTCTAAAATGGCTCCAATATTTTTTAACGATTGTTTGGTTTGTTCTTTTATATCTTCACTTTCTATTTCTCCAGAATTAGGATTTATAGGAAGTTGTCCTGAAATAAATAACAACCCATTAGCCTCTCTATAAGCTGAATAAGGTCCAATAGCTTTTGGATAATTTGACATTTTTTTCTCCTTGAGTATTAAATTATTATTGTTATAATAGAATATTATCATTTTAAGAATAATTTGTCAATATTTTATTATTATGATAATAAAATATTATTTATTTTTTAAAGGAAAGCTTATGGATGAAAAACAGAAGGAACAATTTATCAAATTAACAAAATTTTTAGGGCAAGTTTTAGGCAAACAATACGAAGTTGTTTTTCATGTCATAGATAAAAAAGGTGCTTATATCGCTGCTATTGAAAATAATCATATTAGCGGTAGAACCCTAGAATCTCCTTTGAGTGCTTTTGCAAGCGAACTTATACAAAAAAAAGCTTATTTAAACAAAGATTTTTTACATGATTATAAGGCTTTAATTGGAAAAAATAAACTCGTAAGAGGTTCGACTTTTTTTATAAAAAACGCTGATAAACTCGTGGGAATTTTATGTATAAATCATGATACAAGCGTTATAAGAGAGGTAATTTGCAAAATCATAGATATAGAAAAATTAGACGATATGGACGAATTTCTAAACCAAGATGAAAGCAGTAATTTAGAAATTAATGGTTTGGCCAATGTAGAAACGTTGAGTCGATCTATAGAAGAAATTTTAGCTCAAAATATTGATATGAGTTATTTAAATTCAAATTATCAACTTAGCATTACTCAAAAAGAAGAAATCGCAAAAACCCTTTATGAAAAGGGTATTTTTAATATCAAAGGTGCTGTATCTATCGTTGCAAAATTTTTAAAAATTTCAGAACCTAGCGTTTATAGGTATTTAAAAAAGTTTAAAAAATAATCATTTTCTTTTTATGAAATTCAATACAGCAAAAGAAATTTTCTTTAAGAAACTTTTTTTAGAATTTTTTAACAAAAAGGCTGAAATTTCTTTGCGTCCAAACATTAAAGCAAAGGTGTAAGGAGTCATACCCAATCCATTATTTTCATCAATATTTGCACCATGTTCTACCAAAAGCTTACACATAGGTAAATATCCTTTAAAACAAACTCCAGCAAGCGGGGTTTGTCCGCGATCATTTTTTTCATCAACCTTTGCACCTTTTTCTAAAAGCATTTTTGCGCTTTCATAAGAGTTATTATAAGCGGCTAACATAAGTAAGGTATCGCCTTTATGAGTTTTTAGATTGACATTTAATCCTGCTTCTATCATTATTTTAAGATTTTTATGGTCATTATTTCTAGCAAAATTAAAAGCCATATTGCATAATTGCTCAAATCTTTTTTCTTCTTCTATACTAAGAGTTGTCATCTTTTTTCCTTAAAATTAATAATCTTTATTTTACCGCCTAAGGCGGTAAGTAAAAATTATTTTTTTAAAGCTTTTTTAACCCCATTGGCATAATCAGGTGAAATTTTTTCAAAATGCTTTAAAGCTCTATCTATAATTTTTTCATTAACATCTTCCATGGAATTAGCAATATTTTCAAAAAGTTGTTCTTTTTGGTTTTCATTCATAAGATTAAATAAAGCTCTTGGTTGGGTGTAAAAATCTTCATCAAGCGGGGCATGTCTTTGTGCTGATCCTTCTAAAAATAAATCAGGCTCGAGATAACTTCTATCTTCTTTTGGACTATCATCATAACTGTTTGGCTCATAATAAGCTTCTTTATTTTTATAGCTATCGCTATTCATTGCTCCAGCTACATTGTAAGTGTTTGTTTCATTTCTTGGGCGATTAACGGGCAAAAGATGATAATTTGTACCTATTCTATATCTTTGCGCATCAGGATAACTAAATATTCTAGCTTGGAGCATTTTATCAGGACTAAAACCTATTCCAGGAACTATATTGCTAGGACTAAAAGCAGCTTGTTCGACTTCATTGAAATAATTTTGTGGATTTTTATTTAAAATCAATTCTCCAACATCCATTAAAGGAACAACACTATGTGGCCAAATTTTTGTTAAATCAAAAGGATTGAATCCAAGTTTATCTGTATCTTTTTCAGCTAAAATTTGAAGTTGGACTTTCCATTTTGGAAAATCGCCTTTTTCAATAGCATTGTAAAGATCTCTTTGATGACTTTCTCTATCTTTGGCGATCAATTCTTGCGCTTCTTTATTGCTAAGATTTTTGATTCCTTGTAAGGTTTTAAAATGGAATTTAACCCAAAATCTTTCATTTTTATCGTTGATAAAGCTATAAGTATGACTTCCAAAACCATGCATATGACGATAAGTTGCAGGAATTCCTCTATCACTCATAAGTATAGTAACTTGATGTAAGCTTTCAGGGCATAGAGTCCAAAAATCCCAAGCAGCATTGTTGCTTCTTAAATTACTGCGAGGATTTCTTTTTTGAGTGTGAATAAAATCAGGAAATTTATACGCATCGCGGATAAAAAAAGTTGGAGTATTGTTACCCACTAGATCCCAATTACCTTCTTTGGTATAAAATTTAACAGCAAAGCCACGAACATCGCGTTCAGCATCAGCAGCACCTAATTCTCCCGCAACTGTTGAGAAACGTAAAAAGAGCGGAGTAACTTCGCCTTTTTGAAAGACTTTAGCCTTGGTATAAGCGGATAAATCAGCAGTGATTTTCATTTCCCCATAAGCTGCACTACCTTTAGCATGTACTGTGCGTTCAGGAATTCTTTCTCTATTTTGATGCGCAAGTTTTTCAAGCAATAAATAATCTTGCAAAAGTAAAGGTCCCTTTGCACCAGCACTTAAAGAATTTTGATTATCAGCGATAATATTTCCAAAATCATTTGTCATTCTTTTCATTTTTAATTTCTCCTAAATAATAATTTTTATTAATTGATAAATTGTATTCTAATAAAAATTAAAATTAACTTAATTAATTGACAAATTTTGAAATAAAATTTATTTTGATAATAAATTTCAAAATAAATTTAGTTAAGTCATATTATAATAATAATTATCAAAATATATAAGGAGGATATATGTCGGTTTTAGTTATCGGTGCGGATGAAATTACTCCTATAAAGGCTGTTTTGCATGATTTGGGTGCTAAGAAAATTGAACATTGGGACGCGCGCAATGAAAATAGAGTTAATCGCAAACCTATTCCTTGTGATACAGAGTGTATAGTTATGCTGACAAGTTTTTTAAATCACAATACCATGAGAAAAATTAAAAACGAGGCTAAAAAAAGAAAAATTCCATTAGTTTGTGCTAAAAGAAGTGTCAATTGTGTGTATTGCGAGTATTGTAAAATTTTTAATTTAAATAAAGAAATGTGCGATTTTAAAGGATTTTAATGTTGTTTGGTTTTGAAAAAAATAGAGAAATAATTCCTGAAATCTATCGTTCTTTAGATAAAAAAGATCTTATAATGACTTTTTTAATTCAATATAATTCTTGCGTAGAAGATGAGATGAAAATTCCTCTTATTTATGGAAAACAAGCCAAAAGTATTCAAGAAGCTTTTGATAATTTTATAAAAGATATTTCCAAAGCAAAATTTGGAAAAATTAAAACTATTTTTAAATGGAATGAATTTCAAGAAAGAAGATTGATTTTTCAAACAAGAAATTTAAAAAAATACAATTTAAATCAAATTCTAAAATTTTATCGCAATGGATTATATTTTGATGCGCAAAGTTTATTTAGTGATTATGTGTATGATAAAATTTCTAGGCAAAATCCAGATGAGATGATTGATCAGCAGGGAAATATTATTGTGGTAAATAAAAAATTTGCTATTTGGGCGCTTTGTAAGAAAATTGATATCTATAATTTAGAAATTGAAAATGAAATTCAAAAAATATCAACTTTTGTTGAAAAAAATAATTTTGAAAAATTATACATTGTTTGCCCTCGCAATGAAAATTTTAAACATTTTATTGAAATAAAACATTTTTTGTATGATTTAAACAAAACTATGGTAAAATTAGTTCCGTATAAAATATCAAATCAACTTATAAGGAGAAATAAATGTCAGTAGCAGTAGTTTATGGAAGTGCTATGGGTAACACCGAAGGTGCAGCGAATATGATCGCTTCAAAATTGGGAATCAGTGATGTATTAAATATTGCAGATATTGATGCAGCTAAAATCAATTCTTATGATAAACTAATCTGTGGAACATCAACTTGGGGAAGTGGAGATTTGCAAGATGATTGGGATGGTTTTGATTTTTCAGGACTTAGCCTTAGCGGTAAAACAGTAGCTGTTTTTGGTATGGGTGATAGCGAAAGTTATTCTGATACTTTTTGTGGCGGTATGGGAAAATTAGCTGAAAATTTAAAAAATGCAGGTGCTAATTTAGTTGGAGAGGTTTCAACTGATGGCTATAGTTTTGAGGCAAGTGATGCTGTTGTAAATGATAAATTTGTAGGTCTTGCTTTAGATAATGACAATCAAGAAGATCAAACAGAAGCAAGAATCGATGCTTGGATAGAGCAAATTAGATCTTATTTTGCATAATAATTAAATATCGACTTTTAGTCGATATTTATAAATTACTCATACTTTTTATCATTATTTTTGCCTTGCATTCTGCACAGCAATAAAGTGTTTTAATTTTATTTTGATCTTCTTTAAATTTAGGTTTCATAAGTTCTGCTATTTTTTGCACAGCTTTTTTAGTAGCAAATTCTTTTCCGCATTCTATACATGCAAAAAGTTCATCTTTTGCCATCGTTTGATATTCAAAAAACCTAGGATTAAATTCCATTCCACTTCTTGTTAGCTTTAAGGTATCTTTTTCAGCACAACTCATTTCACAATACCCACAAGTAGTGCAAAGCGAAGCATTAAATTTTAAAGCATTTTCTTTATGATCTGCGATTAAAGCCCCTACGTTACAAGCTCCAACGCAAGAAAGACAAAGGGTGCAAGTTTGAGTACTTATTTCTATTTTACCATATCTTATCCAATCTCCGCTTTTTAAAGAACCAAAATCATCATTTTGTATAAGTTTTTGCATTCTTTTAGAAAAATTTTCTCTTGTGCTAAGAGTATTATTATGAAATTCAAAATATAAATCTTCTAAAAATTCTTGTTGTTTTAAATGAGTATTTAATTCTTCATTAGCAATAAAAATAGCTTTTTTATTAAATTTTCTCTCAAAAAAAGTATTTAAAAGTTCTATAGCTTCATGATTTCCTTGAGATAGTGTTTGAGTGAAAAAGACTATATTAGCACCGCTACTTTGTAAAAGAGCTAAAAAATGCATAGGAGTAAGCCATCCATCTTTTATGATTAGCGGTAAGGTATTTTTTGGAAGTTCTAAATTTAAATTTTCTAGAGGAATTTTTTCTGAAATGAGTAAAATTTTATTTTTTTTAAAAAAGTTGCAAATTTCAAAAAAGCTGTTTCTAGGTAAATTAGTACTATCAAGCGATCCGCTAGGGCAAATGCTAATACAAGAACCACACTCCAAACAATCTATTTGTGAAAAAATTAGATTTTTATTTTCATCGTCTTTTAAAATAGCTGTTGTGGGACAAATTTCAACACATTTAGCACAGTGCTCACTACGCCTTGAATGATATTGGCATATATTTAAATCATAGGAAAAATAATTTTTGTAAGTGTAATTTGGGATAATGCTATTTAAAAATTCAAGCAGAGCTTCTTTATTTTTGAAATTTTGCATATCATAGCAGCCACTTTGCCTTGAAAAATCTTTTCTTAAGCATTGGTGATTGAAAATTAAAATATCAAAATCAATTTCTATTTCATCGGATATTATCGCACATAATTCTCCTATAGTCCCAAAAATACCTTTGACTTCTTCATTTTTTAAAGCAATGACTTTAAAATCATTTTTTTTCAAAAAATCAACAAGTTCTTCTTCTAGATCGATAAGAATAATGCGTTTTTGAATGGGTTTATTTTCTTCAAAATCAAGTCCAAAATCATAAATATGATTTCTAATTTGATAGAGTTTTAAAATATTTTTAGCCTTTTCTAAAGCATCATCTTGAGAATTTCTAAGGTAAAAATTAATTTCTGGAGCGTAGATGCTAGATTTTTGTTTTTTATCATTAGAGATTAAAACTTCTATATCTTTATTTGTTTCCCAAATTTCAATTTCATCAGGCAAAGGGATTAAATCTTTGTTTTTTATGAAAACAAATTCTTTCATTAAAGTTTTTCCTCTAAAAAATATTTTTTTAAATTTTATGTTAAAATAACCAAATATTTTCTTAAGGTTTAAGATGGACAAAATAAAAAAATTCCCACAAATTGGAACTTTAATCAAGGATGAAACTTTAAAGGAATATCCTTTTTATTTAAAGGCTTATTTTTGCAAAAATATCGTAGCCAATCTTAAGGCTTTGGGTGAGAATAGCTGTGAAAAAAATATTCTTTTAGAAAAAATAAAATCAGAAATTCAAAAATATCTGCGTAAAGATTTACAAAGTGTGATCAATGCTACAGGTGTGATTATCCATACAAATTTAGGTAGAAGTGTGATTGATGAAAGTATTTTTAATCAATGCAAGGATCAAATTTGTAATTATGCAAATCTTGAATTTGATTTAGAAAATGGCAAAAGAGGAAGTCGCTACGCTTTAGTGCTTGAGAAACTTAAAATGCTTTTTGAGTGTGAAGATGCTTTAGTGGTAAATAATAATGCTGCAGCGGTTTTTTTGATTTTAAATTCTCTTTGTTTAAATGAAGAAATTATTAGCTCGAGAGGCGAATTGGTCGAAATAGGTGGGAGTTTTCGTGTGCCTGAAGTGATTAAGGCTGCTGGAGTTAAACTTAAAGAAGTTGGAACAAGTAATAAAACGCATTTAAAAGACTATGAAGAAGCTATCGATGAAAATACAAAGTTACTATTAAAAACACACAAATCAAATTTTGCCCTTATAGGTTTTCAAAGCGATGTAAGCATTGTGGAACTTGATAAATTAGCTAAAGAAAAAGGAATTTTAACCTATTATGATTTAGGCTCTGGGTGGTGTGAAAATTTAAATAAAGAATTGGCAAAAAATGAACCTATGATTAAAAAAGTGCTTAAAAATTGCGATATTTTAAGTTTTAGCGGTGATAAACTTTTTGGTTCTGTCCAAGCTGGAATTATACTGGGAAAAAAAGATTTGATTGAGAAGATTAAAAAAAATCAGCTTTTAAGAATGTTAAGAGTAGATAAAATCACTTTAGCGCTGCTTAATGAAACGCTTAAAGCTTATCTTGAAAAAGATTATAATAAAATCACTACTTTAAGACTTTTAAACGATGATATTAAACATATAGAGCAAAAAGCTTTGTGGGTGCAGCAGAGGATTAAATTTGAAAGTGAAATTAAAAATAGCAAGAGTTTAGTCGGGGGTGGTTCTATGCCTGATAGAACTTTAGAAAGTCGAGTTTTGTCTTTTAAGGGCAAGGCTTTAATATTGCAAGAAAAATTTAGAGAAAAAAATATCATAGGTCGCGTTGAAAATGATAGTTTTATTTTAGATTTTAGAACGATTAGGGAAAGTGATTTGGATACTTTGATTCAATTGATTAATTCTATGGAAGATTGATGAATTCTTTACTTATTGGAACTGCAGGGCATATTGATCATGGAAAAACTTCTTTAATTAAAGCTTTAAATGGCTTTGATGGAGATAATTTAAAAGAAGAAAAAGAAAGACAAATTACAATCAATCTAAGTTTTTCGGATTTAAAATTAAAAGATAAACACTTTTCTTTTATCGATGTTCCAGGTCATAAAGATTTAGTTAAAACTATGATTAGCGGAGCATTTGGTTTTAGTGCTTGTTTGTTTGTTATTGATATTAATGAAGGTTTAAAAGAGCAAAGCATAGAGCATTTAGAAGTGCTTGAAATCTTAGAAATTAAAGATATTATTATTGTATTTAGCAAATGCGATTTATGCAAAAATTATAAGGAACGTGGGCAAGAAATTTTAAAAAAGTTAAATTTTACCCCTTTAAATGTTTTTTATACATCTATAAAAGATCAAGCTAGTATCGATGTTTTAAAAGATTATCTTTTAAATTTAAAAGATAAAAATGCAAAAGATGATTTGATTTTTCGCTATTACATAGATAGAATTTTTTCACTCAAAGGCATTGGAACTGTTGTGACAGGTAGTTTAAATGAGGGAAAAATCAGTGTTAATGAAAAAATTATTTGCTTGGATAATCAAAAAGAACTTTTGATCAAAAATATACAAAATCATGATCAAGATTGTAAAGAAATTGGAGCTTTTAACCGTGTGGCATTGAGTTTAAATTGTGATCATGAAGATTTGAAAAAAGGTTTTGTTTTAAGCAAGAAAGGTATTTTTAAAGGATTTTTAGAATGCGATGTTTTAATCAAAGCTAAAAGAGGATTAAAAAATGAGAAAATGCTTTTTTGTGTAGGAAGCAAAAGTGTAGAATGTAAGCTTACAATTTTAAAAGAATTAGACAATGATGAATTTTTTGCCCATCTTGTTTTTAAAACCCAGCTTTTTTTATGTTTTGATGAAAAATTTATCTTACTTCAAAATAATCGTATTGTCGGGGGTGGTAGAATTTTAAATCCTGTAAGTGAGCCTTTAAAGAAAGAATTAAAAAATAAATTATTATTTTTACTTAAAAATAGAGACTTTAAAGCGGTTTTTAGTTTTTTAAAAGATATCCATAAAATGGGATTTGGTTTGCTTTCTAGTTATCAAAGATTTAAATTACTTCATAAAGAAGCTTTGGATTTGGCAAAGAAATTAAACGGGGTTTTTGTGGATGAAAAAAATCTCAATGTTTATAATCTCTTAGCTTTGGATGAATTTAAAAAAATGATTATTTTTATACTAGATAAAAATCCTTATGCTATGTTTTCTCCGACTTCATTATCTTTGAGAATCTCTTGGGCGAGTGTGGAATTTTGTGAATTTGGGCTTAAAAATATGCAAAATTTGCTCGATTTTAAAAATGGAATATATTTTAAAAAAGGGATTGACTTTGAAAAACTCAAACAAAGAAACAACAATGAACTCTATGAAATATTAAAAAAACAAGGCATTAAGCCACAAGCTCCTTATAATCTTTATGAAGATTTAGATCTTGATCGAAAAAGCGGTGATGAAATTTTAAAAAAACTCACTCAAGAAAAGTTAGTTATCAGACTTTCTCATAATCTTTTTGTAGAAAAAAAAGCTTTAGATCAAATGATGCAAGAATGTTTGAAAATTTTACAAACAACAGAGCTTGATGTGCAAAAAATGAAAGAAATTTTTCATCTATCAAGAAAATACGCAATAGCGTATTTAGAGTATCTAGACAAAGATGAAAGGGTACAAAAAAAAGAGAAAAAAAGATTTTTAAAAACAAGTATTTAGAAAATCATTATACAATAAATCTATATTTTATTTTTTAAGGAATATGAATGAGAAAATTAAGCTTAATTTTAGCTTGTTCAGCATCTTTATTTGCTGCAAGCAATAGTGAAATCAGTGATTTTTATTCAAAAAGTATCAAAATGCAGTTTCCAAATGCTACCGTAAGTGTCAAAGATCGTCAAAAAGTTGGAAATACAGGATTTGAAAGTGTGATTGTTAGCGTGAGTGTTGATGGTCAAACTCAAGATCAAATTCTTTTTACAAAGGATAATATTATAGTTCCTGATATTATTGATATAAAAACAAGAACTTCTTATGCTCAAGAATATGAAATGAAAAAATTTCAAGAAGCTAGAGAACATTTTGCTAAAAATGCCAAACCTGTGGCACAAAAGGAAAAGATGGTGATTGCTATGGGTGATAAAAATAAACCCGCAATGTATGTATTCTCTGATCCAGAATGTCCTTTTTGTAGAGAGCAGCTAGAGCAAATTAAAGATGAGCTTAAAGATTATCAAATCAATTATATTTTAACTCCAGTGCATGGAAAATCAGCTTTTGAAAAGTCAGCACTCATTTATAAAGAAGTTAAAAAAGCTAAAAATGATGATGAAAAAATAGCGATTTTAAAGAAATATTATAATCCAAATATTAAAAACTACCCGAAAGTCAGCGATGCTGAATTAAAACAGATATTCTCTCTTTATGAAAAATATCGTGCTTTAGGGCTTAGCGCTACACCAACCATCATAAAATGAAAATTTTTATTTTTATATTTTTGGCACTCCTTATGAGTGCCTGTGCTAATTCTACCTTTGTTGAAAGTTCTATACAAACTAATAATGAAGGCATATTTCTTCAAGCACATCCTAATGAAACTTTTGAAATTCTTTTTCAAAATCCAAGTAAAATTAAAAGCGAGCTAGAGTATAAATTAGCCAATAAATTGCAAAATTTAGGACTTAAACAAAGCAATCAAAATCCAACATATAAAATTTATCTCAATCTTGTGGATATGAAAAAACATTCTTATGCACAAAGGATAAGCACTTCAGCTAGATTTTTTTATGATTTTGATCCTTTGGAAAGCCAAGGAGAATGGCTTGTTGAGAATTATTACAGTATGCAATTAAATATAGAGATTATTAAAAATGGTAAAACTCAAAGAACAAGCTTAATCGCTAGAACAGCTTATTTATCAAACAAAGAGCGTTGTCAAGCTTCATTAGAAGATAAAATTCTCAATCAAATTGCGAGTTTTTTCTATTTTAAATTTTAGCTTTTAAACTTTCTTCATTTGTAATTTTACTGTCAAATTTAATAATTAAATTTTTGGAATTTTTATAAATATCTATAACCCCTATATTTTTTCCAAATTCTTTTAAATCCAAAGATGTATTTAAAGGTAGGTAGATATTTTTAAATTCAGATGGATTTTTTAAGAAAAAGAGACTAATCAACCAAAAAATAGCTAAAACAACTAAGATAATTGTTAAAAGATTTAATTGATTAAGATGTAAAAATATTCCACCAACAGAACCACCTATAAAACTTCCTGCGTAACCAAAGGCATTAAAAAGACCTAATGCTGCACCTTTTTCATGGACTTTACAAAATTTTGATGCACAACTTTGCATAATAGGCTCATGTAGGTTAAATCCGATAAAAAATATAACAATAGCAACAATAAAAAGATTGATGGAGTTAGAAAGACTAAAAAGAACATAAGAAAAAATAAAAAATACCACACCAAGTAATAAAATTTGCTTAGCCAATCCTTTTTTTTCTCCTAAACTTCCGGCAAATCCCATGGCAATAAATCCCGCAATCATAGAAGGCGTATAAACAGCCCAAAGTTTATTTTCATGAAAACCTAGATGTTTAACTAAAATAATAGGTATGCTTAAAAACGCTATACTCATAAGCATTTTTTGCATACAATTAGTAATATTCATTAGGGCTAAATTTTTTTGTCTAATAAGATGTAAAAAAGGTGTTTTTTGATTGTGATGAGTGATTTTATTTTCTTTTGGAACAACGCTATAAAGTAAAACAATACATAAAGCCGATAAAGCTGCACTCAAATAAAAAAGACTAGATAAGCCCCATTTTGCACTCATTAAAGGAGAGATAACCATAGAACTCGCAAAACTAAGACCTATAAAAGAACCCATGATAGCCATAGCTTTACCGCGATTTTCTTCTGTGATAAAATCGCTAATCATAGCTGTAGCGACGCCGCCAATAGCCCCAGCACCTTGAAGCATTCTGCCTAATAGCATCATGTAAATATCATGAGAAAAAGCACAAATTAAAGAACCTACAATAAAGACTAAAAGTCCTATAAGCATTGTTTTTTTACGACCTATTTTATCGCTTAAAATTCCAAAAGGCATTTGTAAAATCATTTGCGTAAGAGAATAAATTCCGACTAAAAATCCCACTAAGAATTCATTTGCATGTTCTAGTTTTAGAGTATAAAGACTTAAGACAGGCAAAACAATGAAAAGTCCAAAAAATCTAGTTCCAATTATAAATGATAAAGCTAAAACATTATTTAACATTGCTACCTTCCTCAATTTTAAATTGAGATAATTTTACTATCATTTAGATTAACTTATTTTTAATTTTATAGGATATTTTTCTTGTAAGCTTTTAAAAATTATGCTAGACTTTTTTCAAAGTTTTCATAGCTAAAAAAAAGAAAGGATAGGGTATGAAAATTCTTTTGGCAACAAATAACGCACATAAAGTTCTAGAATTTAAAGACATGATTAAAGATTATTCTTTATATTCCTTTGGTGATATTCTTAAGCCTTTTGAAATCGAAGAAAATGGTAAAAGTTTTAAAGAAAACGCTTTAATAAAGGCTAGGGCTGTTTTTAATGCTTTAAATCAAGAACAGAAAAAAGATTTCATTGTTTTAAGCGATGATAGTGGAATTTGCGTTGATGCTTTAGGAGGAAAACCTGGAATTTTCTCTGCTCGTTTTAGCGCTAAAGGTGATGATAAAAGCAATAGAGAGAAATTACTTTCTGAAATGAAAAAATTAAACATTTGTGAAAGTAAGGCTCATTATAAAGCTGCTATTGCTTTAGTAACTTTAAATGGGGAGTATGTAACCCAAGCAAGTATGCATGGAAAAGTCATCAATAAAGAAAAAGGAGACAAGGGCTTTGGTTATGATAGTCTTTTTATTCCAAAGGATTTTGAACAAACTTTAGCTGAACTTGAATCTAGTCAAAAGAATAAGATTTCGCATAGATTTAAAGCTATGGAGCTTGCTTTAATTATTTTAGAAATGATTAAAAGGGAAAAAGAAAGATGAAGAAATTTATAAAATACATGATTGCGGTTGTTCTAATTTATGCTATTTATGTTGGTTTTCAAGTTTGGCTTTCTTAGAATAAATACTGATTAAAAAACTAGGGAGTAAAAATAAACTCCCACTTAAAAGTAAAATCATAACAAAGACTGTTAAAACCCCAAAATAGATTGTAGGGATAAAATTACTACTCATCATAACGCTAAACCCTAATACTATGCTTATAGTAGTATAGTAAAGTGCTGATCCTATGCTAAGATGAGAGTTGATTATAGCTTCTTCAATACTTTTGCTTTTAATTTCTTCCTTAAAACGATAGATATAATGAATAGCATCATCAACTCCAATGCCAATAGCAATAGCAGCTATTGTAATACTCATCATATCAAGAGGAATTTGACACAACCCCATTAAGGCAAAAACAACACTTAAAGGAATAACATTAACCAGTATAGCTATAATGGAAAATTTTAAATCACGAAAAACAAAGATAAAAAGAATAAAAATGGCTAATATAACAAATACAAGTGTATCAAATTGCGAAGAAAAAAGACTTTGAAGCATATTATTGTAAAGCACCATAATACCTGTGATTTGTATTTGCACATCATCATTTTTTAAAAGCTTGTGTAAATTTTCATTAAGCTTGATCAAAAATTCGTTACGTCTTAAATTTGGATCAGAATCAACAATACGCATTGTAAATCTTAATTCATTGTTTTTTATATTGACAAAAGGAGAAATAAGATCTTGTTTGAAATTTTGAGGCAAATTTTCATTTAAAAATGCCAATGCAAAATCATCTAAATCCTCGCCATGATTGATATTTTTACCTAAAATCAAAAGACTGTTTAAACTAAGAACTGAACCGACAAATTTTTGATGTTCTAAAAATTCATGAACTTTTTTAGCAATACGTGTTTTTTTGGAATTAAACCAATAGGTATCTTTTTTCTCTAGATCTTCAAATTCATCTTCAAAACTATCTAAGGCTTTATTTGAGTTGGTAGCTGTTTGATTATTTTTAAAGCGTATGATTACATCTAGAGGCAAGGTTCCGCCTAAATTTTTATCAATAACAAGTAATCCTTTTTTAATCTCACTGCCATCTCTAAAATAATTCACAAAAGAATTTTCAACCCTTAGTTTAGAAATTCCAAATAAGGATACTAAAATCGCTATACAAGAAATTCCATAAATGATATAACGTTTTTTTTGATCAAGACTTATTTTTGCACAAAATTCTAAAAGATTGAATTTAAATTCTTTTTTGTGGTATTGCTTTGGCTTGAGTAAAACTAGAATACTTGCTAAAAATAAATAGCTAAAAATCAAAGCCAAACCAATGCCCACGCTCATCATAATGCCTAATTTTATAATAGGCTCTATATTTGAAAATATAAGGGAAAAAAAGCCTATCATGGTTGTAACTATAGCATAAAGGCTAGGTTTTGCTTTAGCCAGTAAGGTTTGAAGCACAAGGCGTTGAATTCTTGCATTAGGATAGGTTTGAGAGATTTCTATAAAATGAGTGATTAAATGTATAACCACGCTTAAAGTTATGATTAAAACTAGAGCAACGTAGTTAGAAGAAATAACCGTGATTTGAAAATTTAAAAGAGCAAATACTCCACTTGCCGCACTCAAACTGATAAAACATATAAAAAGGGGTAAAAGAACAAAACGCCAAGTTCTAAAAAAATAATATAATGCAATTGCTAATAAAAAAACTAAAGAAACTCCATAGATTAAAAGATCGGATTTTATATAGGTGATCATATCATCAGCTATCATACTGACACCGCCAAGATAAAGTTTATCTTGATTGGTTTCGTATTTTTTTATAATATTTTTTATAAAATCTAAATTTTGTTTATTGAGAATTTTTTGCTGATCTTGATGTTTTTTAATCGCTAAACGAATAGCATTTTTTTCTTTTTCATTTTTAGCTAAATTTCTTTTTTCTATAAGTTCATTGTAAATATAATCTGTTTTTAGATAAATGATAATTCCTGTGATTCTTCCATTTTTTGAAATAATATTATTTTTATAAAAAGGATTGTTTAAAATTTCATTTTTTGCCTTTGTTTGATTAACATCTTTGCTTTGTATATCGGGTATATTTTTTAAAAGTTCTTTAAGATCTGTGTTTTCAGAGCTTTGTAATAAGGGTGCATTGATGATGCTAAAAACGCGTTCAATCAAAGGTGCTTTTTCTAAATCATTGTGAAGTTTTTGTAATTTAGATAAATTTGTTTTTGAAAAAGGATTTTCATCTTGAGGTTTAAAAGCAAGAATCAAAAAATTATCATTTTTATAATGTTTTGAAATTTCTCTAAAGGTTTTTAAATCGGTATCATCTTCGAGCAATAAACTTTCAGCACTTGCATCAACACTTATTTTAAAAGCAAAAAAACTAAGAAATAAACAAATAAAAAAGGTTCCCAAAAAAGTAGTTTTTGGGTAAGAAATAATCAGTTTTAAAAATTTTGAAAGCATTTATTTAATGGTAATGCTTTTGAGTTTTTGCAATAAAGCATTAAATCCCTCACTCGATAAAATGTCTCCAAATTGAGAGCGATAAGTTTGAATGATGCTAACCCCTAGTACATCAACATCATAAATTAACCAATTATTATCATTGTTGTAAAATTTGAAAATAATATTTTTTTCCTCTCCATTATCCACAATAGAAGTTGTAAGAAAATATCTTTTTTCGTTTTTAAGTTCTCCATTTTTTACTTTTAGAATTTGATCTTTATAAAGACTTAATTTATCAGTAAAGCTTTTTTTAAGACTTTGCTCAAAAGCTTTTGAAAATTCTTCTTGCTCTTGTTTGCTAAGTTTATCATAGTTTTTTGAAAGACTAAGTTTTGCCATAAGTTTATAATCAATGATATCATCAAAGAGTTTAAAAATTTCATTTGCGACTAAAGTTTTATCTTTTTGAGTTTTTAAAAAATTCAAACTTTTATCAATGTTATTTTGCATAGTATTTGGGATATCGTTTAAATTTAAAGCCCAAATATTTCCTAAAAAAAAGAATAATAAAATAATTTTTTTCATTTGTTTCCTTATTTACTTAATTCTTGCCTTCTTTGTTCGTAAGCATCTCTTAAAAATGGATATAAATTTGGTGAATTATAATAAATTTCATCAATTTCATCAAGTTTGAAACTAAGTTCATTGCTAAAACCATAAGCACTGATTGCTATACTTTCCCATTGAGGATTTATATAGCTTATAGGATCTGCATACCAAATTGCAGGTAAAGTTAAAGTATCTCTTAAATTACTAGGCCCCAATACAGGCAATACTAAGTGAAATCCTCCGCCAACTCCCCAGTGTCCTAAGATGGTTCCAAGATCAGCAGGATGTTTTTTTAAACCCATTTGACTAGCTGGATCCATTAAGCCACCAAATCCCATAATTGTATTTGTTGTAAATCTTTTAAATTCCTCTCCGGCATTTTCAAATTTCAATTGTAAAACATTGCCAACAAAACGTAAGGGTGAAAATAAATTGTCAAAAAAATTCCTTACTCCTGTGCGTAAAAACTGAGGTGTAACTTCATTATAACCCTTTAAAATAGGGCGAAATCCATAAGTATATAAGGCTATATTAAAATGAGTCATGGCTTTATTATAACTTGCAAGTGGATCATTGATTTGATAACTTTTGTATTCTTGCTCAAAATCTTCAAAATTTTGATCCAACGCAAAAGAATAGCTTAATAATAACAATAATATGATTTTAATTTTCAAAATTTAAAACTCCAAACAATAACGACAAAGATTAATTAATTTTTATATCCCAAAAGAAATCTATCCATTCTTTAGCTTCTTTAACCTTGAAATCAGGTTCTAAAAGAGCCGTTTTTTTATAGAAAATCGTTGCAATTTTTAATTCTATATGAGGAAATTGTTCTTGTAGTCTTTTTTTAATTTCAGATAAGCTTTCTCCGCTATCTACTATATCATCAATGAGTAAAATTTTTTTATAATTTTTAAGATCTGGGATATTAAAAATTTCAATGGTATCGAGTTTTTTAGTATCGTCATAATGTATAGAATTGAGACTAAAAAGGTTGCGAGTATCTAGGGCAACGGCTAAAGAATGTCCTAAAGTCATACCGCCTCTAGCGATGGCAATAAGAGCATCGGGATTAAATTCTTTTTTTATTTGTGTGGCTAAAAATTTAACGTCTTCTTCAAAATAATCATAAGAATAAAAAAACATCCATCCCCTTTTTATTGTAGTGCTATCAGTAAAAAATTACCTAAAGAAATCAAGCTTAAAACAACAATGCCTAAGCTAATTTGATCCCATTGGCGTTTAAAAACTCTTATTAGTAGATAAGTGAGAAAACCAAAAGCAAAACCCGAGGTAATAGAATAGGTTAGTGGCATCATGATGATGGTAAAAAAGCTACCCACCGCTATAGCCTCATCTTTAAAATCTATATTTTTAACTTCCATAAACATTAAAATTCCAACCATAATAAGAACAGGATAAATTGCATTTGCAGGTATGGCTTTAAAAAGTGGAAGTAAAAAAAGAGTTAAAATAAAACATAAAGCCACAACAAGTGCTGCAAGACCAGTTCTGCCACCGCTTTCTACTCCGGTTGTGCTTTCAACAAAAGCTGTTACAGTGGATGTCCCAACCAAAGAACCAAGAGTAGATCCTGTAGCGTCTGCCATTAAAGTTTTTCCAAGTTTTTTTTCACCATTTTTAGCATCATCAAATATTTTTCCTCTTTCTCCTACGCCAGTAATAGTACCAATGCTGTCAAAAAGTTGAGTGATGAAAAAAGTAAGTATGATAGGAATCATACTAATATTTAAAGCACTTTTGATATCTAATTTTAAAAAGATTGCCCCTAAGCCATTGGTAGAGTCAAAAGCAGGTAGGGAGAATAGCTGAGTAGGAAATTGTGCTTGATCGATATGGAAAATCCAAGCAATGATTGAGCTGATTAAAACTCCAAAAATAAAAGCCCCTTTAAGTTTTATAGCCCAAAAAAAGATAATAAGTGCAAGGGTAAAAATTCCAAAAAGCACATGAGAGCTTCCAAAATTTCCTATTCCCACTAAGGTATCTTTATTATGCACAATAATCCCCATTTGACTCAATCCTAAAAAAGTGATAAAACAGCCAATACCTGCACAAATCGCTAGTCTCAAATCTTTAGGGATATTTCTAATAATCCAAAGGCGAAAGTGTGTAAAAGAAAGGATAAGAAAAATAATACTTGAAATAAAAACTGCTCCTAAGGCACTTTGCCAAGGAATTTTTTGTGCTCCACAAACCGCAAAGGTAAAATAAGCATTTAAGCCCATACCAACACTCATAGCAACTGGCGTATTAGCAAAAAAAGCATTAAAGGCACTTGCTACGATAGTAACTAAGGCAGTTGCTGTGATTAAAGCCTCTATAGGCATACCAGTATTACTTACAATTGCTGAATTAACAGGGATGATATAAACCATAGCTAAAAAAGTGGTCAATCCAGCAATCAACTCTGTGCGAAAATTAGTTTTATTTTCTTTAAGTTTGAACAAATTTATCTCCTAAATTAATAAATTTTTAACTCATTATATAAACTATCTCGTTCTACAGGGATTAAATTAGCAGTTTTAATCATATCTATGAAAGTTTTCAAGCTTGTTCCTTTGGCTGATTTTGCCCCTCCGGCACTTTGAATACTTTCTTTTTCAATGGTTCCATCTAAATCATTAGCGCCAAACTCTTGAGCTACCATAGCTAAATTTAAAGTCATCGTTGCCCAATAAGCTTTGATATTTTTGATATTATCAAGTACTAAACGCGAAATAGCAACGGTTTTTAAAATCTCTTCGCTGTCCATAATTTTATCAGTTTGTATAAAGCTATTATCCCTTTGCCATACTAAAGGAATAAAAGCGTTAAATCCGCCGGTTTCATCTTGTAAATTTCTAAGTCTAAACATATGATCGATTCTATGTTCTCTTTCTTCTATATGTCCAAAGAGCATAGTAGCATTACTTTGTTTGCCTTTTTGATGCCATAATTTGTGAATTTTTAACCAGTTCTCGCTGCTTACCTTTCCATGGCAAATTTTTTTACGAATTTCTTCATCAAAAATTTCAGCTCCACCACCAGGCATTGAATCTACGCCATATTCTAGCATCTTTTCAATCACTTCCTCATAACTCATTGCAAAGCGTCGGTGCAAGAAATCAATTTCAGCTGCTGTCATAGCTTTTATGTGGATATTAGGATATTTTTCTTTAATCATTTTAAAAATTTCTAAATACCATTGCCAACTTGTATCTTTATTATGAGCAGAAACTATGTGCACTTCTTTTGTGCCGCGAGTTACGGTTTCATCGACTATTTTCATAATTTCTTCATGAGTCATTATATAAGGATTTGGATTTTTGCGGTGAGCTGAAAAGGCACAAAATTTACAAGTATCTGCACAGATGTTGGTTGGATTGATATGGCGATTGATATTGAAATAGACTTTTTTACCATGAAGTTTTTCACGTCTTTTGTGGGCTAATTTGCCTAGGGTAAAAAGATCTAAATCCCAAAGTTTATTTGCTTCTTCTTGATTGATTCTTTCTTCATTTTCTAATTTTTTAAGTAAATTTTTCATTTGATGATCACTTTTTGTTTTTCAAAATTTTAAAATAAACATTATAAATTCTTACTGAAAAAAAGATTTAACTTATAAGTAAATTTCGATAAAATGGTGTTTTATCAGTATTTTTAACAAAGAAAATCATAATTTTTAGAATAAATCATTAAAAAAGATAAGTTAAAATTCATTATTTAAATATAAATTAATAATTTTTAAGAGAGTAAAAATGTGTGGAATAGTAGGTTATATAGGAAAAAATGAAAAAAAACAAACCATAATCAATGGACTTAAAGAACTTGAATATCGCGGCTATGATAGTGCAGGTTTAGCAGTAATGAAAGATAAAGAATTTAGTTTTTTTAAAGCTGTAGGAAAACTTGAGAATTTATCTAATAAATGCAGTGGTTTTTCTAGCGAAGGTTATGGATTTGCCATAGGCCATACGCGTTGGGCAACACATGGAAAACCAACAGAAATCAATGCTCATCCACATTTGGGGCAATACTCTTGTGTGATTCATAATGGAATTATAGAAAATTATAAAGAAATTAAAGACAAATTAGAGCACAATGGCGTTCATTTTCTAAGTCAAACTGATACTGAAGTGATAGTGCAACTTTTTGAATTTTATGCTAAAGATATGGATGCATTTGAGGCATTTAAAAAGACTATTGATGAGTTACGTGGAGCTTTTGCGATTCTTTTGATCACAAAAAAAGATCCTAATCGTGTCTTTTTTGCTAAAAATGCAGCTCCTTTAATTGTGGGAAAAAATGAAGAGAATGAAATTTATTTTGCTAGTGCTGATACACCTTTAATCGGACTTTGTAGCGAGGTGATTTATCTTGAAGATTTGAGTTTAGGCTATGCTAATAAAGAAGAATTGGTGATTTTTGAAAATCATAAACTCAAAATCAATTCTTTTACAAAATTGCGAGGTGATAAAGCTTTTGCTAAAAAAGATGGTTTTCGCTTTTTTATGGAAAAAGAAATTTATGAACAAAGTCGCGTTATGAGTGAAGTTTTAATGGGGCGTATTAACGGAGATGAGGTGGTTTTTGATGAGCTTGAAAATGAAAATTTAAGCAATATTGATGAAATTACTTTATGTGCGTGCGGAACAAGTTATCATGCAGCTATGGCAAGTGCTTATTTGTTTGAACGTCTAGCAAAAATTAAAGCTAAGGTTGAAATTGCAAGTGAATTTCGCTACCGCGAGGCAGTGATTAAGCCTAATTCTTTATTTATTGTAATTTCTCAAAGTGGAGAAACTGCAGATACATTAGAGGCTTTAAAAATAGCAAAGGAGCAGGGTGCAAAAACTTTTGCAATTTGTAATGTGGATAATTCTAATATGGTGCGTTTAGCACATTTAAGTCTTTTAACCCGTGCAGGTATTGAAAAAGGTGTAGCCTCGACAAAGGCTTTTGCGACACAAATTTTAACCCTTTGGATGTTGGCTATTTTTATTGCACAAAAGAAAAATTTTGATACTTCTATAGAAATTCAAGCATTACTACATACACCAAATTGTGTTAAAGTGGATACTAAATTACACGAAAAAATTCATCGCTTATCTAAGCGTTATCTTGATGGACATGGATTTTTCTTTATAGGACGTGATGTTTTTTATCCTCTAGCTTTAGAGGGTGCTTTAAAATTAAAAGAGCTTTCTTATTTGCATGCTGAAGGTTATCCAGCGGGAGAAATGAAACATGGTCCTATAGCGTTGGCTGATTCTAAGCTTTATACCATTGCCTTAATGCCTAAAAATATGCTTTATGAAAAAACAAAATCTAATGTTGAAGAATTAATTGCTAGAGATTCTACTGTACTTAGTATTTCTCCTTTGGAATTTGATTTGAGTGACGATTTTATAAAAACTAATGAACAAAATCATTATATGTGTGAATTTTTTGAAATGATGGTGATCACTCAACTTTTAGCTATGGAAATTTCTATTAGAATGGGTAATGATGTAGATATGCCAAGAAATCTTGCAAAAAGTGTAACAGTAGAATAAAAAATCATTAGTGTGCAGTTTTGAAACAAAGTTTGTTTAAATCTGTGCTTATTTATTTAAAATTTAAATTATAAGCTAATTTTATGTCTATTTTTGTTTAAATCATTGTATGAAATTAAAATTGAAGGAAAATACAATGGAGTATAGAATAGAGCATGATACTATGGGTGAAGTTAAGGTTCCAAATGATAAATATTGGGGAGCACAAACCGAGAGAAGTTTTGAAAATTTTAAAATTGGTTGCGAGAAAATGCCAAAGGTTTTAATTTATGCTTTTGCTAATCTAAAAAAATCTTTAGCTTTGGTTAATTATAAACTTGGCAAACTCGATGATGCTAAAAAAAATGCTATAGTTCAAGCTTGTGATGAAATTATTGCGGGTAAATTTGATGATAATTTTCCACTTGCGATTTGGCAAACAGGTTCAGGCACTCAAAGTAATATGAATATGAATGAAGTGATTGCAAATCGTGCCACTGAAATTATGGGCGGAGATTTTCGTAAAGAAAAACTCGTGCACCCAAATGATCATGTTAATATGAGTCAAAGTTCAAACGATACTTTTCCAACAGCTATGAGTATAGTTGCGGTTGAACAAGTTGAAAAAAAACTAATCCCTGCTTTAGATGAACTCATTGCGACTTTTGAAAAAAAAGTAAAAGAATTTGAAGGTATTATTAAAATAGGACGTACTCATTTGCAAGATGCTACACCGCTAACTTTAGCACAGGAATTTAGTGGTTATCTTTCCATGCTTTTACATTCTAAAGAGCAAATCATTGCTTCTTTGCCAAGCTTAAGAGAATTAGCTATTGGTGGGACAGCTGTAGGAACAGGTCTTAATGCCCATCCAGAGCTTAGTGAAAAAGTTAGCGAAGAATTAACTAAGCTTATGGGGACTAAATTTATTTCAAGCCCAAACAAATTTCATGCTTTAACAAGTCATGATGCAATTAATTTTACTCACGGAGCTATGAAAGGTTTAGCTGCAAATTTAATGAAAATTGCTAATGATATTAGATGGTTATCTTCTGGCCCAAGATGTGGCCTTGGGGAGCTTAGTATCCCAGAAAATGAGCCAGGGAGTTCTATTATGCCAGGTAAGGTAAATCCTACTCAATGTGAAGCTATAACTATGGTTGCAGTTCAAGTTATGGGAAATGATGCGACGATTGGATTTGCAGCGAGTCAAGGAAATTTTGAACTCAATGTATTTAAGCCTGTGATTATTTATAATTTTTTACAAAGTCTTGATCTTTTAGCTGATTCTATGCATTCATTTAATATCCATTGTGCTATAGGTATAAAACCAAATCGTGAAAAAATTGATCATAATCTTCATAATTCCTTAATGCTAGTTACTGCCTTAAATCCACATATTGGTTATGAAAATGCTGCAAAGGTAGCTAAAAATGCACACAAAAAAGGAATTTCTTTGAAGGAAAGTGCGATGGAGCTTGGTTTAGTTGGTGAAGAAGATTTTAATCAATTTGTTGATCCGACTAAAATGATAGGGCCAAAGGCTTAATTTGAATTTATCTAGCTTAGCTAGATAAATCAGATCAATTTCTTATCTTTTAAAATCACGTACATTCTAATTGTAGAAATGAAAAAGGTTAAAATTGCAGGACCTAAAATAATACCCCAAAAACCAAAGCTTGATATCCCTGCCATCATAGCTAAGAAAATCAAAAGTTCATTGATTTTTGTTGGCGTTTTAACGAGTTTTTTATTGATCCATTTTATAATTAAAGGTTTGATTAAAGTATCAGCGATAAAAGAAATAACAACGACAGAATAAATTAAAATTACAAGTGCCGAATTTAAACCATTAGACGCAAATTCATAAAGACTTACAGGTATATAAACTAAAGCACCACCAACGGCTGGTATTAAAGAGCTAATAGCAAAAATAGAACCCATTAAAATACCATCATATCCATAAAATAGGGTAATAATCCCAAAAAGAGTTCCTTGAAAAATAGCAATGATTACCATAGAATAAAGCACAACAGCCATCACATTGCCCACTTCAGATAAAACATCATCTAATTCTTTTCTATCTACTGGCACAATTGATTTTAGATAAATGACAAGTTCAGTTCCGTATAGATTAGCAAAAAAGTAAAAGACACAAATTAAAGCCATGTCTATGAGAAATTTGGCTCCAGACTTTGTAAAACTTGAGGCATAATTTAAAACTTGTTTTGAAATATTGTTTAAATCTATAGACGCTAAAAATTCTTTGATTTTTGGTTCTAAAAAATTCAGTCCTTCAGGCAAGGTAAATTGATAGTTTTTGATATAATCTAGTGTGTGAGAAATTAAATTAATATCAAAGTTTTTTAAAGTTTTAGCTAATTCTATCATAGTGTAAAAAAAAGGAGCAAAAAATAAAATCACCATGCAAGAAGTTGTTAAAATTGAAGCAAAAAATTTATGCCCTTTAGTTAAATGCAAGAATTTCGCATTTATATTTGATGTTGCTACTGCCATTAAACTTGCGATAATGATCACGAGTAAAAAGCTTTTAAAAAGATAAAGTAAAAGCGATAAAATAACCAAAATAAAAGAAATTAAAAATATTTTTCCGTTTTTCAAAAAATTACTCCTCAAATAAATTTTTTTGATATTTCATTTTTAAAGCACTAAAACTTTTATGACTTGCTATGCGTCCCTTAGCGGTGCGTTCTATATAGCCATTTGCCAATAAATAAGGCTCTATAACATCTTCAATTGTATTTTCATCTTCGCTTAAAGCTGCAGCTATACTCGCAAGTCCCATAGGTTTTTGTTTTGCTGCTGTTAAAAGTTCAAGGTATCTTAAATCCATCGCATCAAAGCCTAATTCATTTACCCCTAAAGAATTTAAAGCCTCATTAGCTCTTTTTAGAGTAATATTTTTTTCATCATTCACATCTGCAAAATCTCTTACTCTTTTTAAAAGTCTAAGTGCGATTCTGGGTGTTGATCTTGATCTTTTTGCGATTTCAAGTGCTGCATCTTCTTCGCAAGTTTTATTAAGTTTTAAGGCAGCTTTTTGAAGTATAGTTGCAAGTTCATTATCTTTATAAAATTCTAAACGAAATTGCATACCAAAGCGATCTCTTAAAGGATTGCTAAGCATACCCGCACGTGTAGTAGCGCCTATGAGTGTGAATTTAGGTAGATCAATTTTTATCGTTTGTGCTGCAGGGCCACTCCCTATAATAATATCCAAACGATAATCCTCCATAGCCGGATAAAGCACTTCCTCAATAGCAGGACTTAGACGATGAATCTCGTCGATAAATAAAACATCTCCTTCGCTTAAATTCGTTAAAATGGCAGCTAAATCCCCGCTTTTTTCTATCATCGGTGCGGCTGTTGTTTTGATATTCGCTTCCATTTCATAAGAGATTATGTTAGCTAAAGTTGTTTTTCCAAGTCCAGCTGGGCCACTAAAAAGAATATGATCTAAACATTCATTACGTTTTTTAGCTGCAGCAATAAAAACATTTAAATTTTTTTTGATACTTTCTTGCCCTATATAGCCATCAAAACTTGAAGGACGTAAGGAATTTTCATAAGTTTCATCAAAAGAATATTTTTCTATTTCTACTATTCTATCCATTTTTCATTCTTGTTTTTCTAGGAAAATTAAAATAAGATTTTAACTAAATTTTGCTAGAATTTACTTAAACTTTATAATATGGTTTAAAAATGGGAATTTTAACAAAATTAGAATTAGAATATGAAATTGACGATATAGAAAAGTTTTTGCAATTTTTTAGAACAATGTGTGATAGGTTTGAACCCTTGATTATAAAGCTAGGTAGCGATAGTGTGCGTTATAAGGAAGCAATTAAGGAGCTTGAAACCTTAGCACACAATACTGCATGGGCTGCGAGGCGTTTAGAACTTAGTGAAATCACTGATTTTTGTGTATTTTGTGAAGAAATGATGGCACAAGCAAATCGTTTTGAGGGTCCAGCTAGTGAAGAATTTACAGATTGGATGCTTTTAGTGAGTGATCAGTTTGAGAAATATTGTCGTTCGTATGAAAATGATGATTCTGTTTTAGCTGTTTTTAATCCTTTAATTGTTAATGTTCCAAATATTATTTCTAAATAATGGGAGCGACTTGGCTTCGACAGGAGTAAGTCTGCTTAGATGGCATGTCGCTTTAGGCAAAGCGTAAAAAGCCTAAATAAAATTAAACGCAAACAACGTTAAATTTGCTCCTGCTTACGCTAAAGCTGCGTAAGTTCAGTTGAGCCTGAATTTTAAGTGATACTATCTAGCTTGAAATTTGGTCATCTTAAGATAGTGTAGCTTAAAACTTGACACATTTTAAGTGAAATTAAAGTCTTAGCTATATTTTTAAGTTTTGGAAGATGAGCGAAATATAGTGAAACAGTCATCTTTGCTAAACATGTAGAGATCTTTGTGGGGTTATTTTTGGACAGGGGTTCAATTCCCCTCGCTTCCACCATTAATTCTCCTTAAATAATTTTGACGCTAATTGTGTTGCTCTAGTTTGATCCGTATCCTTTTTCAAGGTTTGATATATTTTATTGACATAATCCTCTAAGGTTTGTTGAGAATCTATGGTTTTATCATTTTGACCAACTTTGATATATTCTCCATCGCTTTGTAATTCATAAGCTAAAGTATTATCGCTAAGTTGCAAACGTAAAAATTGCGCTAATTTAGCTTTATTTCTTTCATCAAAAATTGGAGTCATCAGTTCTAAGCGACGTTCTAAATTTCTTGGCATCCAATCCGCACTTGATATAAAATAATTAGGTTCGCTATGTTTAAAATAAAACACTCTTGCATGTTCTAGATACTTTCCTATGATGCTTCTTACACGTATATTTTTACTGTATTCTTGATTGGGTTTTAAGCAGCAAATTCCTCTGACAATAAGATCAATTTGAACTCCTTGCATGCTCGCCTCATAAAGAGCTTTGATAATATGACTATCCACAAGAGAATTCATTTTAGCAATGATAACACCTTCACTACCTTTAGTGGTTTCTATACGGATCATTTCTAGAATTTTTTCTTTAATTTGATTAGGACTCATAGAAAGGGTTTTAAGCCGACGATTTTTATTAAAACCAGATAAAATATGAAAAAAGCTTGTTACATCTTGAGCGATTTCAGCTTTATTAGTAAAATAACTCATATCCGTATATATTTTTGCACTACTTGCGTTATAATTTCCCGTGCTTAAATGGATATAAAATTTAAGTTTTTCTCCTTGCTTGCGTATAACTTGAGAGACTTTAGCATGGACTTTAAAACCTCTAATTCCATAAATAACATGCGCACCTGCATTTTCTAAAGCTTTTGCCCAGTGTAGATTGTTTTCCTCATCAAAACGGGCTTTTAATTCTACCATGACTGTGACTTGTTTTCCTTCGCTAGCAGCGTCGATTAAAGCTTGGACGATATTTGAATTTTTTTCTACTCTATAAAGTGTCATTCTTATGGAAATAACTTCGGGATCCCGACTCGCTTCTTTTATAAATTTATATACAGGATCAAAACTTTCATAAGGTTGAATGATTAAGATATCTTCTTTATCAATCGCATCAAAAATAGATAAATTTTCATCAAAAGGCGGCAAAGTTTTTGGTGTATAAAGCGGGCTTAAAAGATGGGTAAAAGTCTTATTTCCTACAATTTGCCAAATTCTTGGAAGGTTTAATAAAGTCGAGTATTCATAAACATCCTTGTGAAAAATTTTCATATGAGTGCTTAAAAATTCAACGATTTGTTCATCCGCATCTTTTTGAATTTGAAGTCTAACAAAAGCCCCTTTTCTTCTTAGCTTTAAGCCTTGTTCAAGTATCATCATAAAATCATCCGCTTCTTCTTCTTCGATGACCATATCTGCATTTCTTGTAACCCTAAATGCTGCTGAAGCTAAAAGTTTATAACCAGGAAAAATTTCTTCAATATGTTGATGAACAATACTTTCAATAGGCACATAAATGTTTGAAACCACCTCATAAAAACGAGGTAACACTCTTGAAATTCTTACCATTCCAAATTTAATAAGTTCAGGATGTGATTTATCACAAATTTTAACCGCTAAAGAGAAAGACAGATTGTTTAAATGTGGAAAAGGATGTGTTGCATCAACAGCTATAGGAACGATCACAGGAAATATATTTGAGAAAAAAAACTCATCGCATTTTTGCTTTAAATTCTCATCTAAATGATCGTATTGTTTGATAAATAAATTTTCTTTTTCAAGTTCTTTAGTAATTTCTTTAAAATATTCTTCTAAAAGTTCTTTTTCTTCATGCAAATATTTACGTATAGCTTTAAGTTGTTCTAAGGGACTCATTTCATCACTACTGCTTGCATTTACACCTGCAGAAAATAATTGTTTAAGACCTGCAACGCGTATCATGTAAAATTCATCCAAATTAGTACAATATATAGCGATAAATTTAAGTCTTTCTAGTAAAGGCATCGCTTTTGTGCATTGATTTAAAACTCTTGAATTAAAACGTAACCATGAAAGTTCTCTATTTAAAAACATATCAGGAGTTGTTTGCATGAAAAATTTCCTTTTTATTTTAATTTTACCATTTGAAAATCAATGATTTTTTACAGAGTTTATAAGAATTTAATCTTTAGCAATGTTTTAAAAATCAATCTTAGTTTCAATCTTAAATGATTGATAAAATTATTTTTAATTAGGATAATATATTAAAAATAAAAAATCATTTTAATTAATTAAAAATAAATATATTTAAATATTTATTAACAATATTTACGCTACAATCTAAAGCTATTTTTATTTAAGTTTCAATGCTTTTTCAAGGAGTATAAAGTTGAAAAAAACTTTAAGTTTATTTAATATTTTTCTTGTTTTACTCTTCGTATTTTTTGTGATCGGTTTTTATACTTTTTATAATGCAAAAGGTACGTCTTATTTGAGTAATGCAAGCGAATCTTGCAATAATTGCCATATTATGAATGAGGTTTATAATGAATATATGCAAGGGCCACACTCTCAAAAGGTTAAAGGAGAGCCTAGAGCAACTTGTGTGGATTGTCATTTGCCTCATGAATTTTTTGCTAAATGGATTGCTAAAGCACAAAGTGGATTGGGTCATGCTTATGCTTTTACCTTTAAGCTTGATGAACTTCCTACAAATTTAAGCGCAAGTAATAAAACCCGAGAAACTATACAACAAAATTGTATTCGTTGTCATGCGGATTTTGCACAAACGGCAATCAATGCAACCACTAATCCCCACGCACAGAATTCTTTAAAATGCGCTTCTTGCCATAAAGATGTGGGTCATAAACATGGAATTTAATAAGGAGATTATGTCATGAAAAAAAATATTTTACGTTTAGGTATTATTATTCTTATTTTACTGATTTTAGGTGTTTTGTGGCTTAATAATGATATTGAACAAAAAAAGAAAGATGAAGCAAATAAAAATACTATCACTGCAAGCGCTGATCTTTCTTTATTAAGCGATGATGATCCTAATTATGAAAGATGGGGTAAGGTTTTTCCAGAACAGCTTGATATGTATTTAAAAGTTGAAAAAGAAAAACCACAACCGACTGAATTTGGTGGCAATTTAGCTTATTCTAAATTGATTCGTTTTCCACAATTAACTGTTCTTTGGGCGGGTTATCCTTTTAGCATTGATGCTAATGAAGAAAGAGGGCATTTTTGGGTTCAAGTTGATCAAATGAAAACCGCAAGAAATAATAAAGATTTTTTAAACGCTCATGGATTTAAAGCTTTTAAAGGGCAACCTACAGCTTGTATGAATTGTCATAGCGGATGGACTCCTTGGCTGATTAAAAATATTGCTAAAGGAGATTTTGTAGCGTTTAATTCTACAAATTATTGGACAATGATGAAAAATATTCCTGCAGCCAATGGTATAGAGGAAAATTCGCCACAACATGCTGGAGCGCACGGCGGAAAGAGAATGGGTGTAACCTGTGCGGATTGTCATAATCCAAGCGATATGAGTTTAAGAGTTACTCGAGAGGCTGCTATCAATGCTTTAGTAGCAAGAGGTTATGAAAAAGATCCTATTCAAGGCATAAAAGCTAGTAGAGAAGAAATGAGAACTTTGGTTTGCTCACAATGCCATGTGGAGTATTATTTTAAACCAACTGGAGAGAAAGTTAAAGTGATGGGAGAAAGTATTGCCGATGATAGCTCTAAAAAATGGTGGGATGGAACTCAAAAAACTTATGATGAATATGAATTTTGGAGAGATGGCAATAAGGCAAAAGAAATAGAAACAAATGGTATCATACTTACTTTTCCTTGGGATGAATGGAAAAAAGGACAACCATTTAGAATTGAAATGTTTGATGAGTATTATGATAAAGTTCGTGCGATATTTGGGGCAGATTTTACACATAAGCTTACAGGAGCTCCAATTATTAAAATTCAACATCCAGAAAGTGAGCTTTATAGTGGTGGAGTACATGCTTTAAATGGTGTAAGTTGTGCGGATTGTCATATGCCTTATATTAGAGAAGGTGCTAAGAAAATTTCTCAACACAATATTACTTCTCCTTTAAGAGATATCAATTCAGCTTGCAAGGCTTGTCATAAACAAAGCGAAGATGAGTTAAGAGCACAAGTTAAAGATATCCAAAATATAGTTGCTTCAGAGCAAAGAACAGCTGAATATGCTTTGGTAAGTTTTATTATGGATGCTAAAAAATTGCGTGAAAAACTAGGCACTATGGAGAAATTCCAAACTGATAATAAGCCAGATGAAGCTAAGATCAGTGCAGAATTAAAAGATGTTTTAGAGCTTCATAGAAAATCTCAAATGAGGGTTGATTTTGTCAATGCTGAAAATTCAACCGGTTTTCATAATCCACGCGAAGCTTCAAGAATCATTTTTCAAGCTATAGATATGGCAAGAATGGGACAAGCTAAGCTTTTAGAAATTGCAAATGCTAATAATATAAAAGATTTTAAAATTTCAAATTTAGGTTTTGAAGATATCCAAAAATTAAACCCAGGTGAGCTTTATTATAAAGTTGATGTTAATGGACATAAGGCAGGAGAACGTTATTATGGTGATGAAGAAGATGTTAATGGAAATCTTCCAAAAGAACTTTTAGAAGAAGATAAAAATCTTTCTCCTTATAATTATAAATTCATAGATAAAAAATGATTTACAAATCCCGCTTTGGGATTTGTATTTTTTTCACATTCAATTCACATTATTTTTTTATAATTGCTCAAAAATTACTCAAAGTTGGAAAAAATGATTCATAAAAATAAATTATTCAGACAAATTCATATTTATATAAGTTTGTTTTTCTTGCCTTGTGCTCTTATGTTTGCAATTTCAGGCATTACTTATATTTTAGGTTTTGATCAAGATGTAGGTTTGAAAGTGCAAAGCTATAAATTAAATCAACATATACAAAAAGGCAAAGAAAGAGAAGCTTTAATCGAATATCTTGTAGAAAATAAATTAAAACTCCCATCAAATACAGAAATTATAAAAAGCAAAAACAAAGGAGTGAGTATAGGTACAATACACTATAGTGCCAATATAGCACCCATGAGTGAAAATGAATATCTTATTACTCTTAAAACCAGATCTTTATTAGGCGATATGATTATGTTGCATAAAGATAAGGGTTTGTGGTATTTTTCTATTCTTAGTGTCGGGTTTGGAATCACTTTGTTTTTACTTTATATTTCAGGGCTTATCATTACATTTTTTGCAAGTAAAAAAGATAGAAAAAAGCAATTATTTGTTTTAATTTTAGGATTTTTAATCACTTTTATTTTAGCTTATATCAGTCTTTAAATTTTTTATTTTAAGCTAAGTATTATTTAAATTACTATATAATCATACTTTTATTTTTAAGGACAGATGGGTGAGTGGCTGAAACCACACCCCTGCTAAGGGTGCAGATCTTAACGGGTCTCGAGGGTTCAAATCCCTCTCTGTCCGCCACTTAATAAGAAATCAAAAATCCCGTAGAAAGTCTTTGTAATTTTCTGTTATAATCGATTAAACTTTCTCCATAACCATTAAAATATTGTAAATACCAATAAATTCCGTTATTAAAAATATCATATCCTACATCGACTTGAATTGCACCTTTATTATGGCGGAAATCAAGGTTATTTCTTAGCATAATATTAGCAAAATAATCTTTACCTAAATATCCTAAATTCAAATCAAAATTTCCCAAATAATGCGTGATATCAGGATTATCATCTTTTTTTCTTTCTTCAGGAATTCTATACCATATTCTAGGAACAAATAAAAAGCGTTTATAAAAAATAGCAGTTGAAGCATAGATTCTATTCCATGAGCGAGATTCTAAATTCTCATCCCCTTTGCCATTGCTTTCATGTAAAATTCCTAAGCGAAGATTATTAAAAAAGGGATAGTTTTTAAGATAAAGAGGAAAATCTACGAAAAATTCAGGCTGATAATTCGTCTCCCTAAAAGGAGAGGAATGTTTATAATTTTGCCACCAAGAAGTTTGCGTATAGCCTATATAGTATTTTTCATTGAGTCCAAATAAATTTTCAAATAATCTTTTTTTAATGCTAAGTTGAAATTTCATTTCCATTTTACGATTATCATTACCAAGGGAGCCAAAACTATAAGCAAAAGGTAAAAAATAATTCATTTTATAAGCTGTAATGCCAAGTGGATTAAAACCCGTATCTTCATCAAGGTAGTTTGCTAAGGCAAGTTTAGAAAAATCCTCTTTATCTTCTGGATTTTTTTGAGAAGTTTGGGTATTTGAAACCGCTATTTTTTCAGGCTTATCATCAACAAAAGATTGAGCTTGATTTTTTAAAAGTAAGCTTTTATAAATTTGCATAGCTTTTTTATAATCACCTTTTTTTTCAAATTCCAAAGCTTCTTCAAAATTTTCAGCCCATACTAAATTGCAGATTAGGAAAAATAAAATTATTTTTTTCATTTAAACTCACTTTTGAATTTTTCATACTCTTGATAAAAATTTAAATTTAAAAAGGCATCTTCATTTTCAAATTCTACAAATTTAGTCTTAACTTGAGAAAACAAAAGTCCAATTTTATGTTCATTTTTTTTCAAATACTCTTCACATAAATTTTTTAAAGAACTGTGATAAAACCCGCATAAAGGATGCTTATAGGATTTTGTTTTGGCTATAATGATACGATAATCTTCTTTTAAAAAAGAATGAAGTTTTAAAATTTCATTTTCGCTGATATTAGGACTATCCACACTTAAAATAAAAACAAATTCATCTTTAAAATAGGAAAATATAGAATATAGCGCAAGCATAGGGGAGTAAAATTGAAATTTTAAATCATCTTTTATGAGAGAAAATTGCTGGTTAAATTTATCTTCTTTGGCGCTTATATAAACTTTTTTAAAAAAATGTGACATTTTTTTGACTTGAAATTCGCTTAAAGTCTCATTTTTGATTTTTAATTTGCTTTTATCTTCACCCATGCGACTTGATTTTCCGCCGCATAAAATCACACAATTTAATTCTTTAAGTTCCAAATTTTATTCCTTTTTTAAAAACTCTACCATAAATTCGCTAAAATATCTTATAATTTTTATTATGAAATATACAGAGCTTTTGCAATTAAAAGATTTTTTTAGTGATTTTAAAAAAGTCGATTTTATAAAACGCATCAATGATAATGTTTTAGAGCTTAGTCTTGAGAGACAAAAATTTATTTTTGATTTGAGTCGAGGAAATAGTGCGATTTACACGGCTAAATTAAATGCTAAGAACTATAATGCCCCTTTTGATTTTATGCTTAAAAAATATTTTAGCAATGCCTTGTTAAAAGATGTAAAAGTATTGCAAGATAATCGTATTTTGTGTTTTCATACCCTCGCAAATAAATCTTATAAAAGTTATGAAAATAAAATTTATTTTGAATTTACAGGTAAAAATACTAATGTGATTATCACAGATGCAAATGAAATGATTATCGAGGCTTTAAGGCATATTGATAAAAGTTATCGTATTGTAAAACCTAATGTCATTTTAGAGCCTTTAAAGCCTTATAAAATGGATGATTGTTATGAAAAAATCGTCGATTTTGATCTCTATTTTGACAATAAATTTAAATCCATCAATCAAAACAAAATTCATCAAATCAAGATTTCAAAACTTGCACAAATGGATAAAAAAATACAAAATTTAAATGAAATTATATCAAGTTTAGAACAAGAAGATTTTTTGATCGAAAAGGCTTTGGAGTTTAGAAAAAAAGCAGACGTTTTGTTTGCAAATTTGAGTGTTTTAAAAGAGCATGAAAGAGAATTTGAACTCAATGATTTTGAAGATAAAAAAATGCATTTTAAACTTGAAACAAGTCCTAAAGAGAGTGCTAATTTATTTTATAAAAATGCCAAAAAATTGGAACAAAGAGCTAGAAATTTAAACATACAAAGGGATAATTTAGAAGAAAAATTAGATTTTGCTTTAAATTTAAAAGCTTTGTTAGCCAAGGCTAAAGATGAGTTTGAGCTTGAAATTTTATTGCCTAAAAAGAGCAATAAGAAAAATAACGAAAATAAAGAAAGTGATCATATTGCATATTTTTATTTTCAAGATTTTAAAATTTGTGTGGGGAAAAATGAAAAAGGAAATGAAATTTTATTAAAAAATGCAAAAAAGGATGATTTATGGTTTCATGTAAGAGATATTCCAAGTTCTCATGTGATTGTTATCTCAAACAAGAGAAACATTAGCGAAGATGTGATAGAATTTGCCGCAAAACTTTGCGTGAGTTTTTCAAAGTTAAAAAAAGGTTCTTATTGGGTCGATTATACTTTAAGAAATTTTGTCAAGGTTCAACAAAAGGCATTTGTCAATTATGTCAATTTTAAAAGCATTAATATTACAAAGGATTAAATATGCCAGTAAGCCCTTTAGGAAACATGAATTTTATCAATCAAAATATGGCTTATCCAGCGGCTCAAGCGAGTAATGAGCTTGCAAAAGAAGGTGTTAGCGCTGCTTTAAATATGGCAGCTGTTCAAGAAGAAGAAAAAGTGATCGATAAGCTTGAAAAAGTCAATGAAACGCATGATATAAAAGAAGAAATCAAAGAAAAAGCAGAGCAAGAAGAAAAAAAGAAAAAACACAAACAAGAATTAGAAAAAAGCGATCAAGAGGATGCTAGCGAAGAAAATGAAGAAGAAGAAAATTTTAAAAACGCACAAAGTATCCATCGTATCGATATGAGTATTTAAAGGATGAGAAATGTTTAATTCAACTAGGATTATTTGGGGTTTATTGATGGTTGCAGCGGTGATTATCGTTGCATTGATTGATCAATTTTTTATCAATTTTATCATTTTTGGAATTTTATTGTTTTTGGCTTTTAATGAAGCAAAAAAACTTTTTAATTTAGAAAAAGTAAGCATTATACCTTTGGCTTTGGCTTTTATTTTGGGTACTATGATTTCAAAGCCTTTGTTTTTAGGAATTTTAGCTACACTTTTGATTCTTGGATATCAAGTGTATAAAAAGTCAAATTTAAAACCTGTTTTGATTTATTTGTATCCTAGTTTGCCTATTTTAGCACTTTGGCAAGTGTATTTAGGCCATGGAATGTTTGCTTTATTTTGGCTGATTTTAATTGTAGCAAGTTGCGATAGTGCCGCGTATTTTATAGGAAAGCTTATGGGAAAAACCCCTTTTTCTCCTACAAGTCCTAATAAAACCTTAGAAGGCGTTATAGGGGGACTTGTTTTTGCTAGTATATTTGGAACTTTGATAGGAATTTTTGTTTATGGTTTTTGGCTTTCTTTATTTTGTTCTTTCTTTTCAGCTTTTATGGCGGTTATAGGGGATTTATTGGAAAGTTATTTTAAAAGAGAAGCAGGGATAAAAGATAGTGGAGATCTAATCCCAGGGCATGGTGGTTTGCTTGATAGAATTGATGCGGTGATTATCGCCGCTTTTGTTATGGTTAGCTTTTTATGATCGTTTTTGGAAGTACTGGAAGTATAGGAGTTAATGCTCTTAAGCTTGCCGCTTTAAAAAATATCAAAATTTCAGCCCTTGCTTGTGGAGAAAATATTAAGCTTTTAAATCAGCAAATTCAAGCTTTTAAGCCTCAATTTGTCGCGATAAAAAATGCCAAAGATAAGCATTTAGTAAAGCATGATAAGGTTTTTATAGGGCAAACTGGTTTGGAAGAAATTTTGCAAAATTGCCAAGATGATTTTTTGCTTAATGCTATAGTAGGATTTGCAGGATTAAAAAGCACTATTAAAGCAAAAGAATTAGGCAAAAAAATTGCTCTTGCTAATAAAGAAAGTTTAGTGGTAGCAGGAAATTTTTTAAAAGGGGCTAAAATTATCCCTGTAGATAGCGAGCATTCAGCTTTAAATTTTTTACTTCAAGATAAACAAAATATTAAAAAACTTTATATTACTGCAAGTGGTGGGGCTTTTCGCAAAAGTAAAATTAAAGATCTAAAAAATGTTACTCCTAAAGATGCTCTCAAGCATCCAAATTGGGCAATGGGAGCTAAGATAACTATAGATAGCGCAACCATGGTAAATAAGCTTTTTGAAATCATAGAGGCGTATCATTTGTATGATTTTAAGGATATTGATGCTCTAATAGAGCCAAAATCCATCATTCATGCAATGTGCGAATTTAGAAATGGTGCGACTACGGCATATTTTTCAAAAGCCGATATGAAACTCGCTATTTCAGAAGCTATTTTTTCTACTCATGAAACTCAAATTTTAGATCCTATTGATTTTGTTAAACTTTCTAGTTTAAAATTTTATGAAATCAGTACAAGAAAATATCCTGTTTTTAAACTCAAAGATTGGCTTTTAAAAGAACCTCATTTAGGCGTGATTATCAATGCGGCTAATGAGGTTGGGGTGGAAAATTTTTTAAATTATAAGGGTAGTTTTTTGGATATTTCAAAGACGATTTTTAAAGCGCTTGATCATTTTGGAGTTCCTAAAATTTCAAGCATTGAAGAAGTTTTTGAATACGATGATAAAACAAGGAAATATTTAAAAGGTGTTTGATGAAATTTTTTTTAGTTGTATTGTTTTTATATACGAGTGTCTTTGCTTTGGATTTTAGTGTAGGGGAGAATGGAAAAAGCTTAGATGATAATAATACGGTTTTGATTTTTGGTGGGATTCAAGGTGATGAGCCTGGTGGTTTTCATGCTGCAAGTTTGCTTTTGAGTGATTATAATATCACCAAGGGTAAGATTATCGTGGCGCCTAATTTGGCCTTTGATAGTATTATCAAGCGTTCTCGTGGAAATAATGGCGATTTAAACCGAAAATTTGCGAGTATTAGTCCAAAGGATCCTGATTATAAAACGATTGAGCGTATTAAAAAGCTTATTTTATTACCTGAAGTTAGCATGGTGATCAATCTTCATGATGGATGGGGATTTTACAAACCTACTTATGTGGATGCTTTGCAAAATCCTAAAAGATGGGGAAATTCTAGCGTAATCGATACAAGCGAAATCAATGCAAGTAAATATCCCGATCTTGAAAATATCGCTACGCAAACGGTTAATAGCGTTAATTCCTCTTTAGCTGATCCTAAACATGCCTATCATTTAAAAAATACCAAAACTCAAGAATTAGGCGATACAGAAATGCTTAAGGCTCTGACTTATTTTGTTATTTCTCATCATAAAGCCGCTTTTGCTAATGAGGCGAGTAAAAATTTACCCGTTAATTTAAGGGCTTATTATCATCTTTTGGCTATTGAAAATTATTTAAAAACAGCTGGCATTGAATTTACAAGAGATTTTGAATTAACCCCAGAAGGTGTAAAAGAAGCGATCAATCGCGAACTTGAAGTGAAGCTTTTTGATGATAGAATTTTACTCTCTTTAAAAAATCCAAGAAAAACGATCAAATATTTGCCTTTTCCAGTCAATAAAGAGCTAAACTACAATACAAGCAATGAACTTACAGCTGTTATTGCTGATGGCTCTTCTTTTTTTGTCCAGTATGGCAATCGTTTTCAAACAAGAATTTATCCTGAGTATTTAGAATTTAGTGATCCTTTTGATGAGGTGGCTATAAAGGCAGATCAAAAAGATCTCATCGTGCATTTTGGCACCAAGGTTAAAGTTAAGGAAAATTTTTTCATTCCTAGTATTAAAGGAGTGCGTGTTAATATCATAGGTTTTGATCATGGTAAAGATGAAAGTAATATTTTTGTGCATAAAAAAGATATGCAACAAGCTTATTCTTTAGATATGGCGGGTAAAATTTATCGTGTAGAATTTTATGAATTAAGATGGGCAAATTTACAGCAGCTTTTAGAAAATACTACGGATGCAAAGTTGATTAAAAAAGCAAAAATTCTAGATCCAAGTATCTTAAAAGCGGCAAAAACTAAAGATAAATTCATCGGTTCTATTTTAGTGGAATTTGAATGAAAAATTTGATTTTAGCTATAGAGAGCTCTTGTGATGATAGTTCTATTGCTATCATCAATAAAGATAATTTAGAATGTGTGTTTTATAAAAAAATTTCTCAAGAGCTTGAACATAGTGTTTATGGTGGGGTTGTGCCAGAGCTTGCGGCGCGTCTTCATAGTGCAGCATTGCCTAATATCTTAGCACAATGTAAAGATTATTTTAGCAAACTTTGTGCTATAGCCGTTACCAATGAACCAGGACTTAGTGTTTCTTTACTTGGGGGTATTACTATGGCTAAGACTTTAGCGGTAGGTTTAAAATTGCCCCTCATTGCTATCAATCATCTTAAAGGACACATCTATAGTCTTTTTTTAGAAGAAGAAGTCAATCTTGACATAGGAATTTTGCTTGTAAGTGGTGGGCATACTATGGTACTTTACATCGACGACAAAAGAGAGATACAGATTTTAGTTAGCACAAACGATGATAGTTTTGGAGAAAGTTTTGATAAAGTAGCTAAAATGATGGGTTTGGGTTACCCAGGTGGTGTGATTATAGAAAATTTAGCCAAAAAAGCTAAAGATAAAAATATAAAATTCAGCATTCCTTTAAAGCATTCTAAAGAATTAGCCTATAGTTTTTCAGGACTTAAAAATGCGGTGCGTTTAGAAATTTTAAAGTATGAAAATTTGGATGAAAATATAAAAGCAGAAATCGCTTATAGCTTTGAAGAAGCTGCTTGTGAGCATATCTTAGATAAATTAGAAAAAATTTTTAAACAATATTCTTTTAAGCAATTTGGTATTGTTGGGGGTGCGAGTGCGAATTTAACCTTGCGTTCGCGTTTGCAAAATTTATGTGAAAAATACCATACTAAATTAAAATTAGCTCCTTTAAAATACTGCTCTGATAATGCTTTGATGATAGCAAGAGCTGCAGTAGATGCCTATAAAAGATCTGAATTTGTAAGCATAGACGAAGAAATTCTTAGTCCAAAAAATAAAAACTTCTTAAGGATATAATTAATGAAAAGAGCTTTTACTATTTTAGAGCTTGTCTTTGTTATCATTATTTTGGGAATTTTAGCAGCCATTGCTTTGCCAAAATTAAGCTCAAGTAAAGATGAGGCAGAATTAAGCAAATCTTTAAATAATCTTAAAACTTTGATCAATGATATTAGTATCTATGCTTTAAAAAATGATGCTTTAAGCACGATCAATTCTATGAGTAATGTCAGCGGAGTTGAAAACGTTGATCTGAAAGATTTTAGTGGAATTAAAGAAGTGAATTTCAAAGTGGGCGATGATGAGAGGTGTTTAAAGCTTATATTTATCAATAAATCAGACTTTATTTTAATGGGAATTTCAAGTAATGAAGTAAGCAAAAGAGCTATAGAAAGTATAGCCAATGGCTCTAGTAATGATTTAGAAAATGTAGATTTTACAAGTACTTCTAAAAATAAAGCTTGTATAGCCTTAAGCAAAAGTGAAATTTTTAAAAATCTAGCTTCAAAAACTTATACTTTAATAGGGGTGAATGATGTTAATGAGTAAAACTTATGAAATCGATTCTTGTGATGATGTAGAGCTTGGCATAAAAAGAGAATCAAAGCTTGAATTTAAATTGTGGCATGATGATGAAAAAAATCCCGAAGTCTTAGTGTTTTTTATACAAGGTGTTGGATCTGATTGTCATGATAAAATGCTAAATATTGTTGCTGAAAATTTAATTCAAAAATTTAATATAGCCTTTGCGAGTGTAAATTATCATTGTATAGGAAATCGTCCTCAAACAGGCTCTACTTTTTATTTGGATGAAATCGATAAACTTATTTTAGATGCTACCACTCAAGCAGCAGGTATTAAACTTCCTTATGGTGTAGATAAAATTCAAAATTATGAACAGATGAGTGAAATTTTTCATTTTATCAATCAAAGTTTGATAGAAGGAAAAAAAGAGGGTAGATTTAGAATGGATTATTTTTTAAATTTACATGTGAGTTTGCAGCCTACAAAAAATGAGTATCAAAATTTTGGTATTATGCAAGCTCAAGATCTTATAAATGTAGCGCTTTATCTAAAAAACAATGCTCCTTTTGATACAATGGGGGGGGGTATTCCTGTGATCATGATCGGTACTTCTAGAGGAGGATATTTGGCACATTTAGCGGCTAAAATTGCTCCTTGGCTTATAGATGGAGTGATTGATAATTCTGGCGGTGCTAAATTTTTGTGGAGAACGATTGGATTTGGCAAAGAGATCGATTTTACGCAGTATTCAGAATTTTCAACTTTCGATTTTTTTCAGCATATAAAAGTTTTTTGTTCTACAAAAACTTTTTGGACAAGCAATAGTGCTTCGCCTTATTTTTTCTCTCCAGCAAGATGTGTTATTCGCAATATCTTAGAGCCGACTCATCTTGAGATTTGTGCTAAATTTCCTAGTAGTCATTATGTAAGTTACCATGCTATTAAGGATCAGTATGATCCTTTGGAAGAGAAAATAGCTCTTTATGATTGTTTAGAAAAATTGGGTTTTGATGTAAAGTTAAATTCTATCACCAAAGAGTCTCAAATCGATGGAAAATTTATAAAAAGTTTAGAGCATGGTATGGGAATACCTATAAAACTTATGATTGAAAAAGAACTTCCTATTATGCTTGAAAAGATTAAAAAATATCCTAAAAAAGAATGCAAAGATAAAAGTATAAGTTATCCTTGTGAAGATTTGCTTTATAAATTCACTCAAAAAGAAGATAAGATATTGCTAGAGGTTAAAAATGCTAATCAATAAAATTTATGAAATTGATTCTTGTGATGATGTTGAACTTAATATAAAAAGAGAGTCAAAGCTCGAGTTTAAATTGTGGTATGATGATAAAAAAAATCCTGAGGCTTTGGTATTTTACACTCAAGGAGTTGGATCCGATTGTCGTGATAAAATGCTAAATATTGTTGCTGAAAATTTAATTCAAAAATTTAACATAGCTTTTGCAAGTGTGAATTATCATTGTATAGGAAATCGTCCACAAACAGGTGCAATTTTTTATTTAGATGAGATAGATAAACTCATTTTAGATACTACTACTCAAGCAGTGGGCATAAAGCTTCCTTATAGTGTGGATAGAATTCAGAATTATGATCAAATAAATGAAATTTTAAATTTCATTAATCGGTATTTAAGTGTAAAAAAAACAGAAGGATTTTTAAGTTCAGATTTTTATTTACATTTGCACATGAGTTTGCAACCTACAAAAAATGAGTATCAAAATTTTGGTATTATGCAAGCCCAAGATCTTGTAAATGTAGCTCTTTATTTAAAGAAAAATGCTCCGTTTGATACTATGGGGGGGGGTATTCCTATAATTATGATTGGCACATCTAGGGGAGGATATTTATCACATTTGGCTGCAAAAATCGCTCCTTGGTTTATAGATGGAGTGATTGATAATTCTGGTGGTGCTAAGTTTTCATGGAGAATGGTAGGATTTGGAAAAGAGATTGACTTTGTACAATATTCCGAATTTCCAAATTTTACATTCCCGCATATAAATCTTCATTGCTCTAATAAAACTTTTTGGACAAGCAATAGTTCTTCACCTTATTTTTTCTCTCCGGCAAGGCGTATGATTCGCAATATTTTAGAACCAAGTCATCTTGAAATATGTGCTAAATTTCCAAACACTCATTATGTGAGTTATCATGCTATCAGAGATGATCTTGATCCTTTGGAGGAAAAAATAGCCCTTTATGATTATTTTGAAAAATTAGGTTTTGATGCAAAATTAAATTCTATAACCAATGAATCTCAAATTGATGGAAAATTTATAAAAAATCTAAATCATGGCATGGGTATACCTGTAAAACTTTTGATTGAAAAAGAACTCCCTGTTATACTTGCAAAGATCAGAAAGCATCCTAAAAAAGAATATAAAGAAAAAAGCATAAGCTATCCTTGTGAAGATTTGCTTTATAAATTCACTCAAAAAGAAGATAAGATATTGTTAGAGATTGAAGGAATTAAATGAGTATTTTAGAAAAAAACATTCAAGCTTTGGTAAGCGGAGTTAATGAACCCTTGGCTAGAAAGCTTATAGATTTTTTTCAAAATTCAAAACATGTTCGTTTTAGCTTGGATGAAAATTTAAATATTTTTGATCAAAAAAATCAAGTTTTTATGTATAGTGATATTGAGCAAGAAATTGCTTTTTTTCAAAAGAGTATTTTAGAAAAAACCTTAAGATATCCTTTTGTTTGTATCTATGGTGTAGGCAATGCTTTGCTTATTAAAAATTTAACTTTATTTTATAAGCATATTTTTATTTTTGAGAGCGAAATAGAACTTTTTGTTTTAGCTTTAAGCGTGATTGATCTTAGTGAAGAATTAAGAAGTGGTAAAATCTATCTTGTGGATACCAAAGAAGAAAAAATTAATGCACAATTAAGCTTACTTTTTGATCAAAATGATATGTTTGAATATCTTGGTCTTTATGAAATGTTTATGAATTCTTATTATAAAAAATATTTTATAGATGAAATTGCAAAAATAGATCGTATTATTTGTGATAATATTAATCTTGTGATTAGAAATCTAGATCCAAGTTCAATGATACCTTTAAAGTGTTATGATAATTTTATACAAAATATCCCAGCAATGCTTAAAAATATCTCTTTTCAAAGAATCATTCAGGAAAGAAAAAATCAATTTAAAAATTGTATAGTAGTATGTGCAGGACCAAGCCTTGAAAAGCAAATTCCACTTTTAAAAAAATATCAAGAAAATTTTGTGATTTTTTGCGCTGATGGAGCTTTTCCTTTACTTCATAAAAACGATATTACTCCGGATTATGTTTTAAACTTGGATTGTCAAGATAAAACTTCGGTTTTTTTTAAAAATATAAAATCATTAGATAAAACCTTATTTGTTTTTTCTCAAAGTACCCATTTTGATGTTATTAAGTTGGTATGCGAAAGTAAATTAAATTTTTCTATAGTTTTGAGTGATTCTTTATATTGTAAAAATATTAATATGCATGATTTTGGGCATTTAGATACTGGAACTCATGTGGGTCATATGTGCTATGCTTTGGCTTTGGCTTTAGGATTTAAAAATATTGTTATTATAGGTCAGGATTTAGCTTATAATAAGGAAGGCAATTCACACTTTAATGATTTTATTTTAGGAAAAGATTTAGATAGTACTTTAAATATCCCTAGTTTAAAAATTTTAGCTTATGGTGGAGAAGATGAAGTTTTGACTCATTTAGCTTGGGATGATTATAGAAAAAAATTAGAATTTTTATTTGCTAACAATACTCAAGCAAAATTTTATAATGCCACTGAAGGTGGTGCTAGGATAGCCTTTACAAAAGAATTAAGTTTTGAAGAGTGTTGTTTAAAATTTGGAGATGAAAAGAAAAAAAGTTTAGAAATGCCAAAGATTTTAACTTTAAATAGAAGCGATAAACTTTTAAAAAAAGTTTTAGAAAATTTAAAAAAGGACCTAAATATTATCAATCAAACTTTAGAAGATGCTAAAGTGTTAAAGGACGCTTTAGAAAAGATCCTTTCAAGCAACAAAGCTCTTCCTTTGGAGTTTTTATTGAGTGTTTATAAAAATATAGAACATTTTAATTCTTTTATGGATAACAATTCACTTTTTCAAGATAGGGTTTTAAAAGGAGTGTTTTTTAAAAGAGGACTTGAAATAAGTAAAATTATATTGGCAAAGATTGCAGAAGAGGAAAAATATCTATTTTTAATCATCACAGCTTATAAAGTTTGGCTTGTTTTGTTGATTGAAAAATTAAATATAAGAAAAGAGAGTTTGCAAAAAATTATTTAAATTTTTATCAAAAAGCTATAAAGATTTTTTATAAGCAAACGATATAGTGTTTAACAAGTTCATGGATGAGCTTGAATTTATTTAAAAGGATTTAAAATGGGATTTCGTATAAATACAAACGTTGCAGCTCTTAATGCTAAAGCAAACTCAGATCTAAATGCTAAAAGTTTAGATAGTTCGTTGGCAAGACTTAGTTCAGGTCTTAGAATCAACTCAGCAGCAGATGATGCTTCAGGGATGGCGATCGCAGATTCACTTCGCTCTCAAGCTAACACTTTAGGTCAAGCTATATCTAATGGTAATGATGCTTTAGGTATCTTACAAACTGCCGATAAAGCGATGGATGAGCAACTTAAGATCTTAGATACCATTAAAACTAAAGCAACTCAAGCAGCTCAAGATGGACAAAGTCTAAAAACAAGAACTATGCTTCAAGCTGATATCAATCGTTTGATGGAAGAACTTGACAATATCGCTAATACTACTTCATTTAACGGTAAGCAACTTTTAAGTGGTAATTTTACCAATCAAGAGTTTCAAGTTGGTTCAAGTTCAAATCAAACTGTAAAAGCAACTATTGGTGCTACTCAGTCTTCAAAAATCGGTGTGACAAGATTTGAAACTGGTTCTCAAAGTCATAATTCAGGAGTTGTAAGTCTTACTATTAAAAACTACAATGGTATTGAAGATTTTAAATTTGATAGTGTAGTGATCTCAACTTCAGTAGGAACGGGTCTTGGAGCTTTGGCTGAAGAGATCAATAAGAGTGCTGATAAAACAGGTGTTAGAGCAAGTTTTGATGTAAAAACTACAGGAACTTTTGCGATTAAAGCAGGTGAAACTGGAGATGATTTTACAATCAATGGTGTTAATATTGGTAAGGTAGCTTACCAAGATGGTGATGGTAATGGTTCTTTAGTTTCTGCGATCAATGCGGTTAAAGATACTACAGGTGTTACTGCTTCTAAAGATGAAAATGGACGCTTGGTTCTTACTTCAGCCGATGGTAGAGGTATTAAAATAACTGGAGATATAGGTGCAGGTGCTGGTATCTTATCTACTCAAAAAGAAAATTATGGAAGATTATCTTTAGTGAAAAAT
>NZ_NXLY01000005.1 GCF_005406225.1 Campylobacter taeniopygiae | reverse complement strand
AAGTGGTTTGGTATGTACTCCTGTAGATTTAAATGATAGTGCTTTAGTAAGACCTAAAAGACCTAAAGAAAAAAGATTTATTGATGCTTATAAAGAAGGAGTAAAAGATTATAAAGAAGCTAGTAGATTAGGTTATAAAGGATATGATCTTTTTCACAAAGCTATTAAGAATTTAAGTTATGCTTATGAACAAGGTAAAGATTATAAGGCAGGACTTGTTTTAGCAGAACTTGGATATTCAAAAGATTATTTTATATCCATTGTGAATGAATTATATCAAGATGAAGATAATAAAGCTTTATTGGAAAGTTTAATTCAAGAATTTGCAGATTCTACTTATAGAAGTATAAGAATCTATAATGAGCTTATAGACAAGTATGACTTAGGAGATGCTTATTGGGGTTTATATGCTTATTCCATTATAATGAAATATACAGTATTTGATGGTAGGTTTCATTTTGCTCAGCTTAAAGACAGTAGTAAAAAACTTTATGAAGATGCTCTTAAACATGGAGCTTATGCGGCTTTTGGAGATAAGTCGGGTACTCTAGCCTCTGATTTAATTGCAGGAGAATATCAGCTTTGTTTAGGTATATTAGGTAATAAAAAAGCTTTTTATAATGCGGCCATAGAGCTTAGCAGTGCAGGGTTAAAATCAAGAGGCTTTCAAGCTCTTTGGCTTGGAGTACAATTAGGAGATAAAGATGCTTTAGAAGCTTTATACTATCGTTCAATTGAAATATATGATAACCCTTTAAAACAACAAATTATCAAAAACTTTGCCAAACATCCTCCCTATGATAAATATGGTATGCTTCCTTTTTTAGATGAATTAATCTCTACAGAATGGATTATAGATCCAAACGAGTATAATTTTATTTATGATATTGATAATAAGGTAATGAAAACATTGTCATATGTAGTTAGTGACGGTAAATTAAAGAATTCTACTCCTGAAAGCAGATGGAAATTTGATCAAGAAATAGATGCTTATAAAAAAGGTTGTGCAAGAAATTATAGTTATGATATACCTAATCGCTGGAGTGAAGCAAAGGTAGAAACTTATCTAGAAGAGCTTTATTTGCAAGCCAAACTCGCAGCCTTAACCCCTCCTCAAGGTTATCCTAATGCCCCTTATTATTTTACCCCTGAAAAGCTAGAATGGTATTATAAAAGACATAAGCTTGATAGACTCCTTGATCCTAGAATCCCCGCTATTAATCGTTATAATTTTCCAGAAGAACTTAGAGCTAAGATAAGAGCTTATGCTAAAGAACATGGGATTAAAGAGTAAAGAATATATTTAAAGAAAGGAAAAACAATGCAAAAAATACTTCAAATTGATTTAGAAAAAAGAAAAGCTTTAGAAAATTTAAAAAATCTAGGTTTGGTAGGATTAGGCGGAACAATGCTTTTTAATTTAAAAGAACAGCCTTTAGTTTTTAATCAAGAATTAACTTATGTAAATACTTACAATAAGTATCTAAATTTAGATATCAATTCTTTTTATATCCCTTCTGTACTTATGTCTTTACTTCAATTAACTAAAAAGACTCAAGATATTTTTTATATTAATGTTTTAATCAATAGCGATACACATTATAAAAATCCTTTATTGCAATACACCATCACTCAAAAACAAGAACATAAAAATATCGTTTATGCTTTAAAAAACGATGAAAGTTTTAATACTTTTCATACTTTAAATGATTTAAAATTGGCTTTAGAAGAAAAGAATTTTTATCTTAATTTTTTAGATTTAAACAATAAAGAAAGTCTTATGAGTTTTTATAATTTTTTACTAAAAGATAAGAATTTAAAATTTTATTTTTATTTTAAAGATCAACGTTTTTATATAAGTAAGAAAAATCTTAGAGAACTTCAAGTCAATACAGACTTAGATTCTAAAATGAGTTTAGAGCTTTATTTAAAACTTCTTAATGATTTTAAAGTTTTAAATAAGTTTGAACTTATAGAGATTTTAGAAGCTTTAGCGCAAAATAATATTAAGGCTTTATATTTGAATAAGAAATTTACTTTTTCACCTTTCTTAATAAATTTAAGGGTAAAATAAAAACTTAGATATAAAAAAGGACTAGGATGAAGATAAGAGTTTATTACGAAGATACGGATGCTGGCGGAGTGGTCTATCATAGCAATTATTTAAAATTTTGCGAAAGAGCTAGAAGTGAAGTTTTATTTTCTAAAAAAGCTTTGATATTTGATGCTACTAATGGCCATTTTTTGCTTACAAAAGCAAATTGTAATTTTATAAAACCTGCTAAACTTGGAGATATAATAGAAGTTGAAACAAAAATTTTAGAAATTAAAAATGCTTCTGTGGAAATTTTGCAAGAAATTTACAAGGATAAAGATAGGATTTTTAAATTAAATGGAACTCTTGCTTATATAAAAAAAGAAAAACCTGCCAGAATGGAACCAGAAATTAAAAAACTTTTTGAAGAATTATTTTAATTCTTCAAAATTTGATTTGACGCTTTGCATCAGATGGACTTTGTATAAAACCTGCGAGTCTTCAATTTTTTCATCAAAAATACTTTTGCTTTCTTGATTTAAAAAATTGGTATAAAAATAATCAGTTCCTATGCTTGTTGCGTAAGCTACCCAATTGTAATCTATATTTTGGTTAAAAATTTCATTCAAATAAGATAAATTATCGTCATGATTATTAATAGAATTTGCAATAATAAAATTTTTTCTATCAGCTTCTTGAGTAAGATTTAAAAATGCAGGATTATAGTTTATTTGAGTGGATAATAATATATAAGGATGTATATTATAAACACGTAATTGAGAGCTTGTAAGCGCTGTTTTTACTAAAGGTGTATTAAAAAAAATAGAAGCTTGATTTAAACTTCCTTGAGATCTTAGTAATTTATAAAAATCAAGTTTTTCTCCATCAATTTTATAAATTCTTGCATTTTGATTTTTACTATTGAGTAATATACGTGTATTTAGGTTATCTGATAAAATAGAATTATCTCCAAAAATTGCTATATTGGAGTTAGCTTTTTGTAAAAGAGCCATAATTTGAGCATCATAATCTATGCTACCAAAAATTATATTTTGATTTAAATTAGAGGCAAAATTTTTATGAAGAGTTGGGATAAATATCTTCATATTCTTAGAATAATCTTTAAGAGCGTAAGCGCCCTTTAGAGTAAAAGCTGCAATAACATATTGATAACCTTGAGCTTCTATTTGATCAAGAGTTTGGTGTATTTTGTTTTCATCTTCTGTGCCTATTAAAAATACTTTAACTTTAATATCTGCTCTTTGTCTTAAAAGATAGGCAATGCTAGAATTTACAATAGTGTTAGAATAGCTTTTAATTGTTTTTTCAGGAATAATAATGGCCAATTTAACTGCTGTAATTTTTTGTACAGCTTGATCAAAATCTGTAATAGAATTTAAAAGTTTTGCATAAACATTGGATAAAAATTGATCTTTTTGATCGCTAAATTCACTTAAAAAACTAAGGTAAAGTCTAGATTCTAATAGGTCAAAAAGACAGTTTATCCCACATTCTTGAGTGCTTAGATTGGGATAAAAATTCTCAGAAGGCGGTATATCTACTAATCGTTGTTCTCTAGCTACAAGAAAGCAAAAACATAATCCCAAAATTAATAATATTTTTTTCATAAAAATCCTTTAATTTTTTTTAGATCTTCTATAAATTTTTTTTCATAACTTGGATTTTTTTCTATAAATTCAAGTTCAAAACTAGCCATAAAAAAGAAATCTTTATGAGTAAAAATTTCTCCTCTTAAAGCATTAAAATCGGAAAAACCCAAGCTATTAAAAGCATATTCTCCCAAGCAAAGGATGAATTTAGGTTGAAGTAATTCTACTTCATTCCAAAAAAATGGTAAGCAAGATTGTAGCGAAAAATCATCAAATTTTCCATTAGAAAAACATTTAAAAAGATATGAAAAATAAAATTGCTCTTTTTCAAGCCCTAAGATATTATAAATATAACTTTGCAATGTTTTACCTTTTTTTGATTCTAAAATGCAACCATTTTCATTTTCAATCTTTTGTCCAAAAGTATCTAAAATCATTAAATTAACTGGTTTTAATTGATTTTCCATTAGCGTAAAACGACGGAATTTTGAAAAATGACATAGATTGCATTTTTGTACATTTGATCTTAAGTCTTCAAAATTTTTTATTTTTGATAAAATCTTATGAGGCTTATTGTCTGTAAAATTATATCCCATAGCTTTTAAATAATATAAACTTCTTATCATTGACTGCAAACTTAAAAATTATCTATAAAATTAAAAATACTGATTTTTTTAAAAATTTAGCAAAAAAAAATTAATCTTAACTATAAAAGCAATTTATAAGTAAGATTAAGGTAAAATTCGCTTTTATTCTTTATTTTCAAAAATAAAATTAAGGAAAATTTAAAATGAAAAGAACTTATCAACCACATGGTACTCCAAGAAAACGTACTCACGGATTTCGTGTTAGAATGAAAAGTAAAAATGGTCGCAAAGTGATCAATGCAAGACGTGCTAAAGGTAGAAAAAGACTCGCTGTGTGAAATTTTTTGAAAAAATCAGCAAAAATGAAGAATTTTCAGCTGTATATAAATTGGGAAAAAAATGGTATTGTGATGGCATTATTATTTTTTATCTCAAATGCGATGAGCAAAAAATGGCAGTTGTTGCAAGTAAAAAAGTTGGAAAAGCAGTGATTAGAAATCGCTCCAAGCGTATCTTAAGAGCTTTATTTTCTCAAATTGAAACAGAAATTTATAATGGAAAATATATTTTTGTTGCGAAAAATGAAATCACTCAATTTTCTTTTTCTAAATTAGAGAGAAGCTTAAAATGGGGTTTAAAGAAGCTACAATGTTTAAAATAGCGTGTTTAAAATTGTTAATGATTTATCAAAAATTTTTAAGCCCACTTAAGCCTTCTGTATGTAGATTTTATCCTTCTTGTTCAGAATATGCTTATTGGCAATTCCAAAAAAAAGATTTTTTTTCAGCTTTTTATTTCACTCTTATGAGAATTTTAAGATGTAATCCTTTTTTTAAAGGTGGGTTTGATTATCCAAAAATTAGAAAAAAAATAACTCCTTACAATTTTTGTTTTAAACCAATTTTTTTATCTCAAAAAAAACTTTGCTATTTTTATATACCCTATAATGATAGAACTTTTTATTTTGTCAAAATTATATTTAAAAGGATAAGCTAGTGAATAATACAAATAATTTTTTTCAACAAAAACGCATACTTTTAGCCGTAGTGCTTTCTTTTTTATTTTTTATTGTGTATGATTATTTTTTTATACCAAAAAATCCTCCTAAATTAAATCAAAATATCACAAAAGTTGAAACTAATTCACAATTTAACGCACCAAAACATAACGCTCAACCTGTAGAAATTCAAGAGAATGCTTTACAAAATCAGATTATAGCTGATATTAAAAGCGATCATTTTGAGGCTAAAATTGATGCTTTGGGTAGAATTGCAAGTTTTTATCTTAAAGATAAAAAATATCAAAATGAAAATGGCGAATTTATCAATTTGATTCCTAAAAATAGCTTTCCTTATCCTTTGGAGATGCGTTTTAGTGATGAAACTATAAATGCTGAGGCTTTTAAAACTCCTTATAGTACAGATTGTAAAGAGCTTTTTGTGGATGAAAATGGTAGCAAAGCTATAAAACTTACTCAAAAACTTTCTTCTGGTTTGATTGTTGAAAAAAATATCACTTTTTATCCTTTGGGAAATTATAAAATTGAAGTTAGTCTTAATAAAAATAGCCATTATTTTATAAGCCCAGGTTCTCGCCCTGATATAGCGGTTGATACTTACACAGTGCATGGAGCATTAGCTATGGATGATAAAGAAACCATCCATACTTTTGAAGATGGAAAAGTGGATAAAGAAGAGAATATGCAAAATATCTGGATGACATCGGCTTTTGATAGATATTATGCTACATTTTTTTACAATTTTGAAAAACCTTTAAGTGTAACCATAGGAAAAGATACTCATGAAAATCCTTTAGTTTTTGCCTCTAGTGATAATAAATTTGAAGCGGGGGGTTATATAGGATCAAAAGAGCATGCAATATTAAGAAGTATAGATCCTCGTCTTGAAGCTGTAGTTGAATACGGCTGGTTTACTTTTATTGCAAAGCCTATGTTTGTATTTTTAAATTTCTTGCACAATCACATAGGAAATTGGGGTTGGTCTATAGTTGTAATGGTGCTAATCATCCGTCTTATTTTATTCCCTTTAACCTACAAATCTATGATTTCTATGAATAAATTAAAAGATTTAGCTCCAAAAATGAAAGAGCTAAGAGAGCGTTATAAGGGCGATCCTCAAAAAATGAATGTTCATATGATGGAACTTTATAAAAAACACGGTGCAAATCCTATGAGTGGATGTTTGCCTATACTTTTACAAATTCCAATTTTCTTTGCAATTTATCGCGTGTTATTAAATGCTATTGAGTTAAAAGCTGCACCTTGGATATTTTGGATACATGACTTATCGATTATGGATCCTTATTTTGTTCTTCCGATTTTAATGGGAGCAACAATGTTTGTACAACAACTTGTTACACCGATGACAATTCAAGATCCTATGCAGGCTAAGATTATGAAATTTTTACCTGTGGTATTTACTTTCTTTTTTGTGACTTTCCCTGCAGGACTTACTCTTTATTGGTTTATTAACAATCTTTGTTCTTTTATTCAGCAACTGATTATTAATAAAATTTTTGCTAAAGAACATCATAAAAAATAAAATGGAGTGCAAAAAATGAGAGTTGAAGCTAAAGATCTTGAAGAAGCATTGATTGAAGCTTCTAAAAGTTTAGATTGTTCTGTTGTTGATCTAGAATATACTATTACACAACTCCCAAAAAAAGGTTTTTTGGGTTTTGGTTGTAAAAATATTATTATCGAGGTTGAAAGCAAAAAAAAACAATTTAAGAAAAACACAAAAAAGAATTTCCAAACAAATAAAATCCATGAAAAAAATTTTTGTGAAAAAATAGAAGAAAATAAAGAAAGCATTACAATAGAAAACATAAAACCTAAAGAAAATTATATCGTTAAAAACGATAAGATTTTTGATAGTTTTCATCGCGAAAGCAAAGACACTAGAAATATCCAAAATATTTTAGATGAAATTAAGATTCAGCTTGAAAAATTGCTTAATTCCACTTGTTTTGATATTGCCTTAAAAGAATTAAAAATGTATAATGAAGAAAGCGTCTTTATCCATTTAGATGGCGAAGATGCTGCTTTGCTTATAGGAAAAGAAGCTCATCGCTATAAAGCTATTTCTTATCTTTTACATAGCTGGATTAATGCGAGATATAATCTTTTAGTGCGTCTTGAAATATCTCATTTTTTAGAGGATCAAATTCAAGGTATGCAAGGTTATCTTCAAAGCGTTGTTGAAAAAATTAGACTTTATGGAAGTGGTCAAACAAAGCCATTGGATGGTGTTTTAATTAAGATTGCTTTAGAAAGACTAAGAAGTGAATTTCCGCATAAGTATGTGGGTATTAAGCAAAATAATAATCAAAGATTTATAGTTATAAATGATTTTTTAAAAAAAGATGAATGATACTATAGTAGCAATTGCAACAGCGCACGGAATAGGTTCGATTTCTATTGTAAGATTAAGCGGTGAAAGAGCTTTAGAAATTGCATCAAAAATAAGCAAAAAAAAAGAATTAATTCCGCGTTATGCTACTTTTACCAAGCTTTATAATCACAAAGATGAATTTTTAGATGAGGCTATAATTATATATTTTAAAGCGCCTTTTAGTTTTACAGGTGAAGATATAGTGGAATTTCAAATTCACGGTGGTTTTAGCGTGAGTGAGATTTTGCTTGATGAGCTTGTAAATTTAGGAGCTAGATTAGCTCAAGCTGGAGAATTTAGCAAAAGAGCATGTTTAAATGGAAAAATGACTCCTTTAAAGGCTTTAAACATACAAGATTTAATCGTTTCAAAATCTGCTCTTGCAGCTAAAGTTATCGCAAGAAATATGCGAGGTGATTTAGGAGACCTTTTAGAAAAAATTCGCACCGATTTGGTTAAAACTTTGGCTTTTGTAGAAACAAGTATTGATTATGCTGATGACGATTTGCCGTCCGATTTATTAGAGCAAATTAGCCTTATGTGTCAAGATAATGCTAAAATTTTAAGAGAAATTTATACGATTTCTCAAAGCAAAAAAGGACTTATAGAAGGTTTTAAAATAGCTATAGTAGGCAAACCAAATGTTGGAAAATCTTCTCTTTTAAATGCTTTACTTTCTTATAAAAGAGCCATAGTTTCAGATATAGCAGGGACAACTCGTGATACCATAGAGGAAAATTTTAAATTAGGTTCTTATTTGCTTCGCATTATCGATACAGCAGGCATTAGAGAAAGTAAAGATAAAATAGAACAAATAGGTGTAGAGTTAAGTAAAAAAAGTTTAAAAGATGCGGATATCATTTTGGCTGTTTTTGATTCTTCTAGAAAAGAAGATAAAGAAGATTTAGAAATTTATAATTTATTGCAAGATAGCGATAAAAAGGTATTTTGGATTTTAAACAAAAGTGATTTGTATGAGGTTTTTGAAAATAGTCAAAATATAGATTTTATAAAACTTAGCGCCCAAAATGATATTAATTTGCTTAAAGAGGAATTGGAAAAATATCTCAATTCTTTTGATGCTGAAGATACTATGGTAAGTTCTTTGGAGTTAATTAATTCTTGCAAAATTGCAAGTGAGGCTATATCAAGAGCAAAAGATCTTTTAAAAGAAAATTCTCTAGAGCTTTTTGCATTTGAATTAAATTTGGCAATAGGCGAACTTTCTAAATTTACTAAAGATTTTGAAAGAGATGAAATTTTAGATGAAATGTTTAGTAATTTTTGTTTAGGAAAATGAAAGGTAATAAAATGGATAAAGAAATTATAAAAGCACATAAAATCAGCGATGAAGAATATGATCAAATTTTAGAAATTCTTGGACGAGAACCTAATTTACTTGAATTAGGTGTTATTTCTGCTATGTGGAGTGAGCATTGCTCTTACAAATCAAGTAAAAAATACCTTAATGGTTTTCCAACCAAAGCGCCTTGGGTAATTCAAGGTCCTGGTGAAAATGCAGGGGTGATAGATATAGGTCAAGATATGGCAGCGGTTTTTAAGGTTGAAAGTCATAATCATCCTAGCTTTATTGAACCTTTTGCTGGGGCGGCAACTGGAGTAGGTGGAATTTTACGCGATGTTTTTACTATGGGTGCAAGAGTTGTTGCTGGACTTAATTCTTTAAAATTTGGAAATATTTATGATGAAAAATATGGAAATCATCAAAAATATCTTGTAAAAGGTGTTGTAAGTGGAATTTCTCATTATGGAAATTGTATGGGTGTTCCAACCATAGGTGGAGAATGTTCTTTTGATGAATGTTTTAATGGAAATATTTTAGTCAATGCATTTGCGTTAGGAATTTGTAAAAAAGAAGATATTTTTTATGCTAAAGCTGAAGGGGTAGGAAATCCTGTAATTTATGTAGGATCAAAAACGGGTAGAGATGGGCTTGGTGGTGCTGTTATGGCTAGCGATAGCTTTAATGAGCAAAATAAAAGTTTAAGACCAACAGTACAAATAGGAGATCCTTTCAGTGAAAAACTTTTAATGGAGGCGTGTTTAGAGCTTTTTAAAAGTGATTTGATTGTAGGAATTCAAGATATGGGAGCCGCTGGACTTACTTCAAGTTCTTTTGAAATGGCAGGACGAAGCGGAAGTGGAATGAAGCTTTATCTTGAAAAAACTCCTATGCGTGAAAGTGGTATGACGCCTTACGAATTGATGCTTAGTGAATCTCAAGAAAGAATGCTTATTTGTGCAAAAAAAGGTTGCGAAAATCAAGTTATAGAAATTTTTAAAAAATGGGATTTAGATGCTGTTGTGATTGGTGAAGTGACAGATACGGGAAATATGGAGCTTTTTTGGAATAATGAGCTTGTAGGAATGATACCTATTGAGCCTTTAAGTGAAAAAGCACCTATTTTAGATCGTCCAATAAGTAAGCCAAAATATCTAGATAGCATTAAAGATTATCAATTTGAATTAAAAAATGATATACAAGATTTATTTATTCAGATGATAAAAAATGAAAATGTTAATGATAAAGCTTTTGTTTATGATCAATTTGATTCAAGCGTACAAACCAATACAATTAAAGCCGATGGAAAATTAGGTGCGAGTGTTATACGCGTAAAAGAAAACAATGCAGCAATAGCAATGGCTATAGAATGCAATTCTCGTTTAAATTATATTGATCCAAAAGTAGGCGCAAGTGCTGCTGTGGCAAGTGCTGGAAGAAAAGTAGCTTGTACGGGAGCTAAGCCTTTAGCGATTAGCGATTGTTTAAATTATGGAAATCCGCAAAATCCTGAAGTGATGTGGCAATTTGCACAAGGATGTGAAGGCATTAAGGAAGCTTGTAAAGAATTAAATACTCCAGTGGTTAGCGGTAATGTCTCTTTATATAATGAAACAGAAGGGGTGAGTATTTATCCAAGTCCTACGATTGTAAATGTTGGCGTTTTAGAAAATTCTAATCGCGTTTTAAAAGCAAATTTTGATAAGGCTGGAATTAGAATCTATCTTCTAGGAGAAACTTTAGGTCATTTTGCCGGTTCTTTAGTGATGAAAATTCAAGATAAAAAAGTAGCAGGAAATCTTAAAAATATAGATTATAAAGCAGAATTAATGCTTTGGGATTTTCTTTATAAAGCAAATCAAGAATCCTTGCTTGAATGTGCAAATAGTGTAGGAGTTGGCGGTATTGCTATAACTTTGGCAAAAATGTGTGCTATTTCTAAAAAAGGTGCGATTTTAAAAAGTGGTTTTAGCGATAAAAAAATGATTTTTGATGAAAGCTTTAGTCGTGTTATAGTAGGCGTTGATGAAACATGTGAAGAGCAATTTTTACAATTAATTCAAGAGTTTAAGATAAAAACTCACAAATTAGGCGTAAGTACCGATGAGGATTGTTTTAGACTCGATGAAATTAATTTAAGTAAAAAAGAGCTTGAAAATCTTTATTTTGAAAGTTTTAAAGAGCAAATTCAATGAGTTTAATTTTAATCATTTTAGTTATCTTGATTTTTTATTGGTATTATAAAACTTGGGAAAAACAAGATTTTTTTAATTCTACTGCACGCGGTGTGAAAGGTTTTGCAAAAGGCTTTATGCGTGGAGTAGTTGAAGAGAGAATGGATGAAATTAAAAGACGGATGAATTATTATGTGATTGCACTTTTGGCAAAAATTGCAAAAAGTGACGGCAGAATCAGTCAAGATGAAGCTGATATGATCACCCAAATTTTAGATGCAAATGCAAAAGATAGGCGAGAAAGAGAATTTTTAAAAGCAAGTTTTAATGAGCACAAAGAAAATTTAAATGATGCTTTTGAGGTTGCAAAAGATTTTTTAAGAGAAGTTCCTTTGCCAAAAAGTGAGCGTTTTAATGTGCTTAGAGTGCTTGTTTTTATGGCTTTTATTGATGCAGAATTTAGCCCTAAAAAGAAAGAAATTTTAGGACAAATTGCACAGGCTTTTGATATAAGTCAGAATGAGTTAGAGAATTTTATCAATAATTTTTCAAATTTAAATACTTCTAAACAACAAATAAGTCTAGATGAGGCTTTTGAAATTTTAGAATTACCAAAAAATGCTGATATCAGTGCTGTAAAAAAACAATACCGAAATTTAGCGAAAAAATACCATCCTGATATTTTAAATGCAAACAATGTTAGCGAAGAAGAAATCAAAAAAGGGGTGGAAAAATTCCAAAAAATAAACGAAGCTTATGAAAAAATTAAAAAGTATTTAGAAAGGTAATCTTTAAGGAGTTAAAGTGAAAAAAGTTTGTTTGTTTTTGTTTATATTTTTAGGAATTTTAGCAGCAAAAGAAGAGTGTAAAAGCAATAAAGAATGTTTTAATTTAGGTTCTTTGTGTTATAAAAAAGGAGATTATCAAAAAGCTTATGAAATATGGACTGGTCTTTGCAAAAATAATTATTATCCTGCTTGTTTCTATTTAGGTACTTTTTACATTCAAGGACTAGGTGTAGTAAAACAAAGCTATGAAAAAGCAAGTCAATTTTATATCAAAGCTTGTAATGGCAATGTTTATGGTGCTTGTTACTATTTAGCTAAACTATATAAGGATAAAAAAGTAAGTGTAAAACAAAAATACAAAACAATTTACAAGCTTTATGCCAAAGCTTGTAAGGGTAATGTTTATGACGCTTGTTATGATTTAGGAGTTTTATATACAAATGGACTGGGTGTAAAACAAGATTATAAAAAAGCTGTTGAGTTTTATACCAAAGCTTGTGATAATAATATTTATGATGCTTGTAATAATTTAGGAACTGCTTATATGTATAGTAGAGGTGTAAATCAGGATTATTCTAAGGCCAAAATGTTTTGGGAAAAAGCTTGCGATAATAATAATATTTATGGATCTTGTTATGGTTTAGCTTTTATTTATGCAAATGGGCTAGGCGTAGAACAAAATTATAAAAAAGCTTATGAACTTTATACTAAAGCCTGTAATGCTAACAATTATTCTGCCTGTTATAATTTAGGCGTTTTTTATGAAGGTGGATTAGGTGTAAAACAAGATTATGAAAAAGCAAGTGAATTTTATACTAAAGCCTGTAATGCTAACAATTATTCTGCCTGTTATAATTTAGGTATGTTATCTCAATATAAAAAAGTAGATATGGAAGTGGATTATAAAGTACTTTCTAAGCTTTATACCAAAGCTTGCAATGGTAATGTTTATGATGCTTGTTATAGTTTAGGTATGTTATATCAGTATGTAGATGTAGAACAAGATTATAAAAAAGCAAGTCAATTTTATGCCAAAGCTTGTAAGGGTAATGTTTATAATGCTTGTAATAATTTAGGAGTTTTATATGCAAATGGGCTAGGTGTAAAACAAAGCTATAAAAAAGCAAGTCAATTTTACACCAAAGCTTGTAATAATGATATTTATACCTCTTGTGGTAATTTAGGTATTTTATATGTAAAAGGATTAGGCACAAAACAAGATTATAAAAAAGCTGTTGAATTTTACACCAAAGCTTGCAAGGGTAATGTTTATCCTATGTGCAATGATTTAGGTTTTTTATATGCAAAAGGACTAGGTGTAAAACAAGATTATGAAAAAGCTGTTGAATTTTATACCAAAGCTTGTAATGGTAATAATTATATTGCTTGTGGCAATTTAGGTATTTTATATACAAAAGGATTAGGAGTAGAGCGAGATTATAAAAAAGCACATAAATTTTACTATAAAGCCTGCAGTGGTTATAATGATATTCCAGATATTAATAAAGGTGATATGGCAAAATTTTGCTATAATTTAGGAATTTTTTATGTATTTGGCAAGGGTGGAGAATATAATCTCTCTGAAGGTGGAAAATGCCTTAATCTGGCCTGTACTTTAGATAGAACATATTGTGATAAAACTGATATGGCTACTACAAGATAAATAATTAAAAGGAATAAAATGAGAGCATTGCTTAGTGTTAGCGATAAAGAAGGTATAGTAGAATTTGCTAAAGAGCTTGAAAATTTAGGTTTTGAGCTTCTTTCAACGGGTGGAACTTTTAAAATTTTAAAAGAAAATGGGATAAAAGTTGTAGAAGTGAGTGATTTTACAAAAAGTCCTGAGCTTTTTGAAGGGCGAGTAAAAACCTTGCATCCTAAAATTCATGGCGGAATTTTACATAAAAGAAATGACGAAAATCATGTTAAACAAGCCAAAGAAAATGGAATTTTAGGTATTGATTTGGTATGTGTGAATTTATATCCTTTTAAAAAGACTACTATTATGAGTGATGACTTTGATGAAATCATAGAAAATATCGATATAGGTGGACCTGCAATGATCAGATCTGCGGCAAAAAATTATAAAGATGTGATGGTGATTTGTAATCCGCTTGATTATGAAGAGGTGATTGAGGCTTTAAAAAGTGGAAAAAATGATGAAAAATTCCGTTTAAATTTAATGATAAAAGCTTATGAACATACGGCAAATTATGATTCTTATATAGCAAATTATATGAATGAACGTTTTAATGGGGGTTTTGGATCAAGTAAATTTATAGTAGGACGAAAGGTTTTTGATACTAAATATGGGGAAAATCCTCATCAAAAAGGTGCTTTATATGAGTTTGATTCTTTCTTTAGTACCAATTTCAAAGCCCTTAAAGGTGAAGCTAGTTTTAACAATTTTACTGATATTAATGCGGCTTTAAATTTAGCCAGTAGTTTTGGTGATTCTCCAGCAGTTACAATAGTAAAACATGGAAATCCTTGTGGTTTTGCAATCAAAGAAAATCTTTTGCAAAGCTATATTAGCGCATTAAAATGTGATAATGTAAGTGCTTATGGTGGAGTGGTTGCGATCAATGGAACACTTGATAAAACCTTGGCTGAAAAAATAAATGAAATTTATGTTGAAGTGATAATCGCTGCAAATGTAAGTAAAGAGGCTTTGGAAGTATTTGAGGGTAAAAAACGTATTAAAATTTTCACTCAAGAAAATCCTTATTTAGTGCGTAGTTTTGATGCGTATGATTTTAAACATATCGATGGTGGATTTGTGTATCAAAATAGCGATGAAGTAGGCAATGATGAACTTAAAAATGCCAAGCTTGTTTCAAAAAGAGAAGCAAGTAGGGAAGAACTTCAAGATTTAGAAATTGCCATGAAAATTGCTGCATTTACAAAATCAAATAATGTTGTTTATGTTAAAAATGGAGCTATGGTGGCTATAGGTATGGGGATGACGAGCAGAATTGATGCAGCAAAAGCAGCCATTGCTAAGGCTAATGAAATGGGACTTGATTTACAAGGTTGTGTTTTGGCAAGTGAAGCTTTCTTTCCATTTAGAGATAGCATAGATGAAGCAAGTAAAGTTGGAGTTAAAGCTATAGTTGAACCTGGTGGAAGTATAAGGGATGATGAAGTGATAAAAGCTGCGGATGAATACGCTATGGCTCTTTATTTTACCGGAGTGAGACATTTTTTACATTAAATTTATTGAAAATTAAAATATTATTTAATTTAGTTTAAATAATTTTAAGTACAATGGTTTATAGTATTTTATTTTATGAAAGCAATTTAAAATGTTTAAAACCATTGGATTTAAAGTTTCTTCGGCAATTTTTATTGTTTTATTGTTTAGTTTTGTGATAATGCAAATTATCGTTAGTTTTGATTTTAAAAATACAGCCAATCAAATCAGTAAAGAAAATCTTAATACGGTCAGTAATTTAGTTTTTCAAACCATGAGAATGGCTATGAATTTGGGTGATCCAGATAAAATAAAAGAAGCAATTAATGATGCTAAGAGTATTGAAGGGATTAGCGATATAAAAATTTATCCATCAAAAGAAACAATAGAACTTTTTGATATTAAGAAGCCTTTGATTTCTAATGAAAATATTATTTTAAGTCAATTTTCCAATCCTAGTTTGGTTTCCTTAGAGCAAAATATTAATGGAATAGATCATTTAAGGCTTATTCGTCCTTTGGTTGCAAATAAAACATGTATAGCCTGTCATGCAAATGTAAAAGAAGGCAGTGTGATAGGGGTTATGGATGTATATCATTCTTTAGAAAGTGTAGAAAAAGATATCTCAAAAACAAGCCAAACCTATATAGTGATTTTTACAATTGCTTTAATACTCACTTTAGCTGTTGTGCTTTTTATACTAAAGATCGTTGTAGGACGTCCTGTTTTGGAACTTTTAAATCATGCTAGAGAGTTGGCTCAAGGCAGTGGAAATTTAAAAGCACGAATCCGTATTAAAGGGCATGATGAAATCGCAACTGCTTGTGGATATATCAATCAATTTATCGAAAAAACTCATAAAGCTGTAAGTGAAGCGAGTTTGAGTTCTAAAAATGTGGAACATCAAAGTGTTCTTTTAAATTCAAATGCAACTTCTTTAAATGAAATTACGGAATTAAATCACAAAAAAATTGATTCAAGTTTTCATCTTGGAAATAATATAGGTTCTGATTTAAGAGAATTGGCTAATTTATCAAGTGATGCAAATACTGCAAATGATAAATCTTATGAGTTATTAGAACAAATGCTTAAGTCGTTATTTTCAGTGGCACAAAAAGTTACAGATCTTGCTGAAAGTGAAAACAGTTTGGCTAAGAAAATTTCAGATATGGTTGAACAAGCAAAAAATATACAAAAAGCCACCCAGATGATGAATGAAATTGCTGATAAAACAAATCTTTTATCTTTAAATGCGAGTATAGAATCTGCAAGAGCTGGGGTTTATGGCAAAGGATTTTCTGTTATTGCTGAAGATATAAGATTGCTTGCGAATAACAGCGAAGAATTTTTAAATAGTGTCGCGGTTATCACAAAAGAATTATTAATCAGCATAGAAAAAGTGGCTAATGAGCTTAAGGATAATTCTCAAAAAATTTATTCTTTAAATGAAGATACTAATTTATTAGCCAATAGTGCAAATGAGGTTAAATTTTGCAATCAAGATGCGAAAAATCTTGTGCATCAATGCAGCCAAAAAATAAAAGTAAGTCAAGAAAATATACAAGATTTGTTAATGAGAATGGAAGAAAATGTTGAGGCGAGTGAAAAAAATGAAGAAATTTCAAAAATTTTACTTCAAGTTGCTGATGAGTTAAAAATAGTATGTCATAATCTTGATAATGAATTAAAGCAATTTCAAATTTAAAGGATAAAAGATGAAAAAAACTTTACAAATGACTTTGGCAGCTGCTTGTTTTGCTGGTTGTGCAAGTACTTCAGTGTCTTCTGATGCTAACACTCAAAATAAATTAGCGCAAAATCAGCAATTAAAAATAGAAAAAATAGTTGTTGATGGAAAAACATTTGATCCTAAGAATGCTGAAGAAACTCCAAATATTAGCTTTGATAAAGATAAATTTTACGGTTATGCAGGTTGCAATCGCTTTTTTGGATCATACACTAATAATGGCGATGCTATAAAAATCAACGGAGATCGTGCTGCATCAACTCAAATGCTTTGCCATCCTATGGATGTTATGAATTTTGAAAATTCTTTTCTTTCTAATTTCAATGGAACTTTTAAAATTTCAAACGAAAATGGCAAACTCGTTTTAAATAACGGTAAAATGAAAATCTTTTTTAAATAATTTTTAGCCCTTTTTTGGGCTACTTTCTTAAATTTATTTCAAAAACACAATTAAATTTTTTAATCAATAAGGGTATATAATGATAAAATCAATTCCAGAATGGAGTGAGCAAGAATATTTAATCCTTTCTTTACCACATGAAAAAACGGATTGGAAGCCTTATTTGGATGAAATTTTAAAAAGCTATCAAGAATTTGTAAGAGTTGTGAGTCAATTTCAAAAAGTTTTATTGATTGCTCCGCAAGATCAAGATTTTATCCCTTTTAAGGATATAAAAAACGTTGAATTTTTTAAATGTGATACAAACGATACGTGGATAAGGGATTTTGGTCCTATAGATATTTTAAAGGATGATCGTTTGCAAGCTCTTGATTTTACCTTCAATGCTTGGGGAAATAAATTTCAAAGCGAATTAGACAATGCTGTAAATTCTAAACTTTTTAATATAAAATTTAAAGAAAAACTTGAAAAAATCGATATGGTCTTAGAGGGTGGAAGTATTGATTTTAATGGCGATGGCACTATGCTTACGACGACAAATTGTCTTTTAAATGCAAATAGAAACTCTCATCTTGATAAAACCCAAATCGATAAAAAATTAAAAGAAATTTTTGGATTAAAACATATTATTTGGTTAGAAAATGGTTTTATTAAAGGAGATGATACGGATTCTCATGTGGATATTTTGGCTCGATTTATCAATAAAAATACGATAGCACATTGTGTTTGTGAAGATGGAAAAGATGAACATTTTTTACCTTTAAAGAAAATGCAAGAAGAGCTTGAAAAAACAGGATTTAATTTATTACCATTACCATTGCCTAAGCCTTTTTTTTATGATAATCGTAGAATGGGTGCTACTTATGCAAACTTTGTTTTTGTCAATAACGCTTTAATCGTTCCATTGTATAAAGATGATAATGATAATATTGTAATCGAAAGGCTTTCTAAGGCTTTGCCTGATCGAAAGATTGTAGGCATAGATGCGAGAGTATTTGTGCGTCAAAATGGCTCTTTGCATTGTTCTTGTCAAAATCGTTTCAAGGGCTTAAGATGAGTTTGCAAAAAAAAGCCACTATCATTGCAAGTGTTTGTGCTCTTGGTTTAGCTTGTGTTAAATTTGTAGTTGGTTTGATGAGCGGATCGGTTGCAGTGCTTTCAAGTGCGATTGATTCTTTAATGGATTTTGCAATTTCTGCGTTTAATTTTTTGGCTTTAAAAAAGAGTGCGCAAAGGGCAAATGAAAATTATAATTTTGGCTTTTCCAAAATCGAAGCTTTAATGGGTCTTCTTGAGGGTGGTTTTATCGTAGGTGTGGGTATTTTTATCTTTTATGAAAGTATTTTAAAAATTTATTACAAAAAAGAAATCATTGATTTAAATTCAAGTATCTTTGTAATGATTTTTGCCATTATTGTAACCTTTTTTCTTATTCTTTTTTTAAATTATGTGGCAAAAAAAACAAAAAGTTTAATCATTGAAAGTGATGCTTTACATTATAGGAGTGATTTTTTAACCAATATTTGCACCTTAATTGCTTTAGTGCTGATTTATTTTACAAATTTATATATTATCGATGCTATTTTTGGGATAGTAATCAGCCTTTATACGGCTTTTTCTGCTTTTAAAATCATTAAAAAAGCTTTATCTTTTTTAATGGATCAAGCCTTGCCAAAAGAACAAGTTGATCAAATTTGTACTTTAATTTCTAAGCATCCAGAGATTATTTCTTACCATGAATTAAAAACGAGAAGAACACCAAATTGTAATTATTTAAGTGTGCATTTGGTTTTTTGTCCTATAATTTCGCTTTTAAATGCGCACAAAATTTCAGATGAGATTGAAAATAATGTGCGTTTGATGTTTAAAGATGAAAAATGGGATATACAAATTCATCTAGATCCTTATGATGATCAAGAACAAGAAAGGCAAAGACAATGAAAATAGCTCTTGTGCAACAAAAATTTCATTCCAATAAAGAACAAACAATACAAAAAACTTGCGAATTTATAGAAGAGGCGGCAAAAAAGGGAGCTGAGCTTGTATGTTTAGGAGAACTTCATCAAAGTGAATATTTTTGCCAAAGTGAAAATGTTGCTTATTTTAATTATGCAAATGATTATGAAAAAGATATTGAGTTTTGGTCAAGTGTAGCTAAAAAGCACAATATAGTTTTATTAACCTCATTGTTTGAAAAACGTAGTGCGGGACTTTATCATAACACAGCCGTTGTTTTTGAAAAAGATGGCAGTATAGCTGGAAAATATCGAAAAATGCATATACCCGATGATCCTTGCTTTTATGAAAAATTTTATTTTACGCCAGGTGATTTAGGTTTTAAACCAATTCAAACGAGTGTAGGTAAGCTTGGAGTATTGATTTGCTGGGATCAATGGTATCCTGAAGCCGCAAGATTGATGGCTTTACAAGGGGCTGAAATTCTTATTTATCCTACGGCTATTGGATGGTTTGATAAGGATGAGGAAGAAGAAAAGCAAAAGCAACTTGGTGCTTGGCTGGGAGTTCAAAAAGGACATGCTATTGCTAATGGTTTATTTGTGGCTGCGATTAATCGTGTTGGATTTGAAAAAGACGCAAGTGGAGTAGAGGATGGAATAAGATTTTGGGGAAATTCTTTTATTTTTGGCCCTCAAGGAGAAGAGCTTTGCTTGTTAGATAATGAAAACGAATGTGTTAAGGTTATAGAGATCGATAAAACAAGAAGTGAAAATGTAAGGCGTTGGTGGCCATTTTTAAGGGATAGACGTATAGAATATTTTCATGATTTAAATAAAAGATTTATCGATTAGATAAATCTTTGGCTAAATACTTATTTATCTCATCGATTTCTTTTTGACTTAAACTGATAAAGCTTACCTCTTTAAGTCTTGAAAGTAATAAATTTTTTTCAAGAATTTCTTTTTTTCCTATCTCTAAAGAAGTGATTGCACTTTCTCCTATAATAAGTCTTTGAGTCTTTCCTTTTCTAAGCCCCCATATATTATGTATTACTATGTTATTATCGGTAATTTTTCCAGCATAAAGCATAATGTGTCCTGGGATGTAGAGCAAGGTTGTATAAGCTTTTCCAAATCGATTTAAAAAATCCTTTTTTTGATTATTGTTTAGCATGCTAATATCAAAATGATAAAAAGCATTTTTTTGCGCACCTGAATTTCTTGGTAAATAAAGCCCAAAAGCTGAAAATACATCACGAGTAAATAAAGAACAATCCCTTTCTAAATTATATCCACCCCAACCATAAGGCAAACCAAGCATTTGATTTAATTGATTTTTTAAATTAGTGTCATTTAGTTTTAAAGGAAATTTAGCAACATCCTTTTTTAAAATTTTATATTTTTTAGAGCCAATCTTTCCATAAAAATATTTTTTATCTTGTTTATAATACGGATAAATAGCACCGATTCTAGTCTCAAAGAAAAAATGATGATCTTCGCTAAAAACCGCTTCTTTTTCTTTGAGTGGCGTTATAAAGTGGAGTTTCTCATAAATTTTCGCTCTAGAGTTGGAAAATGTCTCTAAATTTTGACTTTCTACAAAGCCAACTCCAGTTTCACTCAATACAAAAGCGTATCGTTTATCTTTTGTATAATGAGAGATTAAAACAGGCGTAGCGATATTTAAAATCGCATCATTTGCGTAATCAAATGGAAATCCTTCATTTTCTAAAAAAGGATTTTTAAGTATTGCTTTTTGGGTAGGGATATTTTTAAGTAGGGTATTTTGTATGATTAAAGCTTTTTGATTTAACTCGCCTATATTTTTTATATTTGCATTATCGATTTGTTTTTCAAACCAAGAGATAGGAATTTCTTGTTTGTTAAAAAAATAATATTTATTTTTTGGGTTAAGATAAATAGGAAAAGCCCAAAATAAATTTTGATTTTTATAGTTTTTAAAAGAAGAATGCCAAGGTTTAAAAAATATTTTTTTATAATCTTTGGCGTTAAAATTGATGTTTTGATTAAATTTTGGCAATATATCAACACTTTGTTCAAATTCCAATTTAGCATAATGTGAATTTGTTTTATTTTCTTTAAAATGATTTGTAGGGTTTTTAAAGGAGCAAGCTGTAAAAAACAATAGAGAAAAAACTAAAATATATCGCATAATCAACCTTTTACAAAAAATCGTTATAATTAAAGCTAAGGAAATATAATGCTTGATAAACTAGAAAAAATTTTAGCCAATGACAATGTTTTTCTAAGCGGTGGTGCTGGGGTTGGAAAGAGCTTTTTAACCAATAATCTAATGAGATCTTATAGAAAACAAGGTAAATTTGTAGTCGCTTTAGGTTCTAGTGCGCTTTCTGCCTTTAATATAGGCGGCGTTACCCTGCATAGTTTTTTTTGTTTGGGTTATTGTGAGGATATGATGGCACTTAGTGTTTTTGATCGCAAACAAAAAGAAAAAATTGCTAAATTAAATGAGAATTTAAAAAAAATTGATCTTATTATTATCGATGAAATTTCTATGGTGAGTGCTAATATTTTTGAAATGATAGGTTTTAGAATCAAAAATTCAAGATTCGATGGAAAAATTTTAGTCGTAGGGGATTTTTTTCAATTACCCCCTGTGATTAAAGAAAAAAAAGAGACTCTTTTTTTAAATTCTTGCTATGCTTTTTCTTCTTTTTTTTGGAAAGACTTAAATTTTAAAAATGTTAAACTTTCACAGCCTAAAAGAACTCAAAATTTAGAATTTTATAAAAATTTATCTTTAATAAGACAAGGTTTTTTAAATGAGAATATCATCGAGCAATTTAAGCAAATGTGCATTGATACAAAGGAACTAGAAAAATTAGAAGATGATTATACTTTGCTTTGTGGGATTAATAAAAAAGCTAATGAAATCAATGAAAATAAACTTGATCGTTTAACAACTCCTTTGGTAAGTTTTAAGGCTAAAATTCAAAAAGAAAATAAAGAACTAGAAGATGATAAATTGCAAAATTGGATTAAGAGTTTAAATATCTTAGAGGAACTTAAGATTAAAATCGGAGCTCGCGTTATTTTTTGTATCAATAATTGGGATAAAAATTATTATAATGGAGAGCAAGGAGTGATTGAAGATATTATCTATGATGAGGATAAAATTTATATCAGTATCGTAAAAAATAATGGGATTAATATCATGCTTGAACCTTATGTTTTTTTTATGGAGGAAATCGAGCAAAATAATGGGGAGCTAATTATCAATACTCTAGCAAGTGTGAGTCAATTTCCTATAAAATTAGCCTATGCTATTACCATACATAAATCTCAAGGCATGAGTATTGAAAAATTAGTTTGCGATATAGATCATATTTTTGAAAATGGACAACTTTATGTGGCATTATCAAGAGCGATCAATCCTGATACTTTAAAAATTTATTACACTAAGGGTGTAAAATTTGAAAATTATTTTGAAAATATTTTAAAATTTGATGTTAATGTGATTGATTTTTACAAAAATCATTTGTTTTTTGATCTAGAATTAGAAAATATAAGCCATTAAGGAAAAATAATGAAAAAGGTATTTTTTTGTATTTTTTTATGTTTCAATTTAAATGCACAAAGTCTTGAAATATCTAAGTTAAGAACAGATTTGTATTCTAAAAGCGGCGCTAATGTTTTAAAAAAGATTGAAATTTCTTTGGATTTTGAAGGAGAAAATTTAAAAGAAAATGAACTTAAGCTTATTGATTCTATCAATACCGTTATTTCTGGCTTTTTTTATGAGGATATCTTTACTGAAATTGGCAAGGATAATTTTAAAAAAGTTTTGAAAAAATTTATAGAGAAAAAATATAAAATAAATATCGATGATATTTATATTTTATCTTTAAGCGGTGTTGAAAAATTTGATTTAGAAGAATTTAAAAGATTTTTAGAGAGTACAGAAGCTAAAAAAAATAATACAAGCGATGAAGTGAAAAAAGTTTTAGAAAATTTAAGCGTTCCTGAAGTTCCACAGGTTAAAACTCCAAATAATATCAGCGTTCCTAACATACCTGAAGCAAAGCAAATAGGGCAACTTTTTGGCGATGATAAAGAAGATAAAAAAGATGATGGTGAGATCAGTCCTGATTCTCTTAATATCCCTAAGATCAATCCTTCAGAACTTGAGGAAAAAATCAAACAAGATTTGATCAAAAATCCACCACAAATTTTTAAAGAAAAAAATGCAAGCAATAATATTTCTAAAGAAAATTCAGATATGGGTTTTGATTTGAAATTAGATAATAATTTAAGCCACGTTCAATAATTTCTTATTGAACGATGTCGTAATTTTTTGGAATTTTAAATTCAAAAATTTTAGGATCAATTTTAGGATTTTTGATTTGATTGCTTAAGGTTATTGTTACGTCATTTTCAAATTCATCTTTATAAGAAATAGACTGAATTCTATCTTGATCTAAAATAAGAGTGTAATCAATCTTTTCATATTTTGCTAAAAGTTTATTTTTTGAAATTTGTTTAGCATTTTTAAAAATTTGATTAAGATTAGGTATGTTATCGAGTTTTGAAAAGATCACTTGTTCTAAATCATGTTCTATGATCGCAACTCGATTTTTATTGATATAAATTTCTTTTTTATTGGGTGTGGTATATTCCCAAAATGCTTTATCTTTGCTTATGATAAAATGTCCACTATAACGAAGCGTTGAATTTTTGGATTTAACTAGCTGAGTAAAATCGCTTGAATAGGTGTTAAAATCAAGATCAATAGCCCAAATTTTAACTACAGCAATTAAAAAAAATATAAAAATTTTTTTCATTATTTTCCTTAAAATTTTTTATTAATTCTAGCTAACTTTAATTAAACAATAGCTATAATGATAGCTTGAAATTTTAGCAAAAGGTTTTAAAAATGTTTTTAAATGCTTTAAGAGCCATATTTGGAACAAAAAATGATCGCGAAATAAAAAAATATTTTAAACGAGTGGCACAGATTAATATGCTTGAGCCTAAATATCAAAATTTAAGCGATGAAGAGCTTAAAGCTGAATTTTTAAAATTTAAAGAGCAAATTATTAAGGGCGAAAAAGAAGAAAATGAAATCTTAAATGATGTTTTTGCCATAGTAAGAGAAGTAGGTAAAAGAACTTTAAATATGCGCCATTTTGATGTGCAATTAATCGGCGGTATGGTTTTGCACGAAGGTAAGATTGCAGAAATGAAAACAGGGGAGGGAAAAACCCTTGTGGCGACTTTGCCTGTTGTTTTAAATGCTATGAGTGGAAAAGGTGTTCATGTTGTAACTGTGAATGATTATTTAGCTAAAAGAGATGCAGAGCAAATGAGTGCGATTTATAACTTCTTAGGTTTTAGTGTCGGGGTTGTGCTTTCATCTCAAAATAATGACTTAGAGCATAAAAAAGCTTATGATTGCGATATTACTTATGGGACAAACAATGAATTTGGCTTTGATTATTTGCGTGATAATATGAAATTTTCAAAGGCTGAAAAGGTTCAAAGAGGGCATAATTTTGTAATTGTAGATGAAGTAGATAGTATTTTAATCGATGAAGCAAGAACTCCTTTGATTATTAGTGGGCCTACTAATAGAACTTTAGATGGTTATATAAAAGCCAATGAAGTGGCAAAAAAAATGAAAAGAGGTGAAGCGGTATTGCCTCCTGCTAAGCCTGAAGGTGATTTTGTAGTGGATGAAAAAAATAGAAATATTTTGATCACAGAAGCAGGAATTGCTAAGGCTGAGAAGCTTTTTGGAGTGGAGAATTTATATAGTCTTGACAATGCTATTTTGGCACATCAACTTGATCAAGCTTTAAAAGCACACAATCTTTTTGAAAAAGATATACACTATGTTGTTAGAAATAAAGAAGTTATTATCGTTGATGAATTTACAGGGCGTCTAAGCGAAGGACGTCGTTTTAGCGAAGGACTTCATCAAGCTTTAGAGGCTAAAGAAAATGTAAAAATTCAAGAAGAAAGTCAAACTTTAGCTGATATTACTTTCCAAAATTATTTTAGAATGTATAATAAGCTTGCAGGTATGACAGGAACGGCACAAACTGAGGCGACAGAATTTTCACAAATTTACAATTTGGATGTTATTTCAATTCCAACAAATATTCCTATCAAAAGACAAGATAAAGATGATCTAATTTATAAAACTCAAAACGAAAAATTTAAAGCTGTTATTGAAGAGATCAAACAAGCCAACAAAAAAGGACAACCTGTTCTTATAGGAACAGCAAGTATAGAAAGAAGTGAAGTTTTTCATGAAATGCTTGTAAAAGAAAGAATCCCACACCATGTTTTAAATGCTAAAAATCATGAGCAAGAGGCTTTGATTATCCAAGATGCTGGAAAAAAGGGTGCTGTTACCATAGCGACAAATATGGCAGGACGTGGGGTTGATATCAAAATAGATGATGAAGTTAGAGCTTTGGGAGGACTTTATATCATAGGAACTGAAAGGCATGAAAGTCGTCGTATAGATAACCAACTTCGTGGCCGTGCAGGGCGTCAAGGTGATCCTGGAATCAGCCGTTTTTATCTTAGTGTAGAGGATAATTTATTAAGAATTTTTGGTGGCGACAGAATGAAAGGGATCATGGATCGCTTGGGTATAAAAGAGGGTGAGCATATAGAATCTCCTTTTGTAACAAGAGCGGTTGAAAATGCACAAAAAAAAGTGGAGAGTTTGCATTTTGAAAGCAGAAAGCATTTGTTAGAATACGATGATGTGGCTAATGAGCAAAGAAAAACCATTTATCGTTATCGCAATGAATTGTTAGATGAAGAGTATGATATAAAAGCTAAGATTTCTCAAAATATTGCCGAGTATAGTGCTAGTGTGATGAGTGAGCTTATGATCGATGAAAATAATACCGAGTTTAATTTTGAAACTTTGAAAAGTAAAATTTTTGATGAATGTTCTACTGAAATCAAAGAAAGCGATTTTGAAAATCTCAATGCCATTGAAATGCAAGATAAATTAAGTGAAATTTTAGAAAAATCTTATCATCAAAAAATGGAAAAATTAGATGAAAAAGAATTACACAATATCGAGCGTATTTTGTATTTGCAAGTTTTAGACAATGCTTGGAGAGAGCATTTGTATCAAATGGATATTTTAAAAACAGGTATAGGTCTTCGTGGATACAATCAAAAAGATCCTTTAGTGGAATATAAAAAAGAGAGCTACAATCTCTTTTTAGAGCTTGTGAATCGCATCAAATTTGATAGTATAAAACTTCTTTTTAGTGTTAAATTTACTCAAGAAGAAGCTAAAGATTTAGAAGATGCAGCGAGTAAAGAAAATGAAAAAATTCTTGAAAATTCTGTAGAGATTGGAGTAAGTGAAGATGGGCTTGATGAGCCTGAATTTAAAAAAGTTCCTAGAAATTCACCTTGTCCTTGTGGAAGTGGCAAAAAATTTAAAGAATGCCATGGAAAAAGTGGTCCAAAACAAGGAATTTTGGCTTGAATAAAAGCGTTTTAAAATATTTACTTTTTAAATATTTAAGATTTGATAAAGAGCAACCTTTTATTAATCTATCTATGCTTTTAGCATTTTTAGGAGTGTGTGTAGGACTTTGTGTTTTACTTGTGGCAATGGCCATCATGAATGGTTTTGATAAGGAATTTGAAAAACGTTTTTTTGTGATGAATTATCCTATCACCATTGTGTCAAAATTTTATGCTCCTGTTGATGATGAGTTGGTTAATGAACTTAAAAAGCAATTTCCAAAATTGCTTTTTAGTCCTTATATCAGCACTCAAGTTGTTGCCAAAGGAGACAATCGCTTTGAAGGCGGGGTGCTTTTTGGTGTTAATTTTAAAGATGAAATTAAGATCAATGAAATCGTTGCTAAGGCTATTAAAGATCAAAATTTAAGCGGTTTTGATATCCTTTTAGGATCGGCTTTGGTGGATGAGTATGGCTTGCGTAAAAACGATATGATTTCACTTATTTTTTCAAATTTTAATCCTAGCGGATTTTCTTTGATCCCACAAACTAAACGTTTCAAAGTAAAAGCTCGTTTTACTTCTGGACTTGCTTTTTATGATAAAGCTTATATGTATACTGATGTTAAAGCCTTAAGAAAAGTTCTTGGAATGAATGAAAATCAAGGTTATGATGGAATACATGTTTATAGTGATGATGCTTTTAAAGATGTGGAAAAAATAAAAAATTATTTAAAAGATGATTATATCGTTATAGGATGGTGGGAGCAAAATAAAAATTTCTTTTCAGCTTTAAAGCTTGAAAAAAGAGCACTTTTTATAGTTTTGATGCTGATTATCTTGGTTGCAAGTTTAAATATAGTCAGTTCTCTTTTAATGATCGTTATGAATCGTCGTAGCGAAATCGCTCTTTTATTTGCTTTGGGTGCAAGCAAGGCAGAGGTTAAAAAAAGTTTTTTTGCCTTAGGGATGCTTATAGGTGGTGGTGGTATGATAGTGGGTATTTTACTTGCTTTTATCGCTTTGTGGCTTCTAGGAAATTTCGATATCGTTACCTTACCGGCTGATGTTTATGGGACAAGTAAATTACCGCTTGATTTGTCGGTTATGGATTTTACTTTGACGGTTATAGGGGCTTTACTTATCATCGCTTTATCGTCTTTTTATCCGGCTAAAAAAGCAACTCAAATCAATGTTTTAGATACTTTAAGGAATGAATAATTTTTTAAGTTTTTAATTTATTACCAATTTACACATTATTATTAAATTATATTAAAAAATAAAAAACTCCTAAAACACTAAAAATTCATTATAAACATTACCAAAATATCTATAAAATAGAACTTTTAAAAATTTGATTTAAACAATCAACTGTGATAAAATAAATACACTTTAACAAAAAAGAGAAGTCACGATTAAAAAGTTATTTAGTATTGCAACTTTAGGTGCTTTATTAGCAAGTTCTGCCTTTGGGGATGATTTTCTAGCTAAAGTCAGTAATGGTGCACTCAGTGATAATAGTGCAGGTGTTAAAGTTCTTAGTCTTAATGAGATGAAAGATGTTAAGGGTGGGTATTGGAAATCTGAATATACATGCGGTACAACCCAGTGTTATGGATTTGCTGATACTGATAGTATTTTACATAACCCTGTTAATAGAACATGGCAAGCTGATTTAATAGCGGTAACTTTTGAAGAGGCTGATTGATATTTGGGATTTATGACTAAAAATAATAAAGCTGTTTCTGATTTAGGAAAGCCTTGTAACTATTTTACTTATGCGGCAGTTGTTTTAGATGGTGCTACAGGTAGAGTTTATCAGTAATCTAGTGCTGTTTTAAATAACAATAGTATAGTGAGAGAATTAAGCAGAAGATATAAAGATCAATTTGATAGCTATTTAGGCGGCTTGCATATAGGTTGTACTCGCTGATACTTCTTTATATATTAAGTTAAACTCATTTCTACCGATATATAAGGTAGAAATGATAAAAATATTATCTACCACTATAACCAAAAGGCAGTAAAATGATAAACAGTATAAATTCTTACTCAAATTATAATTACTATACAAATACTTTAAATTCTAAAAAGAATTCTAAAACAAATGATTCAGTAGATAATAATAAAGAAATAAACAATAACACAAATTTAAATAATAATAACAATATTTCAAACAATACCCCATTAAAACAAATAAATTCAAATTTAGTAAGCGATAAATCTAAGGCTGTTAATAAAATACTAGGCTATGGTGCAGATGAAGATGGTTTTTTTACCAGTGATTTCAATGAAGCTGCAGGAATACCTAAAGATTATAAGATTTATGCTAAAGATGTGCAAGATTATGCAAACTTTATCAATAAGGAAAATACAGTCAATAATGCCTTTTTTACTAATGTAGACATAGCTAAAACCATAGGAAATGCTTATAAAGTTTTTTCACAACTTATATCTAATGAAAATACATATTTTACCAAAGATGAACTTAAAAATATTCCAAAATGGTTACAATACAATAGTCGAAATTTTCAAATAATACGTATATATTCAAACGAGAATGATTTTATGAATGTTGAAAAATATAAAAATAATTTTACAGTTGAAACTTCATTAAAATTTGATTTTAAAGATAAGCAAAATATAAGCAAGGGTGAAGCATTGCTTGCTTTTACTAAAGGTTTAGAACAAAATTATGGTGTTGTTGAAGGTGATACTACTGTGCTTGGTAAATTAGGTGGGCTTGATAGAAATATGAGTCTTGATGAAATAAAAGATTTAAAAAATTTTTTTGATAAACATCCTATAAATAATACAAATAATGATGAAATTATGAGGCAAGTTTTACTTTTACCTATGCAAATAAATAATATAGAAGAATTTAAAAAAGAATGGTTGGAATTAGAGGCTAAAAATAAAAAATCTTTACAAAAAGAAGAGACAAGTCAAGATATAGAAAGTCAAAAAATATTTAATTCTATTAATACTGATCAAAAAACAATTAAAAAAGATAAACCCTTCAAACCCATCCAAGCAGAAAGTAAAAACAAAGAAACTTACAAAGATGAAATAAAAAATAGTTTTTGGGAACAATTTTTAAAAGTTCAAAAAGAAAATGGAGTAGATATTTTAGAACTTATGGAAAAACTTAATGAAAAAGGTATAGATAAAAGAATTTAAAAAATAATTTTAAAATTTAAAATTATTAAAAAAAACAAATTTATAAAAATATATCATTATTTCTATAACATAAACTTCTCATCATTTCTACCGATATATAAGGTAGAAATGATAAAAATATTATCTACCACTACAACCAAAAGGCAGTAAAATGATAAACAGTATAAATTCTTACTCAAATTATAATTACTATACAAATACTTTAAATTCTAATAAAAAGAATTCTAAAACAAATGATTCAGTAGATAATAATAACAATAAAGAAATAAACAACAACACAAATTTAAATAATAATAATATTTCAAACAATACCTCATTAAAACAAACCCAAGAAATAAATTCAAATTTAGTAAGTGATAAATCTAAGGCTGTAGATAAAATACTAGGTTATGGTGTAGATGAAGATGGTTTTTTTACTAGTGATTTCAATGAAGCTGCAGGAATACCAAAAGATTATAAGATTTATGCTAAGGGTATGGAGAATTTTGCAAATAGTTTTCTTAAAAGACAACCCTTTTATTCTCAAATTGATATAGCTAAAACTATAGGAAATGCTTATAATTCTTTTTCTTCTTTAGTGAATGATAAAGAATTAGGGCAAAATTTTAAAGAGCAAGATTTAAAAAATTTATCCAATAATGATGGTATTAATTATTGGAAAAAATTTCAAGATAATACTGCAACATTTTGGGAACTTGCTGATATGAAATTAGCAGATTTAGGTTCAGATAAATATCAAATAAAAGATGGTGAAATATCCAAAGGAAGTGCTTTGATTGCTTTTTTTGCAAATCACCCTATTGTAGAAGGAACAACTACTTTATTAGGTAAAATGGCAGGTTTGGATAAAAATATTAGCAATAGTGAAATTAAAGATTTTGTATCCTTTATGAATTCTAATCATTTAACTTATTCTGTTCGTATGAAATCTTCTAATCAACAGAACGATTGGGATAATCCCATAGGAGATAGTTTGTCAATATGGGATTATATGAATAGGGCGAAAAATTTAGGAGATGATAGGCTAATTAAAACTATTGAAAAATTAGGAAAAGAATACAATGAAATGATTAATTCTAATATGAGTTTAAATGAGTTTAAAACTAAATATTTAGATTTTAAAGAAAGACACGATAAATTTGTAGAACAATTAACTGCAGAAGAAAAAGCTAAGGGAATTATCTATCATACTTTTCCTAACGGACAAAGCATTTCAAATAATAAAAATAAAAAAACACAAGATGACAATACTCAAAAACCCTTCAAACCCATCCAAGCAGAAAGTAAAAACAAAGAAACTTATAAAGATGATAATATAAGAAATGAACTTATAAAAAAACTTCTTGAAAATAAATTTGATTTAGCAAAAGAATTAGAAATTCTTTTTAATGTAAAAATAGATAATGACAATACAAATAACAATTCCAACTCTAACACTAATCATCTTAGTAAATTGAGTTCTAAAACTAAAACTAAACATAGAAGTGTGAATATTAAGGTTTAGAAGTTTATATTTTTAAAGGTTAAAATTTAAAGTATTTTTAAAATTATTGATAATATTAATATTATTTTTTAAAGAAACTAAAAATCACTGATTTTTAATAATTCTTTATAAAATCCTTTAAAATAACCCCATCGACTCTCAAATCATAAGCTTTTTCCAAATCATCAAAGTTTTCTACCATCATTAAAATTTTGCTATCAAAAAGGTAAAATTCAGCCACTTTTGAAGCAAATTTTGCTAATTTTTCATCTTTAAAGATTAAAAATTTTGCCTCAAATGCATTGCTTAAAAAAATTTCATTTTTATTTTGTATAAAAATAGCAAAATCCAAATTTTCATTTTTTGCTTTTTGGATAATTTTTTCATCATAAAAAAAACAAGAAATTTGATCGTTTTGCAAATTTTCAATTTTTTCTATAAAATTAAAATTCAAATTTTTTGCTAGAGGATGTCCAAAAATTAGCATATTAATTTACCTTTAAGATGATTTTTGAAAATTTTAGTTAATTTTTACTTATAAAAAAATTTGCATACTTGAAATTATAAAAATGTTTTTATGAAGAATAGGGGGATGTTTTGTTTATTCAGGAGTGTAAAAACTTTAGACCCATAAAACCACTTTCTAAAATAGCTTATTTATTAAATGCGACGCTTTTGCTTTGTCTTTTGACTTTATTTTTTTATTTTAGCTTTAAAGTGAGTGTTTATCATTTTGATTTTGCTTTATTGTTGGAATACAAAAAAACAATTTTGAATGGATTTTTAAATACTTTATTGATCAGTTTTTTTGCTTTAGGAGGTAGTATTTTTTTTGGTTTGGTGATTTGTTTTTTTAGCTTGAGTAGATTTATAGTGTTGAGATTTTTTGCTTTATTTTATATAGAAATCATTCGCGGAACGCCTTTGCTTGTTCAAGTGTTGTTGATTTATTACATTATTGCCAATAATTTAGGTTTTGATAATAGATATTTTGTAGGGATATTTATCCTTTCTTTGTTTTCTGGGGCGTATCTGGCTGAAATTTTTAGATCAGGAATTCTTAGCATTGCTTTGATCCAAATAGAAAGCGCAAGAGCTTTAGGACTAAGTGAAAGGCAAATTTTATTTTACGTGGTTTTTCCACAAGCTTTGAAAAATATCTTAGCTCCTATTAGCGGACAATTGGCTAATTTGATTAAGGATAGTTCTTTATTGAGTGTGATCGCTGTAAATGAATTAACACAAAATGTTCAAGAGGTTAATTCTTATGTTTTTGCTACGCTTGAAGGCTATATAATTTTAGCTATAGCTTATCTTGTATTAACCTTGCCGATCGGTTTATTTTCGCGTTATTTAGAAAGAAAATATCAAAAATGAAAAAAATCCTTGACAAATGAGTATATATTTTGGCATAATCACATTTTCATTTTTAGTTTATGTCTCGTTAGCTCAGCCGGTAGAGCATCTCCCTTTTAAGGAGGGGGCCGTTGGTTCGAATCCAACACGGGACACCACTTTGGTCGCTTAGCTCAGTTGGTAGAGCGCCACCCTTACAAGGTGGATGTCATAAGTTCGAGTCTTATAGTGACCACCATTTCTTACTTCTTAGGTGCAGCGGTAGTTCAGCTGGTTAGAATGCCGCCCTGTCACGGCGGAGGTCGCGGGTTCGAGCCCCGTCCGCTGCGCCACTTATGTCTCGTTAGCTCAGCCGGTAGAGCATCTCCCTTTTAAGGAGGGGGCCGTTGGTTCGAATCCAACACGGGACACCACTTTTTTGGGTTTAGACCCTTTCGTCTAGTGGCCCAGGACAACACTCTCTCTGTGTGGAAACAGAGGTTCAAATCCTCTAGGGGTCGCCATTGTTTTTTGGTCGCTTAGCTCAGTTGGTAGAGCGCCACCCTTACAAGGTGGATGTCATAAGTTCGAGTCTTATAGTGACCACCATTTTTTAGGTGCAGCGGTAGTTCAGCTGGTTAGAATGCCGCCCTGTCACGGCGGAGGTCGCGGGTTCGAGCCCCGTCCGCTGCGCCACTTCTATGATACTTTCTAAAATTTCAGTTTTTTTATACTTTGTTTTAAGGCTTTTATAAAATAATCAATATCTTCTTTTTCATGTGTGTAATGCAAGCTAACTCTTAACCATCCTGGTTTTGTTTTAAGCTCTTGATTATCCTTTAAACCAAGCAAATCATGCCCATAAGGTCCAGCACACGCACAGCCTGCACGCGTTTCAATGTGATGAGTTTTGCTTAATTCATAAGCAAGATCATAAGGAGAAATTCCTTTGATATTGAAAGAGAAAATAGGTAAGCGATGGGTTAAATTTTTAGCATAAAGAATCAAATCAGGTATTTTTTGAATTTCTTTTAAAAAATATTTTTTTAATTCCTCATCTTTTTTTTCTATTTGAGAAATTCCTAAAGAATCCTTTATCTTAAAAGCTAAACTAGCACGGATAAGCTGTAAAATTCCAGGAGTTCCGCCTTCTTCTAAAATTTCTTCATTGCAAAGATAACATTGAGAAGTTCTTGAAACGTATCCTACGGTTCCACCTGCTGCAAAACTAGGCTTGTTTCCGCAAAGATTTTTTTTGATGACTAAAAGTCCAGAGCCACCAATACCTCCAATGAGTTTATGTGAGCTTATAAACAAAGCATCATAATATTTGCAAGATATATTTTTATAAGGGATAAAGCTAGAAGCATCAAAAGCCACTATGCCTTTATATTTACGAACTAAATCACTTATGCGTTTATAATCACTCAATATCCCAGTTACATTAGAGGCTAAAGAAAAACTAGCAATAATTTGTCGTTTTTTATTGTTTTGAAGAGTTTTTTCTAAAAAGTCAAAATCTATTTCTCCAAATTCATTTAAAGGTATCCTTATACATTCGCACAAGCCTTCTCTAAAGGATAATTCATTAGAATGATGTTCATAAGGCCCAACAATTACTAAAGGCAGTGTATCTTTTTGTATTTGAGTAAAATATTTTTCTTTCACTAGCGGAGGTAAATAAATTCCAAGTAATTCTTGAAATTTTTTTATCGCACTGCTTGATCCAGTTCCACAGGCAATAAGGGCAAAATCTTTATTTAACTTGAGACTTTTTTTAATATCATCTCTAGCTTGTTCATAAAATTGTTGAGTTTTAAAAGAATTTAAAGAGCTATCAGAATGGGTATTTGCATAGGTTGGTAATATTTTAGCGATTTGTTTTTCTACGCATTTTAAGGCTAAGGCACTTGCAGTAAAATCAAAATGCAAAACACCTTTTTTAAGTATAATTTGTTGTTTTAAATCTGAAATTTGCAATTATAATCCTTGTAAAAATTTGATAGAATTATACTATAAATTATTTTGTTTAAAAGGAAAAATATTAAATTTAATCATTTTGCGAGTTTTTGCAGCACTTTAACTTTAGGGAATGTTTTTGATTTTTATAGTATTTTTGATGGTTTTGATATGCTAGAAAAAATCGATTTTAATCAAAATATTTTTTACAATATAGAAAATTTACTCCTCAAAGATTATCTTAGAATAAACACTCAATTTAATTTTGATGAAACCACTTCTTACGCACTTTCTCTTTTAGCTAAAAACAATAGAAAACGTTTTTCTATTAATAAAAACATACAGCATTTTAAAGCTTGGGCTATTTTGAGATACCTTTTAAAAAATGGTATTTTAAAGCTTGAATACAGCAAGGAAATTAAAAAAGTTAAAAATAAAAGAGAAAAGTTAAAAAAAGAATTAAGATCCTATGTGATACAGGATAAACTTATATTTCAAAATCATTTTACACGTTTCTTTTTTTATTTTTTAAAGCCCCATGAAAAATTCATTTTAGAGCAAAAATATGATAGAGTTTTAGAAATCATTAAGGAGAAATTCGAACTTTATCAAAGTTTTTGTTTTGAACAACTTTCAAGAGAGTTGATCGAAAAGAGATTTGATATTTTGGGAGTGCAAAGTTATTGGAATAAGGATTTGGAAATAGATTTGTATTATCAAGATGAAAATTTGAGTTTAATCGGAGAAGTTAAATTTAAAAATAAAAAAATTTGCAAAAACATCTTAAATCTTTTAGAAATGAAAGCAAAAATCTTAAATTTAACGCCTAATTATTATATTATAATTTCAAAGAATGGTTTTAGTAAAGAATTTTGTAAAATAGCTAAGCAAAATTTGCTTTTAATGGATATGAATGATTTTAAAATTTTATTAGAGGAAAAATAATGAATGAAAATATTTTAAAAAGTTTGGATGCGACTGAAAAAGAAACCTTGCAAAAGGGTTTAGAAAGCCTAATAGAGCAAACTTATGTCATAGAAAATGAATATAAGGTTTTAAATGAAAATTATAATTCTTTGCGTGCGATGGTTGATGAGATTATCGAGGTTCTGCCTAGCGCACTTTGGATTTTGGATAAAGAAAAAAGTATTATTTTACAAAACAAAGAAGCTTTGAAAAACCCTAAATTATTAAGCAGTATCAGTCTTAAAAAAATGCGTGATGAACTTGAATTTGAGGGAAGATTTTACGCTGTAAAGATCATCGCACACAATGAAAAAACTATTATTTCAGCTACAGATATTAGCGATGAAAAACGCAATGAAAGACTTGCGAGTATGGGAAGTGTTGCTGCGCATTTAGCACATGAAATAAGAAATCCAATAGGCTCTATATCTTTACTTGCTTCCACTCTTTTTTCTAGGAGTGAGCTTAAAAATAAACATATAGTGCTTGAGATGAAAAAAGCCATTGATAGGGTAGAGCGTATAGTTAATTCAACTTTATTATTTACTAAAGGTGTGCATATAAATACTTTAAATTTTAATCTTTTAGAGTTAAAAGAAGAGTGTGAAAGCGCAATTAATTCTTATAATTTTTCTTCGCCAATCCAATTTGAATTAAATTTTTTAGATATGCAAATTTATGCCGATAAAGCACTTTTAGGTTTGGTATTGCAAAATTTAATCTATAATGCTATTGATGCTATAGAAGAAAATGAATGCGAAAATCCGGAAATAAAAATCATAGCAGAATCTAAAGAAAATAATTTAATTTTGAGAGTTTATGATAATGGTTGCAAGATTAAAGATGAAAATTTGGTTTTTGAGGCATTTAAGACGACAAAGTTAAAAGGAAATGGTTTAGGCTTATCCCTTTCTAAAGAAATCATTAATGCCCATAGAGGCGAATTAAGCTTTGAAAAAGAGCCTAAAAATTTTTATTTTATTTTACCTCTTACATAAAACTAGGGGCATCATTAGAAAATAAAATCAAATCTCCATTTTTGGTTTCTTTGGCTAAAGTATTTACCAGTTCGGATTTTTCTTTTAATATGATTTTTTTAATGCTGAGTTCTTTTTCAAAAATTTCAGCATTTACATTGGCTGTGATGATAGCTAAATCAAAGCAATCATTAATGATTTGTGCGAGTTTGATATTTTCTTCCTTGCTAACCTCTATAATGCCAGGGCTAACTAAAACTTTACGTCCTTGATAAAGTTTGCATAAATGATAACTTGCACTCATTCCTTTAAAATTGCCATTAAAACCATCATCGATAATGAATTTTGGCTCTTTAGAAATGATTTGTAAGCGATGCTCTACGGATTTGATATTTAAGATATTTTTCTTAATAGACTCAAAATTAATACCTAAATAATGAGCGCAAAGTATGCAAACACATAAATTTTGAGCATTAAATTCTCCTAAAATTTGACTTTTAAAAGTATGCAATTCTTGTTTGAATGATATTTCAAAATTTAAACCTTCTAAATTTGAATCAATATTGCTTATTTTATCATCATACAGAGTGATGATTTCATCTTCTTTTTTTAGTGTGCTTGTATGAAGAAAAGCTTTTTCTAATCTTTTAGAATTTAGAGCTTCAAGCTTTGTTTGTCTGATATTATCTACGCTTTTAAAATATTCTAAATGCGCATTTCCTATTTCTCCTACGATGCAAATTTGTGGCTCTAAAAAGCGAGTGATTTCATCAATATCCCCTTTAAGTCTTGCGCCTGCTTCTGCGATATAGATTTGAGTTTGTTCATTTAGATTGTTATTGATATCTGCAACTATTCCCATAAGAGTATTTACAGATCTTGGAGTTTTATAAACTTTAAAATCATCTTTTAATAACTCATAGAGAAAATTTTTAATGCTTGTTTTGCCAAAACTTGCCGTAATGAGTATGATTTTTAAATTTGAAAGACGGTTTAATTTTGATTTGGCTTGTTTTTTGTAATATATTTTTGAAAAGAGATCATAAATTTTTAAACTTAAAAGTGCTAAGACTAGAGTGCAAAGATTAAAAAGAAATGAAAATCTTAAGGCTAAGATAGCAAAAAGAGTGTTATAAACAAAAACAAAAACAAAAAACCATTTTACCTTGCTAGTAAAGATGAGTTTTTTATCTATGCTTTTATTCCAAAAATATAAAATTGGAGCAAGAATAATAAAATAAATTAAAGAATATAAAGGAAATGCTAAAAACATCAAATAAGGACAAAGTAAAAAATATAAGTGCCATAAAGGCTTATGATAGTGAAAAACAATACGATTTAATTTATAAGAATACCATTGTAAAGCACTAATAAGATAAAAAGATATGCAAAAATTAAACAATAATGAATTAATAAAATAAAGAGCATTAATCAGCATTTTTATCCTTTTATTTGTTTAGCTATAAAAGCAGAATGTTTTAAAAAGAAAAAATGATCCCCTTCTAAAGGATAGAAATTGCTATTTTTAATAAGCTCATGCATTTTTTCTCCACTTGATAATGGGGTAGCTTGATCATCAATGCCCCAAAAAATATAAGTTTTTGCTTCTATTTTTGAAAAAACATCTTTCAAATCCTCATCCACTACATTTTTAAAAGTTTGATACATCGCAGCATTTAAATTTGAAGCATCCTTGCTTGCAAAATAACGATAAAATTTACCCAAACCAAAGATTTTTAAAAATTTAAAAATAGCAATTTTTAAGCGAATTTTTAAAGATTTTGGAGCAAGAATTCCAGAATTAGAAAGCAAGATTAATTTTGAATTTTTAAATTCCAAGGCAAGTAAGGCTGCTATTTTTCCACCAAAAGAATGACCCATGTAAGTATCAATATCGATTTTTTTTTCTTGTAAAAATTTTTTTATAATATTAACATAATCTTTACTTTGAAAAGCCTTTATAATACTTGATTTTCCAAATCCAGGCAAATCAAGATACAAATGGCAATAATTAGGAAATTCTTTAGCAAAAGCTTGTTTCATTAATTCTTTATTAGCCCCCCATCCATGTAAAATAAGTAGAGTTTTTTTCTGATCTTGATTGATAATTTCATAGCTTAAATTATAAGTATTTTCTTCATAGATAATTTGAGTTAATGCCATTTTAAACCTTTTGATTTTTATAAATATTTTCTAAAAGTTGTATAGCATTTTGTAAGCGTTCATATTCTGTCATGTTAAGCATTACAGCTTCGAATTTATTGTTTTTTAAAATAACGATTTTTCCCGTTTGACTTTTTTTTAATTTTTCCATAATAGGGCTAAAATTTCGAACAACCTCTGTGGCTGTATAAATTTCATCTTTTTGAAAGGTAAGCATAGCATTTCCTAATAAATACGTTAAATTTTACATAAAATTTAACGTATTTTGACTTAAAAGTTTATAATTTGCCCTTTTGTCCATTGATTGAATGAAGGAAATTGTAATTTATTTTGATCTTGTTTTCATTTTTAGCATTTTTAGCAAGTTTTTCTAAAAGAGTATTGAAATCTTTAAAAAGATAATTAGCTAAAGAACCTGGATTTGGATTGATTTCATTGAGATAAACTTCGTTATCTAAAATGAAAAAATCACATCGTATTAAAGCGCCTTTAAACAATGGATTATAAATCCTTTTAAAATTTTCTTTAAGTTTTGTTTTTAATTCTTCACTTAAATCAGCTTCGATAAGCTCATTATTGCCAGAAAAGCTAAGATATTTTTGTTCAAAATCTAAAAATTCTTTTTTCTTAGGCTCTTCTATGATGGAAAAAACAAAATCATCATCGATCATACAACCAGCAAGATTGTATTCTTTGATATTGCTTTTAAATTCTTCCACAAGAATATCTGTATCAAATTCAAAAGCCACATCTTTGGCGTATTCGAATTCTTTTTCGTTATTGACGATACTTATACCTATACTACTACCAAGTCTTGATGGTTTTAAGATTGAAGGAAATTTTGGAGTAAAATTATCATTATGATTTTTTCTAAGCATAGAATAATCAAGCGTTTTAACGCCTACATTTTTTGCATAAAGTTTGGTCAATTCTTTATTAAAAGATAAAACACTCGCTTCAAGTCTTGGTCCGATGAAATTAATGTCAAAAAATTCTAGCAAAGAAGCTATTTTTCCATCTTCTCCATCTTTTCCATGGATAAGATTGATCACGCATTCCATTTCGATTTTGCTTTCGCCTATAAAATTTTTAACATAAAATCCTTTTTGTTTTAAAAATAATTCTTTTTCTTTTGTATAAGATCTTGTGCTAAAAGTTTTTGAATGCATTTTATCATTTGGAATGAGATAAAATTTTTTATCTTCATCGCAAAAAATAAAGGTTAAATTTGTCTTAAGAACTTTTTTTAAGACTATAGCACTTATAATGCTAATTTCGTGTTCGTATGAATTTCCTCCAAAAAGTATCGCAAAATTCATTTATTTTTTCTCCTTATGCTAGTTTTTTAAGTGCTTCTTTGATAAGATCGCTAGTATTTGTTCCTGTGCAATCGCGTAAAATATTTAAAATTTTATCCTGTTTAAAACCTAAAGAAATTAAGGCCGCTAGAGCTTCATTTTTCTCATTGCTGATATTTTCAAGATTCTTTTTATTATCACTTAACTCAATGATGATCCTTTTTGCAGTTTTTGCTCCAATTCCTGGAACTTTTTTTAGCAAACTTTCATCACACGTACTTAAAGCTTGATAAAAAGAATTCACATCCAAGCTTGAGCAAACTGCCATAGCAGTACTTGCACCAACACCATTAACCTTTAAAAGCATTTCAAACATTTTTTGTTCATTTTTATCCAAAAAGCCATAAAATCTATTAGAGTCTTCTTTGATAATTTGAGTGATCAAAAGCTCACATTTTTCATTACTTTGAAGTTTGGCGGAGCAAAAAAGAGATATAAAAACTCCATAGCTAAGCCCACTAGCACATTTTAAGACTATAAACGTTGGTTCTTTTTTTGTTATGATTCCTTCGATGGCAACAACCATTCTGTATCCTTTTTATCGTAATCGAGTTTTTTGTTGATTTCTATAAATTCTTGATTGTTTTCTGTGTTTTTTTGCAACCCTATAAATTTAGCACTTTCATTACTAAAAGAAGAATATAAAATATCTTTTTTAGGTTCTATCAGTGAAAATTTTATTTCATTCATATCATTCCACTTACCACTTTTATTGATAAATTTGGCTTCAAATAGGCTTTGTTCAAGCACTACTAATTCAGAATGCAATTGTTTTTTAAGTTCCAAAAGTTCTTTTTCTTCGTTGATCGCTTTATTTAATTCGCGATTTTGAAAAGAAAATTCTTTTAAGGCTTTTTCATATTGTGGAGGTATATTTTGTCCTTGATTTTTAAGTTGAATTGCTTTTTTTTCTATATTTAAAATACTATTTTTGTTAGATGATATAAAATGTTTTAATTTATTGATTTTAAGATTAAGGGTGGATATTTTATTTTTAATGTCTAAAAATTCCTTATCATAATCTTTATCAAGTGATTTTACTTTAATATTGAATTTATTATTTTGACCTTTCATATTTTCAACTACAGCGCAGTCATAGAAAACACAAGTATTATTATTTTCTAAACTTTCTACATAAACTTTTTCAGCTTGTATTGTTCCGCCTAAACTTTTTTTAATTTTTACTTCCTTGGCTTTAACTGTTCCACCTTCGAGTAAATCTATATTTAATATTTCACCCTCTGCAAACCCTCTGTGAGTTTTAATATAGCCTTCTTTTGCATAAATATAAGCCTTAGAATGCGTGATGCCTTCAATTTTCATTTTTGTAGCTTTTAGGTGAGTATTACTACCCACACTTCCAGCGATGTTTAGTTCTTCGCATTCTATTCCAACTCCAGAATTAACAGCATCTTGCATATCGGAGATGAATTTTATATTGATTTTGACATTTTTATCAATTCCAGCACGTATGATACCTATATTTTTAAAATCAACTCCATTAAATTCTAATAAATTATTAATATCAAAACGATCAGATTCTTCGCTTACGAAACCTTTTTTTAAGGCAATATAATCTGTAAAATCCTCATTTTCAACCGCTTTAAACGCAGAAGAGCAGGTAAATTTAATTTTATTTTCATTAGCGCTTAAAACTTTTAATACTCTTAAATTTAAATCCTTACCTTCTTTTCCTTGCTTAAATTTAGTATGCTTTAAAACAACTTCATTTTCATCTACGGCTATAATACCTGATCTTTTTTCATCGATGGTGTAATTTTTAGCCTTTTCTTTGTAAAGCAAAATCAGTTTTTCATCTTGACTTTGAATAGGATCAATGCCTCTAGCTACATTAATTTGCACTATTTGATTTGAAGGATTTAATTTATGCTTATTACAAGCACTAAGAAGTTCTTTTTTAAAATTAAAAATGCGAATTCCTATTAAAAATCTAAGTTTAAGCATCTTTTTATAGATATTTTGCAAAAGTTCAAGAGCTAGTTTTTCATGAAACACTAAAGAACTAAAATCAATTTGCGCGACTATTTTTGTGAGGTTTTTATTGGCGATGAGTTTTACTGCATGTGCTAATTTATCTTCATTTATCCGATGAAAAATTTCTATTTTATATTCTTGTTTGATTTTTAAATCATTTTTTAGAAATACTTCATCTTTTTCAAAAAGACTTAAATCCTTTTCTGAAATTTTTTCCCATTGATTGTCGTTAAAACAATATTGGGTTGAAAATGCCAAAAGTTTAAAATCAAGTTCATTTAAATCAATATTTGTTCTAGATGATACTTCTAAAAGTTCTTGATTTGGATCTTCAGTGTAAGAAATAATTTTTTCATCTAATCCCAAAACTTTTCCTTGTAATTAAATCATTTTTAAAGCAAATTATAGTCAATTTTTAATCAATTTTAGTTAAAATAAAATCTTTATATTTAAAAAATGATGAAAAATTTTCAAAAAAACAATGAAAAATTTAGTATTTAAAAATTTTATTATTAACGCCTTAGGAATTTTATGTTCTCGTGTTTTAGGCTTAGCTAGGGATATTTTAATCGCTCTTTTTTTAGGAGCTGGACTTTATAGTGATATTTTTTTTGTGGCTTTAAAAATGCCCGCTTTTTTTAGAAGAATTTTTGCAGAAGGGGCTTTTGGGCAAAGTTTTTTGCCTAATTTTGTAAAGGCACAAAAAAAAGGAGCGTTTTGCGTTAGTATTCTAGTTCAGTTTAGCTCAATTGTTTTTTTATGCTGTCTTTTGGTGAGTTTTTTTTCTTCTTTTTTTACTAAAATTTTTGCTTTTGGTTTTGATCAAAAAACTATTGATATTGCATCGCCTTTAGTGGCGATTAATTTTTGGTATTTATTTTTTATTTTTTTAGTTACTTTTTTTGGTGCAATTCTAAATTACAAACAAAAATTTTTTATCACTTCATTTAGTGCTGCTTTATTTAATCTAAGTATAGCGATTGCTGCATTTTTTGTTGATAAAAATGAACCTTTAAAAACGCTTTATTATTTTTCTTATGCAACGGTTTTAAGTGGTGTAGCACAATTGATTTTGCATTTAATTATCTTAAAAAATAATCCCGTTATTAAAGCAATGATATTAAGCATAAGATTAAAAAAAGCTAAAACAAAAATGAAATCATTTTATGGAAATTTTTTTCATGGAGTTTTAGGTTCTTCTGCAACTCAAATCAGCTCTCTTTTAGATACCACAATCGCGAGTTTTTTAATCAGTGGAAGTATTTCTTATTTGTATTATGCTAATCGGGTTTTTCAACTTCCTTTAGCACTTTTTGCCATAGCCTTAACTCAAGTTTCTTTTCCTAAAATTTTAAAGCATTTAAAAAGCAATCAAGAAAATCTAGCTTTAAAATTCATGCAAAGAGCGATGATATTTTTAAGTGTTTTACTGCTTGTTTCAAGTATTGTAGGTTCTGTTTATTCTTTAGAAATTTGTCAGCTTTTGTTTCAAAGAGGAAATTTTACCCATTCAGATAGCATTACAACCGCTTATGTTTTAATAGCTTATCTCATAGGACTTCTTCCATTTGGTTTGCAAAAGCTTCTTTCATTATGGCTTTATGCTAAATTCAAACAAAAAACTGCTGCTTTTATAGCATTTAAAGCTTTATTTATAAGTCTTTTGTGTTCGATTGCTTTTATAATTTTAATCAAAGATGAAAATTTAAAAGTTATAGGAGTGGCTTTTTCGAGTTCTTTAAGTGCTTTTTATTTGCTTGGAGCCAATATTAAAGAATTTGGTTTTAAGAAATTTTTTGGTTTAATATCGTTTAAATTTTACTTTTTAATCATAATTGCTTTAGTAATTTTTACTGCAATACTTTATTTGACAAAGCCTTATGTTTTAAATATGTTTATTTGGATTTATATGGGATTTAAGGGGATGATTTGATGAAATTAATGGATAGTGTTAAAAAAGAAAAAATTCATTTAGATCAAAAAAAAATCAATATTTATTTATGTGGCCCTACTGTTTATGATGATGCGCATTTAGGACATGCTAGAAGTAGTGTTTGTTTTGATTTATTACGTAGGGCTTTAATCGCTCAAGGCTGTGAAGTCAATTTTGTTCGAAATTATACAGACATTGATGATAAAATTTTAAAAAAAATATCTGAAAGCGGAAAAAACATCGAGGAATTAACAGAATTTTATATACAAAGCTATGAAGAGGATATGAAAAGATTAAACGTCTTAGATCCTAATTTAAAGCCTAGGGCAACCCATTTTATCGGGGAAATGATTGATTTGATTTCAAGATTAAAAGAAAAAGGTTTTGTTTATGCTTTGGAGGATGGTTTATATTTTGATACAAGCAAAGATAAAGATTATTTAAGTCTTTCTAAGCGAGGTTTGGATGAAAATATTTCTCGTCTTGATAGTGACGTTAAGAAAAAAAATGAAAGCGATTTTGTACTTTGGAAATTTGATGAAAATTTTTATGAAAGTAAATTTGGCAAAGGTCGCCCAGGTTGGCACACAGAATGTGTGGCTATGATTGATTCTATTTTTAAGGACACACTTGATATTCATGCGGGTGGAATTGATCTGCTTTTTCCACATCATGAAAATGAATCTGCACAATGTCGTTGTGGCTGTGAAAGATCTTTGGCTAAAATTTGGCTTCATAATGGTTTTGTCAAAATCAATGGTGAAAAAATGAGCAAAAGTCTTAACAATAGCTTTTTTTTAAAAGATGCACTTAAAGATTTTATGGGCGAGGCATTGAGATTTTATCTTTTAAATTCACATTATAGAGCGCATTTTAATTATTCTTTGGAAGATTTGCATGCCGCTAAAAAACGTCTTGATAAATTTTATCGTCTTAAAAAGAGACTAAATATGGAAGAAATTTTAGATTTTGATATGACGCAAAGTATAACATTTCAAAGCGATATTGCACAAAAAATTTTAGAAATTTTAAATGATGATCTAAATATCTCTAAAGCTTTAGCTTGTTTGGATGATTTTATCAATAATGCTAATTTAGAATTAGATAAAAAAAATAAAACTTTAAAACAAGATATTAAAGATTCTTTAGATGAGTTAGCTAAAATTTTTGGTTTTGGCTTTATGGATGCAAAAGAGTATTTTCAATGGGGTGTGAGCGAGGATAAAAAAGCTTTCATTGAAAATGAAATTTTAAAAAGAAATGAAGCAAAAAAAGAAAAAAATTTTAAAAAGGCTGATGAAATAAGAGAAAATTTAGCTAAAGAGGGTATCTTTTTACAAGATACGCCAAGCGGAACAATTTGGGAGTATGAAAATGTATAAAGAAATGAATTTAAAAGAAGTTTTAATTCGCTTTAAACCTTTTTATAAGCAGTATTGGAAGCAATTTGTTATTGTCGGAATAGGTATGCTTCTAGCAAGTGGTGGAACTTCAGCGAGTGCTTATATGATAAAGCCTATTTTGGATCAAATTTTTATAGATAAAAAAGAAACAATGCTTTATTTTGCTCCTTTTTTATTTTTTTTGATTTATTTTCTTAAAAATGCGGGTTCTTATTTGCAAACTTATTATATCTCTTATATTGGCACAGATATATTAAGGATTTTGCGTTCTAAGGTTTTAAAAAATATCTTGCGTTTGGATATGGATTTTTTTAAACGGCATAGAAGTGGAGAGCTTATAAGCCGCTGCACTAACGACATAGGTGCTTTACAAAATGTAGTTTCTAGTGTCATTCCAGATTTTTTAACTCAACTAATTACAGCTATAGGACTTTTAGGTGTGGCTGTGTCTCAAAGTCCAAGATTGGCTTTTTTTGCTTTAATCATTTTTCCAATTACTATTATTCCTTTATTTTATCTTGTTAAAAAACTCAAGCTTTATGCAAGAAATATCCAAGAAAAAAATTCTGATCTTTTATCTCGTTTAGGAGAAATCTTTTCAAATATAGAATTAGTTAAAGCCAATAATGCGCAAGAAAAGGAAAGGCAAAAATTTGATCAAGAAAATAAGTCTTTTTGTAAAATTATTTTAAAAAGCACAAGAATTAATGCTTTAACAAGTCCGATGATGGAAGTTATAGGTTCTATCGGAGTTGCGGTTATGATTATAGTTGGTGGGCACGAAGCGATTAAAGGAAATGTAACCGTTGGAAGCTTTTTTGCTTTTATTTCGGCGCTTTTTTGGTCTTATACGCCTATAAAAAGACTTTCAAATTTATATGGAGGTCTTCAAGGAGCTATAGCAGCAAGCGAAAGAACTTTTTATTTGTTGGATTTAGAGCCTGAAATTAAAGGTGGAGATAAAGAATTAAAAAGTATAAAAAATATTCAATTTAAAAAAGTGGAATTTGCTTATGATAATTCTTCTAAAAAGGTTTTAAATGGAATTGATTTTGAATTCAGCAAAGGAGAAACACTAGCACTTGTAGGTATGAGTGGCGGTGGAAAATCTTCCATTATTAATCTTTTGATGTATTTTTATGAAAAAAATAAGGGTGAAATTTTATTTAATGATGTAGATATCCACCATTTTAACATTGAAAGTTTAAGAGATAAAATAGGGCTTGTGACTCAAAATATTTATCTTTTTAATGATAGCTTTGCTGAAAATGTAGCTTATAGTGAAGATTTAGATGAAGAAAGAGTGATTGAAGCTTTAAAGCTTGCTAATGCTTACGAATTTGTAGAATCAATGGGCGGAATTTATGCTGAAATAAAAGAGCATGGAAAAAATTTAAGTGGAGGGCAAAAGCAACGTATCGCTATCGCTAGAGCTTTGTATAAAAATCCAGATTTATTGATTTTTGATGAGGCAACTTCAGCGCTAGATAATGAAAGCGAAAAGGCTATAATGAAAACCATAGAAAATCTAAAAAAAGAAAGATTGATCTTAATGATCGCACATCGATTAAGTACGGTTGAAAATGCAGATAAAATCGTTGTTATTGACAAAGGGCAAGTTTTAGCCATCGGAAAAGATGAAGAGCTTTTGAAAACCTGTGAACTTTATCGTAAATTCAAAAATAAAGAAAAAGAAATGAAAGCTTGACTTTATTTTAATTTTGTTAAAATTTTATATTATTTTTTATTTCAAGGAAAAACAATGTATGAACAAATAAAGCCTTTGCTTTTTAAACTTCAACCAGAATCAGCTCATTATTTAGTGGAGCATTCTTTAAGAGGACTCAATGCTATTTTTCCAGCTGCATTGGGCTTAATGGCTAAGAAATTTGTTGTAAATGATGCAAGCTTGAAACAAAATTTATTAGGACTTGATTTTAATTCTCCAGTAGGCATAGCAGGTGGTTTTGATAAAAATGGAACCATGATTAAGCCTTTAAGTGCATTGGGCTTTGGCTTTTTAGAGTATGGAACTTTCACTCCTAGACCTCAAGAGGGAAACGAGAAGCCAAGAGTATTTCGCTTAGTAAAACAAGAAAGCATACAAAATGCTATGGGTTTTAACAATAAAGGATCATATGAAGTGCGTTCGCATGTTTCAAAAGTTTATCCTTTTGCTTTACCTTTGGGTGCAAATATAGGTAAAAACAAAGACAGTCAAAATGCTTTGGAAGATTATTTTATTTTGTTGAGAGAATTTAAAGATTTGTGTGATTATTTTGCTATTAATATTTCATCTCCAAATACTAAAAATTTAAGAGATTTGCAAAATGATCAATTTTTAAATGATTTATTAACAGAAGCAAAAAAAATCACTCCAAAGCCTATCTTTATAAAAATAGCACCTGATTTAGATGTTTCTATGGCTATAGCACTTTGCCAACAAGCAATAGAAAAAGGTGCAGATGGTTTTATAATTGCTAATACAAGTACAGATTACTCTTTGATTGATAATGGAAGAACCTTTGGTGGTATCAGTGGAAAGCTTATCCAAAAGAAAAATGGTCTTTTCTTTAAAGAATTGGCTAAAGAGCTTTTTTCTCATACTCTTTTAATTTCTTGTGGGGGTATTGATAGCGGAAAAGAAGCGTATGAACGTATAAAAAATGGAGCCAATTTAATTCAAATTTATACCTCTTTAATCTTTAAAGGGCCAAGTATAGTAAAAAATATCAATCAAGAATTAATTTCTTTATTAAGACAAGATGGTTTTATGCATATTAGTGAAGCCGTGGGGGCTAATCTTAAATGATTGCTTTTGAAAAAATTCGTTTAAAAAATAAACTTGAAGTTTATGCCCTTCCTGTAAATAAAAATAGCGATGTGATCAGCGTTGATATCTTTTATAAAGTGGGGTCAAGAAATGAGATCATGGGTAAAAGTGGAATTGCCCATATGCTTGAACATTTGAATTTTAAAAGTACAAAAAACCTTAAAGCCGGTGAATTTGATGAAATCGTTAAAAGCTTTGGAGGTTTGGATAATGCAAGCACAGGCTTTGATTATACACATTATTATATAAAATGTGCTAAAAAAAATTTAGATAAAGCTTTAGGGCTTTTTGCTGAATTAATGGCTAATTTAAATTTAAAAGATGAAGAATTTCAGCCTGAAAGAAATGTTGTTTTAGAAGAGCGTAGATGGAGAACGGATAATAATCCTTTAGGATATTTATATTTTAGACTTTTTAATCATGCTTTTATGTATCACCCTTATCACTGGACTCCGATAGGATTTTACAAAGATATAGAAAATTGGACTATTAAAGATATTAGAGATTTTCATAGTATATATTATCAACCTAAAAATGCTATTTTACTTGTTAGCGGAGATATAGAGCATCAAGAAGTTTTTGATCTTTCTAAAAAGCATTTTGAAAACATTAAAAATACAAAAACTATCCCAAAAATTCACACACAAGAACCTAAGCAAGATGGTGCAAAAAGAATTATTATCAAAAAAGAAACTCAAACTCAAATTCTTGCTGTAGCATTTAAAATTCCAAATTTTAAACACAAAGATATTCCAGCCTTAAATGCCTTATCAGAACTCTTAGGAAATGGAAAAAGTTCCATTATGAATGAAATTTTAATAGATAAACTTCATTTAATCAATGATTTTTACGCCTTTGCTAATGATTGCATTGATGAAAATTTATTTATTTTTATTTGCAATTGTAATGTAGGGATTAAAGCTGAAGAGGTTGAAAAGGAACTTTGGAAAATTTTAGAGCAAATCAAAAAAGGAAAATTTACAGAAAAAGATTTACAAAAAGTTAAAAATAATATAAAAAGTGATTTTATTTTTTCACTTGATACAGCAAGTGCGGTTTCTAATATTTATGGTTCTTATTTGGCAAGAGGGGATTTAAAACCTTTATTAAATTATGAAGAAAAAATAGAAAAATTGACTTTATTGGATTTGCAAAAATGTGCTAAAAAATATTTTGATGAAGAAAATTCCACAACTTTGATTTTAAGAAAGGATTAAAATGGATAAAAATGTCATCATTGGGGCGATGACAGCACTTGTTACCCCATTTAAAAATAATAAAATCGATGAGCAATGCTATGCAAAACTTATTCAAAGACAAATTGATAATGGAATTGATGCCATAGTGCCCGTTGGTACGACTGGAGAAAGTGCGACTTTGACCCATGATGAACATAAGGCTTGCATTGAAATTGCAGTAGAAGTTTGTAAAAATACAAAAGTTAAAGTTTTAGCAGGAGCTGGAAGTAATGCGACGCATGAAGCTGTCGATTTGGCACAATTTGCAAGAGATTGTGGAGCTGATGGTATTTTAAGCGTGGCTCCGTATTATAATAAACCAACTCAAAAAGGACTTTATGAACATTATAAAGCAATTGCAATGAGTGTGGATATTCCTGTTCTTTTATATAATGTTCCAGGACGAACAGGTTGTGATATTGCTACAGAAACTGCTATTGAGCTTTTTAGAACTTGTGAAAATATTTATGGGATTAAAGAAGCAAGTGGAAGTATCGACAAGTGCGTGGATTTGCTTGCACATGAACCTAAGATGGTTTTAATCAGCGGTGAGGATGCGATTAATTATCCTATACTTTCAAACGGTGGAAAGGGGGTGATTTCAGTAACTTCAAATTTATTACCCGATAGAATCAGTATGCTAACGCATAGGGCTTTGGAAGAAAATTACAAAGAAGCCAAGCAAATCAATGATGAACTTTATAATATTAATAAAATTTTATTTTGCGAAAGCAATCCAATCCCTATAAAAACAGCGATGCATATAGCTGGATTGATAGAAAATTTAGAATTTAGACTCCCACTTTGTCCTCCTAGTAAAGAAAACTATGCTAAAATACAAGAAGTGATGAAGCAATATAATATTAAAGGATTTTAATGAATCAAGAATTTCAAGGAAAAACTTTAGTGATTAGCGGTGGAACGCGTGGAATTGGTAAAGCTATTGTGTATGAATTTGCTAAAGCGGGTGTCAATGTAGCTTTTACATATAATTCTAATGCGCAAATCGCAGAAGAGATGATAAAAGATTTAGAAATAAACTATAAAATTAAAGCAAAAGCTTATGAATTTAATATTTTAGAACCAGAAACTTATAAAGAAATTTTTGAAAAAATTGATCAAGATTTTGATCGCATAGATTATTTCATTTCAAATGCGATCATTTCAGGTCGTGCGGTAGTTGGCGGATATACTAAATTTATGAAATTAAAACCTAAAGGAATTAATAATATCTTTACTGCAACAGTTAATGCTTTTGTCGTTGGTGCCCAAGAGGCGGCTAAGAGAATGGAAAAAGTAGGGGGAGGAAGTATTATTTCTATTTCTTCTACTGGAAATTTAGTTTATATAGAAAATTATGCAGGTCATGGAACAGCAAAAGCAGCAGTAGAAGCTATGGCAAGATATGCAGCCACTGAACTTGGAGAAAAAAATATCCGTGTGAATGTTGTCAGTGGTGGCCCTATTGAAACGGATGCTTTAAGAGCTTTTACAAATTATGAGGAAGTTAAACAAGCCACTATTGATTTAAGTCCGCTTAATCGTATGGGGCAGCCTGAAGATTTAGCCGGCGCTTGTCTTTTTCTTTGCTCTTCAAAAGCAAGTTGGGTAACCGGACATACTTTCATCGTGGATGGTGGAACTACGTTTAAATGAAATTTATCATCTTGAATATTCAAGATGATACAGGTTAAATCTTTTCTATTTTTACCATAAATGCTTGTCTTGCATTAGATCCTATGACAAAATCGCCTAAATTAGGACTATTTGGTCTTGTAATATCTCTTAAACCTAATTGACTATAAGCAATTCCAGTTTTTCGTCTGATTTTTGCCTTAAGTGTTTTTCCATCTATACTAAGATCTCGTGCTCCTTCTGCATCCCTTCCACCTCCGTGTTCTAAGCCAATTGCACATGGATGAATGCCTTCTTTAACTCTTGCATAACCTATAATTGAGGTTTCATAGGTGCTTAATTTTACTTTATCGCCATTTTTGATATTATATTTTTTTGCACTTTGTGAATTAATATCTATATAGGTGCTATATTTGATCTCTTTTAAGGACTCAAGAGTAGCAGAATAAGAAGAGAAAACATTGGATTTATAATTAAATACTAAAAGATCAAAACCTTCTTTTTTGATAATTTTTTCTCCATTGGCGTATCTTGCATCATAATATTTTATAGTTCCACTGTGTCTTTCTCCGCTGAGTGCATTTTTGGTTGTTGCTAGTTTTTCATTATAAATTGCGATAGCTTTTTTATAAGAATTGCTTAAAGCATTATCTTTATAAGCACTTTCTTTACTCGAAAATCTTCCTCCACGACTCATTATGAAAGCTACTTTTCTCCAATGCTCTTTACAAATTTCTTTTAAGATTTTCTCATATTTTTGCAAACCGCTTATTTTAAACTCTTCATCACTGATATCATTTACAGGATTTTGAGTATCTAATGCAACGTTCAAAAAAGCTCTTAAATAAAAATCTTCAGGCTTATCTAAAGGATAATAATTTCCATCTTTATCTTTAATGGCATCTTTTCCAAAAGAAGGTAAATTTAAAGCTTTTCCGAGTTCAATTAAAAAACTATCCATGCATATACTTTGGCCGTTTTTAAATTTTTCATTTGGACTTTGGATAATAGGAAATCTTAAATGGGTTGTTTTTGTGGTATATCCAGCCCAAGGAGACAACACTCCCCAAGTTTCAAAAAGCACACTATCAGGAACAATATAATCAGCATATAAACTTGTTTCATTGATAAAAGGATCTATGGCTATAAATAATGGAATTGATTTTTTAGGATCTTTTAAAAGTTCAATAGTTTTTGAATTTAAATTTTGCCCATAAACCAGACTAGTTCCCCAAGTTATTAAGGTGCCAAGTTTATATGGATAAGCATTAGCACTGCTTGTTAAAACTTCATTTTCTAAAGCATTGCTTAGTGGATACCATTGATCTTTGGCAGGATATGGATTTTGATTATTTTTGATTTTTTCTTGAAATTCTGTACTTGTTTCATAGGCTTTTCTTGCACGATCTATTCTTGTTCCATAAGGTTTCTTTTTACCTTCGTAGGCTAAAAGATTATACATTTTTCCATTAAAACTATTGAATTTTCCACCTCCTATACTCATACCTCCTTTATGGTTTAAATTTCCCACCATACTTCCTAGCATCATGATCGCATAAGCGGTATAAAATCCTGTTGTATGCATGGTTCCTCCATGGCAATCAGTCGCCACAGCTCTACCATACGAAGTGAATTCTTTTGCTAAATCAGCGATAATATTTGGTTCAATTTCGCATTTTTGTGCATATTCTTCCAAGCTATACTCAAAAACATTTTCTTTTAAAATTTCAAAGCTAGTTTTTACTTGATACATTTGACCTTTGTATTCTACACTTCCGCTAAATTCAAGATCGGCTTGTTTAACTTCATCAGCATTTTTAAGAATGCCATTTTCAAGAACTAAAATTTGATCATTTTCATCTCTTAAAAAAGTGCCATAGTGTGCTTCATTTTGCAAGACAAGATGAGTTGCGTTAGTAAAACTAACATCATTAAGAGCGATTTGAGATTTTAAACTTGGAATTTGTAAATAAGAAAGATTATAAAGTTTATTTTCTATGATCACTCTTAACATCCCCATGACAAAAGCAAGATCGCTCCCTGGTTTTATGGGTATCCATCTTGATTTATTTTCCACTGCAAAAGTATCGGCGTTGGTTAAATTTGGAGTTATAGTGACGTATTTCATTTCTCCTTCACTTCTAGCTTTTGCGAGTAAATGCGCTTGTCTTTTAAAAGGATTTCCAGCTTGTGCGGGTGCGGTTGCTATATTAAGAAGAAATTTACAGTGTTCAAAATCAGGTTTTAAATGGGGATATTTTTGAAAATCATTCAAATAAGCAGCCTCGCCCGCACGCATAGAAAGACCACAGATTGCAGTATGTCCTAAATAATTTATCGTTCCAAAACTTTGAGCAAATCTGTGGGTGATAAAATTTTGCCTTCCTTCATCTCCCGTGCCTAAAATACATAATTTATTTGCCAAAGGACCATAATCTGGATTTTTTTCATCGATTAAAGTTTTTGTATCACAAAATGTTTTAAGCCCTTCAACATGTCCTTCGTTAAATAGATCGCCACCATTTATAATTTCAGAGATCAATTCTTCGATGCTAATACTTTTCCATTTATTTTCCCCACGTTTTCCTACTCTTTTTAAAGGCTTTGTGATCCTAAATTCATCATCAAGTTTATGATGGATAAAATTACCCCTAACACAACATGTAGAACGCATATTTAAGCCATTTTCATTATGATTTGATAAGGCGATAAAACTTTCTTTTAAAGGTGTATTCATATCAAGATAAGGATCGCTTGAAAGCAAACTATAAGGATTTCCACTTACTCTAAGTACTTTTTGGCTTTTTTTGTCGATTTTAGCACGCACAGAACAAAAGGTTACACAACCATTGCAAACACTTGGCATGATGCTAAATTTATCATTAAATTTAATCCCATTTTTATCCAAGGATACTTCGCATTCTTGTGCGTTTGCATAGATGGTATTTTTTGCTTTACTCCCTTTATCTGAAAAAGTCAATGCATGTTTTAAAGTATCAGAATATCCAAGTGCTGAAATTGCACCAATGCTTAATCCTGATCCGATTAAAAATTTTCTTCTTTTCATTGTTTTATTTTCCTTTTATCAATATATTTTTATTAAAAAATGCTAAAGCAAGGCAAAAAAGTGCGATCAAAAGTCCATAATTGCAAATTATGCCTATAAGATTTGAAAAATCTATGTGATATTCTAAAAAAGAAGGTGTGGTTTTTGGAAAAGATTGACCTTTGATCACTAGGGTATATCTAAACATTAAACTTCCAAGTACGCCTAAACATCCTGCTAAAATCACAAAAGGTAGTTTTTGGTTTAATTTTGAAAAACCTATGATTAAAGGCAAAAGAAGGCAAAGTCCCATATCTATGAAAACGATAAAAAATCCTTCTTTTTGGAAGAAAATTTGAGCTACAAATTTATCATCTGTATTAAAGACTAGTAAAAAGCTAAACCAAAAAATTCTTAAAATAATATCAAGCATAGCAAAAAAGGCTAAAAATTTTGCCAAGGTTGAAAATAAAGAAATATTCAATTTTTCATCAGTGAAAAATTTAAGATAAAGTTGTGTTATAAGTATTAACATTCCTATTCCGCTTACAAAAGCAGACGCCAAAAACAAAAGTGGCATTAAAGGAGTGTGTAAAAACACAAATGAGCTTAAAATCGCAATCAAATACGCAGTATAAAATTCGATCCCAAAAGCTAAAATAAGTCCTAAAATTCCAAAATAAAAAAGCATTTTTTGCTTTTTGGATTGATTTTTAAAAAGCACTTGATAGGCTAAATAAAGCTCAAAAAATGTAACAATAAAGAAAGAAATCAATAACAAAACTCCCCATTTCATAGGACTAGTGAAGAAATTTTCCCATCCGTATAAAAAGACATTAATCATTCTTCCAGGTTGGCTTAGATCATCGATCAAATTTAAGGGTGCTACCATTAAAAAAATAAAAGAAATTATAAGGGCTAGGAAGGCTATATTTTTTAATTTTTCTTGTTTAAAGATAAAATAAAAATTAGCAAAAATAAAATTAGCCGCTGAAATTCCTGTTAAAAATAAATAATTGGCTATATTTAAACCCCAAGGCCTTTCAGGGGTTATACTGACTAATGAGTGAATAACGCTTAAATCCATATCAAACTCCTTCGCTTTGCCATAATAATTTTTCATTTTTTGATTTTAATGCATCGTCTAAATCATCCATCGAAATAACATTGTCTGATAATTCTCCATTTAAACCTATGTAAAAAACTTGAGGTTTGGTTCCGCTTTTTTGTTTTAAAACAAAATTTGGAAATTGGCTTAAAAGTTGATAGATTAAAGAATTTTTATCGTTTAAATTTCCTATGATTCTTGCACCTCCAACGCAAGTTTCAACGCAAGCTGGAAGTAACCCCGCATCAAGCCTATGTGCGCAAAAAGTACATTTATCTACCACCTTAGTTTGAGAATTGATAAATCTTTTATCATAGGGACAAGCATTAACACAGTATCCGCATCCCCAGCATGTTTGATTATCTACAACAACAATACCATCTAATCTTTTAAATGTTGCACCCGTTGGACAAACGCTTACGCAAGGTGGATTTTCACAATGATTACAAAGTTGTGGTAAAAAAGCCTTTCTAACATTAGGAAAAGTTCCTATTTCAAATTCAGCAACATTGGTTCTAAATTGATCTTTAGGAACTTGATTTTCAACCTTGCAACTTGCAGTACAAGCATGGCACCCCACACATTTTCTAAGATCAATTAGCATTGCAAATTTTTTATCTTTTTGACCTAAAGCTTCTGGATTTTTGGCATTTCTGCTAGGATTTTTTAAGCTAAAAGCCTTGCCACTAGAAAGTAAGGCTATACTAGCAGCACCTTGCTTAAGAAAAAAACGTCTTTTGTTCATAAATTTTCCTTAATGATTTTAAATGGGATTATTTTAGAAAAAAATAGGGAAAAAATAGGGATATTTTTTAAATGTATTATTAATTTATTTATATTTTTTAAATATTTATAAAATTAATGAAAAATTTAAAATAAAATAATTTATAATAACGCATGCAAGAAATTTTGAATTTATTTAGCAATTTAACTGTTTTAAATGTCGAGGATGAAGAAGGCGTTAGAAAATCATTGAGTGCTAATTTATCCTTTTTCTTTAAAGAAGTTTATGAAGCAAAAGATGGAGAAGAGGCATTAAATTTATTTTTTGAAAAAAATCCTGATGTTATTTTTATGGATATTTGCATACCTAAATTTGATGGTCTTGAAGTGCTTAAAAAAATAAAAGATTTACACAAGAAAATTCCTATTGTAATTGTAAGTGCTTATAGTGAGCAAGAATATTTTTTAAAGGCAATAGAACTTCATATTTGTAAATTTTTAATCAAGCCTTTTAGTCGGGACGAATTTATTAATACGCTTAAGCATATAGCCCAGTGGATGTATGAATATACAGATAATTATAGAATAAAATTACAAGAAGATGTTTTTTATGAGCCCAATACATCAAAGATTTTTCACCATCAAAATGTCTTTACTTTAACAAAAAAAGAAAAACAAGTGTTTGAATATCTTTTAAGAAATAAAAACAGGGCGGTAAGTTTTGACGAACTCGAAATCAAGCTTTACAATGATGTCAATGATCACAAAGAAGCCTTAAAGGCGATTGTTAAACAATTACGCAAGAAAATTCCTTATAAAATCATAGAAAATGTTTTTGGTTTTGGTTATCAATGTGTTTGTCTTTAAATTTTTCAACCAAAACCAAAACGATGATTTTGGTTATAGCTTTATTTATTTTAACTTGTTTAGTTTTTAGCCTTTTAAGGCAATTTGATATTAGAAATTTAATCAATCTTTCCAAAGAAGATTTTAGAAATGAAATTGAAAATATTTATAATACAACCCTAAAACGTACTAAAGAATTTTACATGAGTAGGGCAAAGGCAAATGTTGAATCTGATAATATAAAAATCTATATCAAAAAACAAGATATAGAAAAAATCAACAAATTAACCCTAGTAAGATTTCAAGTTTTAAAAGAAGAAAATCCTTATTTAATCAGTATGAAATTTTTTGATCATCAAGGAAAACTTTTAACCTATTTAGGCGAAGAAAGCCTGTCTTTAAATTTAAACCAAAGCGAATATTTTTTTCTTGATAAAAACAGATTAACCTACCATATCTTAACCCCTTTTTATGAAAATGGTAAATTATTAGCTTGGATTGAATTTTGTTTTGGAGCTGAATATTTTTTAAAGGAGATAGAAGCTTTTTCGAAATTAAAAGGCAGGATTATTTTTGATAAAAATTATAAAAATAAAGATACGATCAAAAAGGATGGAAAATTTTTTATCATACATTCTTTCAATTTAACCGATGAAGCAAAAATGGTTTTTTATCAAGACATCACAAAACAAGAAAAGATTATTACAAAATCTTTCTATGAGGCTTTATTATTATCTTTAGTTTTATTTTGTGTTGTTTTTATTATTTTACATTATGGTTTTAAAGTGCTTATTAAAAGGCTTGAGCTTAGTGAAAATTCTTTAAAAAATTTAAATGCAAATTTAGAGCAAAAAATTCAGCTAGAACTTCAAAAAAGAAGAGAACAAGAAAGAATTTTAATGCATCAAGGTCGTTTGGCTAGTATGGGCGAAATGATAGGAAATATCGCGCATCAATGGAGACAACCTCTAACCGAACTAAATACCATTTTAACACACATAAGCCTTATGTTAGAATTTGAAAAAATAGATTATCAAAATTTTAAAAGACTTGAAAAAAATGCTGAGGATTTGATCTCTTACATGTCAAAAACTATAGATGATTTTAGAAATTTTTTCAAGCCCAATGTTTCTAAAAATTATTTTTACATAGATCAAGCTTTGAGTAAAACTTTAAAGTTGCTAGAAAGTTCTTTTAATTTTATAAAAATAGAAGAAAATTTTGAAAAAAAGATCCAATTTTATGGTTTTGAAACTCAATTTTGCCAAGCAGTCTTAAATATACTTTGCAATGCCAAAGATATTTTTATAGAAAGAAAGATAGAAAATCCTTATATAAAAATAGTAGCTTTTAAAAAAGGACGAAATATCATCATTGAAATTTGTGATAATGCGCAAGGTATTACTATATCACCTATAGAAAAAATTTTTGAACCCTATATCAGCAGCAAACATGCCAATATAGGAACAGGTATAGGTTTGTATATGAGTAAGGTGATTATTGAGAAAAATTTCAAAGGCAGTTTATTAGCAAGTAATGAAAACGACGGAGCAAAATTTAGCATATGCTTAATCGATTTTTAATTTCCAGCCTAAAAATGCCATCGAAATAGAAAGGGCTAAGATAAGATCTAACGCCCAATTTCCAAATCCTATAAACCCTATAGAAAGAACGCTATAAAAAAGCCCACCTACGGCACAATAAATACAAATTGTGCTTAAAGAGCCATTTTCAGCCATTTTTCTACAAGGACAAATTCTAGAAAATTTTTTTTCATTGAATTGATTTTTTTTGCCTTTTCCAAAAAACAAACCCAGTAGGGCAAAAATGTTTAAAAATATAAAAAAATAAACTAAAAACAGATCTAAGTTATCCAAAATTTATTCCTAGAAATATCTTAACCAAGAAGGAATATGTACTTGTTCATTCTTTAGCATTGTTTCTTTTCCATGTCCAGGTAAAAGTCTATAATCATTTTCATAAGCCAATACTCTTTGCAAACTTTCTTTCATAAGTTTTGGATCAGAAAAAGGAAAATCCCATCTTCCTATACTTCTATAAAATAAAAAGTCTCCGCTAAACATTAAATTTTGTCCTACAACTTCTATCATGGTACATCCTGGTGTATGTCCAGGTAAAAAATGGAATTTAAAATCAGTTCCACAAATATTAAGAATATTTTCATCCTCGACTAAAAAATCCGCTTTACTTGGTTCAAATCCTCTATCCATAGGATCATCTAACATAAATTCATCATTTTTGTGTATGTAAATAGGGATGTTGTATTCTCTTTTGACTTTTGCATTATCCCAAACATGATCACAATGCCCGTGAGTGTTTAAAATAGCCAAAGGATTTTTAACATGCTCTTTGATGAATTTTAAAGCTTCAAAACCTGGATCTATGATGATCTCGCCTTTTTGTGTTGATAGAATATAACAATTGGTCATATAAGGACCACAAGCTTGTTGAGTAATTTGCATTTTTTAGCCTTTTTTTTGAATTTTTATATATAATTATATTAGCGAATTATTGTAAAGGTAAGTTATGAATTGCGAACAAATTTTAGAAAATTTGTGTGTTTTTATAAAAGAAGAGCTTTTAAAAAGTGGCAAAGATAATGTTATTTTAGGGCTTAGCGGAGGGATTGATTCTGCTTTAGTCGCTACGCTTTGCAAAAAAGCTTTAGATAAAAATGTTTTTGCACTTTTAATGCCCACTCAGTATTCTAATAAAGATCATTTAAATGATGCTTTGATGCTTTGTCATGATTTAAATATAGAACATAAAATCATTCCTATTGAAACGATTCTTAATGCCTTTATTAAGCAAAGTCAAGATATAGATAAAATTCGCATAGGAAATTATGCAGCGCGTATTAGAATGAGTTTGCTTTATGATTATTCTGCACTTAAAAATGCCCTTGTAATTGGCACTTCCAATAAAAGCGAGTTACTTTTGGGCTATGGAACAATTTATGGGGATCTAGCTTGTGCTTTTAATCCTATAGGTGATCTTTATAAAACGCAAGTGTATGAAATGGCTAAATTTTTAAATTTGCATGAAAACTTTATTAAAAAAAGCCCGAGTGCAGATCTTTGGGAAAATCAAAGCGATGAAAAGGAATTAGGTTTTACCTATGAACAAATAGATTTAGGTTTAAAAGCTATAGAAAATGATGATAAACAAACTATAGATAAATTAGATGAAAATTTACTCAAAATGCTAAAGACGCGTATTAAAAACAATGCCTTTAAAAGATCTATGCCTAAAATCGCAAATTTAATGGAATTTAAGTGAGTGAAGATAAAAAATATCAACTTTGGCTAGATCATTATTTTTTCAAACCTAGTTTTTTTCAAAAATGTTTAGCGTATGCGTTGTTACCTTTGAGTTTTATTTATACATTATTAGCCATCATAAATACTTGGTTTTTTAAAAAAATAGATTTTAAAAAGCCTGTGATCAGTGTTGGAAATTTAAGTTTTGGAGGCAATGGAAAAACACCCCTTTGTAAGGCAATAGCAAGGGAATTTGAAGGTGTTTTTATCGTACTTAGAGGCTATAAAAGAAAAAGTAAAGGTTTGCTTGTTATTAAGCACAATCATGAAATTTTATCCGATGTTACACAAAGCGGCGATGAAGCGATGGAATATGCCTTTGAGGATAAAATTTCAGGCGTAATTGTCAGTGAAAATAGGGCAGAAGGAATCAAAAAAGCTTTTGATTTGGGCGCTAAGATAGTTTTATTAGATGATGCTTTTTCTAAATTTTATATTCAAAAATTCGATATTTTATTAGAGAGCGAAGTAAAGCCTTATTTTAATTTTACTTTACCTAGCGGGGCGTATCGTTTGCCAAAATTTTATAGCAAAAAAGCTGATTTTATAGCACTTGAAAATAGGGATTTTATCCGTTATTCTTATACCAAAGAGAATCCTAAGGCTATATTGGTTACGGCTATTGCGAAACCTTTTAGACTTTATGAGCATTTTATAAAGGCTAGGGCTTGTTATTTTTTTAAAGATCATTATGAATTCAAAAAAGATGAGCTTGAAAAATTACTTAAAAAGCATAATTGTGATACTCTAATGCTTACTTTTAAGGATTATGTTAAAGTGAAAGATTTTGGTTTTAAGTGTCAAATTATAGAATTAAATATAGAATTAAAAGAAAATTTTAAAGAGAAATTGCATCAATATGTAAGGAGTTTTGATTGATTTTAGTTGAAAGTAGAAATATTAACAATAAAGCAGATTTTAAAGAAGCATTGATTAATCCAAATGCGCCACAAGGTGGGCTTTACTCACCTTTAAATTTACCTTATTTTGATGGGGAAAAATACAGCGAACTTTCTTATAATGATTTTGCTTTCAAATTGATAGAAAGCTTTGAATTTGGCTATGAAGAATTATTTAAAAAAGCCCTGAAAAGCTATGAAAAATTTGATCATGGTTTTGCAATCAATTTAAATAAAATCAAAGATAGGGTTTATATTAACGAGCTTTGGCATGGACCTACAAGAGCTTTTAAAGATATGGCTTTGCAACCTTTTGGAGTGCTTTTAAATGAATTTTCAAAAGATAAAAAAATTCTAATCATGTGTGCCACAAGTGGAGATACAGGCCCAGCTACGCTTAAAAGCTTTGAAAATTTAGAAAATATTAAAGTTGTTTGTATGTATCCAAATGGCGGAACAAGTTCTTTACAAGAACTTCAAATGAGAGCTTTGGATAAAAATAATTTAAAAGTTTTAGCTATTGAAGGCAATTTTGATGATACACAACGTATTTTAAAAAATCTATTAGCAAAAGCAGAATTTAGAGAAAAATTAAAAATGCAAGATTACGAGCTTTGTGCTGCAAATTCTGTCAATTTTGGACGCATTTTGTTTCAAATAATCTATCATTATTATGCGAGTTTAAAATTATGGAATGAATTTAAAGAAAAGATTGAAATTATCGTTCCTAGTGGAAATTTTGGAAATGCTTTAGGGGCTTATTATGCAAAAAAAATGGGTGCTAAAATTGCAAAAATAAAAATCGCATCCAATGCAAACAATATTTTAAGTGAATTTTTCAATAAAGGCATTTATGATTTGCGGGGTAAAATTCTTAAAAAAACTATATCTCCAGCTATGGATATTCTTATTTCTTCCAATATAGAAAGACTGCTTTTTGATAAATTAGGCGATTTAAGAACCAATGAGCTAATGAATTCGCTTAAAAATCAAAATTATTTTATTCTTGATCAAAAAGAATTGCAAAGTTTGCAAGAAGATTTTGAAGCTGATTTTTGTGAAGATAGTGAGTGTATGAGATTTATCAAAGAAAGTAAAACTTTAATCGATCCACACACCGCAACTTGCTTTAAAATGCTAGATACTTCAAAACCAAGCATTATCACTTCAACAGCTGAATGGACAAAATTTACTCCAAGTATGATTAAGGCGATTTTTGATAGAGATTGTAAAGATGAAAAAGAAGATTTTAAACTTTTAGCTAAAAATTTTAATCTAGAAGTAAAGGAAGAAATTTCTAAACTTTTTGATTTAAATTTGCAAGATAAAAGAGTGTATAAAAGCGAAGAAATTGAAAATGAAATTTTAGAATGGATGAAAAAATGATTATTATACCTACAAGATTAAACTCAACGCGTTTTCCTAAAAAAATTCTTTGTGATATAGGTGGCGTTCCTATGTTTATAGCGACTGCTAAACAAGTACAAGAAGTCGATGAGGTTTGTATAGCGGTTGATGATGAAGAAATTTTAGAACTTGCTACAAAGTATCATTTTAAAGCGGTTTTAACCAGTAAAGAGCATGAAAGTGGCACAGATAGAATCAATGAAGCTTGTCAAAAACTTGCTTTAAAGGATGATGAAATTATCATTAATGTACAAGCGGACGAACCTTTTATAGAAAGCAAAAATTTGCTTTTATTTAAAGAATTTGCACATTCTTGCTTAGATAAAGAAGCTTTTATGGCAAGTTGCTATAAAAGCATAGATAAAAAACAAGCCGATGATCCTAATTTAGTTAAAGTGGTTTGCGATAAAGATAATTTTGCTTTATATTTTTCAAGATCAAAAATTCCTTATGAAAGAGAAGGTTATCAAGATAATTTTAAAGGGCATTTAGGAATTTATGCTTATAGTGTAAAAGCTTTGCGTGAATTTTGTGCTTTAAAAAATTCAATGCTTGAAAAAACTGAAAAACTAGAGCAGTTAAGAGCGATTGAAAATGGGAAGAAAATCAAAATGCTGGAAATTAGCACTCAAAGCATGGGGATTGATACTCAAGAAGATTATGAAAAGGCTTTGAGATTTTATAAAAATTTGTAAAATTTTATGTATTTTAATACATATTTTTAATTTTAATTAAGGAGAAATAATGAAAAAAATTGTTTGTTTTTTAACGATGTTTTTTGCCTTACATTTGATGGCAAAAGATTTGGTTGTGGGTATGGAGTTGGGTTATCCACCTTTTGAAATGAGCGATAAAAACGGAAAAGCAAGTGGGATTAGTGTCGATTTTTTAGATCAATTTGCTAAAGAACACGGTTATAAACTCGTAGTTAAAAATATAGCTTGGGATGGTTTAATACCTGCCCTTAAAACTGGAAAAATAGATCTTATTATGTCTTCTATGACGATTACTGATGAACGTAAAAAGGTTGTGGATTTTACTATCCCTTATGCACAGGCTAATTTGGCAATTTTAACTCCTATTAACTCAAAGATCAAAAGCATAAAAGATTTAGATAAAAAAGGAGAAATTTTAGCTTTAAAACGTGGATCTACAGGGCATTTATATGCAAGTAAAAATCTTAAAAACGCAACCATACATCTTTTCGATAAAGAAAGTGCGGCGATTTTGGAAGTTATACAAGGCAAAGCAGATGGATTTTTTTATGATCAACTGACTATTTATAGAACTTGGCAAAAACATCAAGATACTACAAGAGCTATTTTAGCACCTTTTCAAAAAAGTCCAGAATTTTGGGGTATAGCTATAAGAAAAGGCGATACAGATCTTAAAAAACAATTGGATGATTTTATAAGTAAAAGCAAAAAAGATGGATTTTTTGACTCGCTTGGAGAAAAATATTTAAAAGATGTTAAAGACACTTTTAAAAAGAATCATTTGCAATTCTTCTTTTAAGTTTATAAGAAAAGACTTTTTAGTCTTTTCTTTATCACGTTACAAAACTTTCTACTAATCTTTGAATCAATAAATTCCAACCATCAACAAGAACAAAGATCAAAAGTTTAAAAGGCAGGGAAATCATTACAGGTGGGAGCATCATCATACCCATAGCCATCAAAACAGAACTCACAACCATATCTATAACTAAAAAAGGCAAGTAGATTAAAAAGCCTATTTCAAAAGCCGTTTTAAGTTCAGAAATCATAAATGCAGGTACTAAAACAGTTAAAGAAACATCATCAATCGTTTTAGGATTTGGCAAGTGGCGTATGCGATAAAATAAAGCTAGATCTTTTTCTCGAGTATTTTTTAACATAAAATCTTTAAAGGGCTTGATGCTTTTATTAAAGGCTTCTTCGTAGCCGATTTTTTCCGCTAAATAAGGCTTGATACCTTGATTATAAGATTTTGTAGCCACAGGTTCCATGATGAAAAAGGTTAAAATTAAAGCAAGAGTTACCAATATAGTATTTGGTGGCATACTTTGTGTTCCCATAGCTTGACGCAAAAAAGAAAAAACAACGATTAAGCGTAAAAAAGAAGTCATAACAAAAACTATACTCGGAGCAAGCACTAAGATTGTTAATACTATGACTATATTTAAAGTTGTAACAAGTTGATTAGGAGTATTTGGAGCACTAAGACTTAAATTTACCGTAGGAATTGTTGCCTCAGGTGCTGCAAAAAGAGTGCTAAAACAGGCACTCATTATCAATAAAAAAAATATTTTTTTCAAATGCTAACCTTAGATTTTGATTTTAAAAATAGGCTTTATTTTAACTTTTGATGACTAAAAAAGAGTTTAAAACTTTTGTTTAAAATATCCAAAACTTAACTTTAAAATGTTAAAATAGAACAAAATTATTTATCATAAAATAAAGGCTTTAAAGATTATGAAAAATTCAATTTTAATTTTAGCAGCAGGACTTGGCACTCGGATGAAATCGCAAAAACCAAAAGTTTTGCAAGAACTTTGCCAAAAAAGCATGATTTTGCATATTTTAGAAAAAGCCTATGAATTAAGTGATGATGTAAGTGTGGTTTTGTCTCATCAAAAAGAGCTTGTTGAAAAAGAAATTCTCTCTTCTTTTCCAAAAACAAAAATTTTAGAACAGGATTTGCAAAATTACCCTGGAACTGCAGGTGCTTTAAAAAATTTCAAATCAGACAAAGAAAAAGTTTTAATTCTTTGTGGGGATATGCCTCTAGTTGAAAGTGAAAGCTTAAAGCAATTATTGCAAAATGATGCTGATTTGAGCTTAGCGGTGTTTTGCGCTAAGGATGCAAAAACTTATGGGCGAGTCTTGATAGAAAATGATAGAGTGGAAAAAATCATAGAATTTAAAGATGCCAACGAAAAAGAAAGATTAATTAATATTTGCAATGCTGGAGTTTATGCGATCAAATCAAAACTTTTATCAGAAATATTGCCTTTAATTGATAATAATAATGCCACTAAAGAATACTATCTAACCGATATGATAGCTTTAGCCAAAGATAAAAATAAAATCATTAAAGCTATCTATGTAGATGAAAATGAATTTATGGGTATTAATGATAAATTTGAGTTAAGCATAGCTGAAAATTTAATGCAAGAAAAAATCAAAAAGCATTGGATGAAACAAGGAGTGATTTTTCATTCACCTCATAGCACTTTTATAGGATTGGATGTTGAATTTGTAGGAGAATGTGAAGTTTATGAAAATGTGAGAATTGAAGGAAAAAGCAAGATCGTTAATTCTATCATCAAAAGTTCTAGCGTGATTGAAAATTCTATCGTTGAAAATAGCGATGTAGGGCCTTTGGCACATTTGCGTCCAAATTGTGAAATAAAAAATACCCATATAGGTAATTTTGTAGAATGTAAAAATGCAAAATTAAACACCGTAAAAGCAGGGCACTTAAGCTATCTAGGCGATTGTGAAATCGATAGTGGTACTAATATAGGCTGTGGGACTATCACTTGTAATTATGATGGGATTAAAAAACATAAAACTATTATCGGCAAGAATGTTTTTGTGGGATCAGACACGCAATTTATTGCTCCTGTCAATATAGAAAATGATGTTATTATTGCGGCTGGAAGTTCGGTTGATTGTAATGTTTCTAGTGGTTCTTTGTTTATCAATAGAGCTAATAGAAAAGTGGTTAAAGATTATTTTTATAAAAAATTTAAAAAATGAAAACTATACTTTTAGCGGTTAGCGGTAGCATAGCTTTTTATAAAGCTTATGAACTTATTTCTTTATTTAAAAAAGAAAAGATTAGAGTTAAAGTCTTACTTAGCCAAGGGCTTTTAAAATTTGCAAATAAATTAAGTTTTGAAGCTTTGGCAGATGAAATTTTATGTGAAGAAAATGAAAGTTGGGAAAATAAAAAAAATCATATAGATTTTAGCAAAGATTGCGATCTTGTTCTTTTTGCACCCGCGAGTGTCAATTCGATCAATAAATTAGCCCTTGGTATAGCGGATAATCTTTTTATCCAAACCTTAATCGCTTGCACTAAACCTTTAATCATAGCTCCAGCGGCTAATACAAACATGTATCATCATTTTAGCGCACAAAATTCTTTAAAATTACTTCAAAAAAATAAAGCCTTAATCATCCCTCCAATTTCTAAAGTTTTAGCTTGTAAGGATGAAGGAGTAGGGGCTTTAGCAGAAGTTGAAGATATATTTAACATTACCAAAAGAGAGCTTTTTAAAAAGAAATTTTGGCTTGATAAAAGTGTAGTGATCAGTGGTGGAGGCACAAGAGAAAAAATAGATGATGTGCGTTGCATTAGTAATTTTTCAAGCGGAAAAATGGCAAAATCAATCGCTGATGCCTTTTATTTTTTAGGAGCTAAGGTTATATTTTTAAGTTCTGTAGATTTTAAAACCCCTTATGAAATTTACAAATTTGAAGATTCAAAAGATTTAAAGGCGTTATTGCAAAGATTTTGCGAAAATGATTTTTTGATTATGGCGGCTGCTGTGAGTGATTTTATCCCGCAATTTCAAAAAGGAAAAATCAAGAAAAATCAATTTTCAAAAGGCTTAGATCTTCACTTAAAACTTAATGAAGATTTGCTAAAAAATATCGATTTTAAAGGCAAAAAAATAGGCTTTAAAATGGAATTTGATGCAGAAAATGCCATAGAAAACGCTAAAAAATCTTTAGTGGAGAAAAACTTAAATTTAGTATGCTTAAATATCCTAAATGAAAAAAATACTTTTGGAAGTGATCAAAACGAATTTTATTTTATAAGTAAAGACGCTTGTGAAAAAAGCGGCTTAAAAGATAAAAAAGATTTAGCTTTTGATTTGATTGATTGGTGTGAAAAATTATGATTAACGCCACTCTACCTATTCAAATGAAAGTTTTGGGAAAAACAGGTTATGGTCATTATACCTTGCTTTTAAATCATAAAAAAATTCAAACTAAAAGCATGATTGATCTAGAAATTGGTGCGGAATATTTGGCTGAAATTTATAAAGAAAAAAGCGGAGCGATACAGTTTAAACATTTATCAAAAAGACCGGTTTTTACACCTTTTGAAGAAGGTTTGCCTTTGATAGTAGCGATCTTAGAAAATAAGATCAATTATAAAGAATACATCATTTCAAATCTTATGGAATGTAAAAATAGAGAAAAATATCAAATTTTAAAAGAGATGCTTTTTGCAAGTTTTGAAAATATTTATCATATTCCTTTTATTTTTGAAAATAAAGCTTGTTTATTTCAGATGAAAAAGAGGGCTAAATTTTTGGAAATTTATCTTTATTTTAGCGTTTTTGGTGCTTTAAAAATACTCATTGATAATCACGGAGTTTCGATTTTTACTCCTTTTTTTAAAGTGCAAAAATTTTTAAATGAACATTTGAATTTTAACGTTGTGCAAGATAATAAAATTGCGCCTTTATTTGTATTTAAAAAATTATCTGATTTTAAGGGGTGAAAATGAATGATTTAAAACATCTTGCCATAGTTATGGATGGCAATAGACGTTGGGCAAAGGCTAAGGGCTTTTTGGCAAAGTTGGGTTATTCTCAAGGAGTAAAGACTATGCAAAAGCTTATGGAAGCTTGTGTTGAAGAAGGAATTTCTAATTTGAGCTTATTTGCTTTTAGCACTGAAAACTGGAATAGGCCTAAAGATGAAATAGAATTTATTTTTGAACTTTTAGATCGTTGTTTAAATGAAGCTTTGGAAAAATTTGAAAAAAACAATGTCCGCTTAAGAGCTATCGGTGATCTAACAAGACTTGATCAAACTTTAAGAGATAAAATCGCCTTAGTGGAAGAAACGACCAAACATTGCAATGGACTTTGTGTTAATCTAGCCATCAGCTATGGTGCTAAAGATGAAATCATCCGTGCTACGCGTCGTGTTATAGAAAAAGGTTTGGAAATCAATGAAAAAAATATCAGTGAAAATTTAGATCTTCCTTTAGATGTGGATTTGATGCTTCGCGTAGGCAATGCAAAAAGACTTTCGAATTTTTTACTTTGGCAATGTGCTTATGCTGAAATTTATTTTAGTGAAACTTTATTTCCTGGGCTTACGAAAAGAGAATTTAAAAAAATCATAAAAGAATACAGAAAAAGAGAGAGAACATTTGGAAGGTGAAATTTTTACACAAAGCTTTCTAAAATTTACTTTTTTGATTATCTTGGGTTTGAGTTTGGGCTCATTTTGTATGTGTTTTTTAAGTCGTTTTTGCGAAAATAAACCCTTTTTAAGTATGAGATCTTATTGTTTTTCTTGTGGTAAAAAACTTAGTATTTTAGATCTTATACCTTTTTTTTCATATATATTTTTAAAAGCTAGATGTAGGTTTTGTAAGGAAAAAATTCTCATTGATATATTTTTAGCTGAAATTTTAGGTGTGATTTTTGTTTTTATTGCTTATTTTTTTAGCAAAAATTTATTAGAATTTCTAGTTTTTTCATTATATTTATTTGTTTTTTGGATGCTTTCTTATATAGATATAAAATTTAAAGCAGTTCCGCAAGTATTGCTTTGGGCTTTATTTTTTTTGGCTTTGATTTTAAAGCTGGATATCAATGATTTTTTTTATTTTCTTATTTTTGAAGATTTTAAAAATGGCTTTTTAATACAAGCTTTTTCTTTTGCGGGTTTTTTGTTTTTGCTTAAAAATTTGACAGCCTATATTAAGAATTTCAAATCAAAAAATATACAAGAAAATTTAGGAGATGCAGATATTATCGTGTGTGCTAGTATAGCTGGAATTTTTGGATTTAAAGAAAGTTTTATTATCCTTTTTTGTGGAGCTTTATTGACTTTGCCATTTTTTATTTTTTATAAAAGAAAAGAATTGGCATTTTTACCTTTTATCAATACTGCTTTTATCGGCTATGTGATTTTTTTAATTTTTAATCAGGACTTAGCATGAAGCTTGTTTCAAGATATATTTTAAACCAATTTTTAAGCACTAATCTTTCCATTTTTTTTGTGCTTTTTAGCATTGTTTCTATGGTATTTTTTATCCAATTAGCTAAACTAACTTCAAGTATAGAAATCAGCTTTTTGGATTTGCTTGAACTTTATGGATTTATGTTGCCTAGAATTTTAATTTTTACCTTGCCTATATCTTTTTTTATAGCACTGACTTTGACTTTATTTAGACTTTCTAGAGAAAATGAAAGTATAGTTCTTTTTACTTTAGGATTTTCTCCAAAAACTTTGGCTTCATTGTTTTTAAAAATTTCTGCTTTGGTAAGTGCTTTGATGTTATTTACATCTTTAGTGATGATACCTTTGGTGCTTGAACTTCAAGATAATTTTATCGATTATAAAAAAACACAGGTAAAATTTAATTACAAAACAGGAGAATTTGGGCAAAAATTTTTAGATTGGATGATTTTTATAGAAAAGCAAGATGGCGATAAGTATGAAAATATCATTATGTATCATCCAAAAAGAGTGCAAAGCGATAAAGAGCAACTCATCATTGCCAAAGAAGCCACCGTGCAAAAAGAAAGTACGGGTTTTGCTTTTAAACTTTCTAAGGGTAGAATGTATAATTTCGAGCAATCCGGTATGCTTTTTACAGGAGAATTTGAAAATCTCACCTTAAATACAAAATTTAACAACAATGATTTTAAAATCAAAAAATTTTATGAATACTGGCTAGATATCAATACCGACACAAAACGTGCTAAAGAATTTGTGATTTACACCACCATAGCACTTTTTCCATTAGCAAGCACACTTTTTGCACTTTCATTTGGTATCGTCACTTATCGTTATGAGAAAGGTTTTGTGTATGTGGGGATGTTTGGTGTTATCGTGCTGTATTTTGGACTTTTAAGCTTATTTTATAAACCGCCTTTATTGGCATGTTTTAGTATCTTTGTGCTTAGTTTTATTGCTTCAATGATTTGCTTTAAGAAAATGATTTTGAGTCGTTATTGATGAAATTAAAACTGGTTTTTTCTTATGATGGATCAGCTTTTTTAGGCTCTGCTACACAACCACACAAAAAAGGAGTTCAAGATGCCCTAGAGGACGCTTTGACTCATCTTGGAATTTTTTCTAAAACCTACATGGCTTCAAGGACAGATAAAGGAGTACATGCAAGTTTTGCGATAGCTTGTGTTGAGTGCGGAGATCATTTTAAAGATCTAAACTATCTTAAAAATCAGATCAATAAATTTTCTCATCCTTATATACACATCAAAAATTTAGAAATCATGCCTTTAAATTTTGAGGTGAGATATGATGTTAAGAGTAGGGAATACCGCTATATTTTCCACCATGGTAAATTTAGCCCTTTTATGTCTCGATACGTGTATTTTTATCCGAAAATGGACATTAAAAAAGCCAATGAAATTTTAAAACACTTTATCGGAGAGCATGATTTTAAGTATTTTTGTAAAAGCGGAAGTGATGTTAAAAGCACGGTTAGAAAGGTATTTAAATCTCATGCTTATACTTATAAAGATATGACAATTTTTCATTTTAAGGCCAATGGTTTTTTAAGAGGGCAAATTCGTCTCATTGTTGCAAGTGTTTTAAAGATTTTAGATCAAAAAATGACTCAAAAAGAACTCGTAGAGCAATTAAAAGCTATAAAAAAGCACAATCACTTCTTGGCTCCAGCCAATGGACTTTATCTAAGCAAAATCACATACTAAAAAATAATAAAATTTATTTATCCATAATAATAAAAAATTTTAATTTGATAACTTCAATTATAATTTATTATAATTACATATTATTTTTAATAATAATATAAATTATTTTTAAAGATAAACTTTTAAATTGGGGTTAAAGCTATCAAAATAAACCCTATAATATCAGCTTTAACTCTACTCAAAATCAAATCAAGTTGCAATAATCATAATTGCTTAAAAATAATATAAATTATTTCTTAAATAAATATTTAGAAATGATTTTTCAAGGAGAAATTTATGAAAAATAAAAACTTGTCTAACTGGGGGGGGGGATTTGGAAAATTTCACTTCTTTAAATTCAAAGGAATTATTAAATTCTAAAACTCATTCTTATACTCTCTCTAAAAAATTCCTATTTTCTTTAGCAACAGTTTCTGTTTTAGCAACCTGTGCCAATGCTCAAATAACTGGTCCTAGTTGTAGTGGAGGAAATTGCGAAACAGTAAATGATAATAGAACAGGAACAATTGTTATTAAAGGTGATGGTAGTTCAAATTCTTTAACCATTACAAATAGTGGAACCATTAGTAATACAAATGGAAATCATAAAGCTGTAGATGTTTTAGGAGAAAATGCTGGAACCCTTACAGTAACCACACTTAAAAATGAAGGAACCATTAATGGTAAAGTAGTTGTAGAAAATAGTGCCAATGGATTTACAGGAACTATTAATGTAAATACTTTAGAAAATAAAGGTCAAATCAACAATCAAGTTTATATAGGACTTTGGGGTAGCAAAACTAAAGGAACTATTAATGTAGATAAATTTGAAAATAGCGGAACGATAAGTAATACAAATGATAATAGCATTGTAATTGAAGGTAAGGATACAACCGTTAAGACTTTTACTAATAGCGGAACTATACAGAGTGATAAGAATAAAGGAGTAGTATATATAAATAGATCTACTATACAAAATTTTATTAATAGTGGAACTATTAATAATTCTATAGATACAGTAGTTCAATTAGTTGGAGGTAACATAAAAACTCTTATTAATTCAGGTATTTTAAATAGTGAAAGTACAAAAGCTTCAAGTGCTGGAATCAAAATTGATAGCGGCGGGACCATTGATCAAATAAAAAATACAGGAAAAATTATTTCTCAATCATTTGGTATTAGCGTAACTCATGGAAAATTTGGAACTTTAGAAATTTCAGATGGTGGAGTAGTCCAAGCTAGGGTTAACGGTATTGATGTTGGTCAATGGCAAACTTTAGGCGATCTTATTATTGATGGTGATGGAAGCAGGATTTATGGCGGTCAATACGGAATTGGATTGGGTGTAGGTGCATCTACTCAAAATATCACTCTTGAAAATGGTGGATATATAGAAGGCGGGATAGATGGAATACATCTTGATAACGCAGCGCAATTTGGAGGAAATTTAATTTTAGAAGGAGAAGGTTCAGTTGTCAAAGGTGGTAGAGGGGCTGCGATTGCTAATAATGGTGGAAAAATAAGCGGTCATATAAAAATTTCAAATGGAGCCACTATTTATTCTGACTCTGGAGTCGCTATTTCTAATTCAGGAGCAGGTGTAGTTACAGGTGGAATCACTATTAGTGGAGAATCTACTAAACTTGAAGGTGATATAGTCAATACTGACAATGCTTCTATAAATAGTGATATTAAAGTAGAAAATGGTGCTATTATAGAAGGTAGCATTAAAAATGAAGGAAAAGGAAACATCTTGGGTGGTATTAAAGTAGAACAAGGTGGTACTATAACAGGTGGTATTTTAAATACTGGAAATGGAAACATTCAAGGTGCTATTACAAATGAAAGCGATAATGATTTAAGTATTAAAAATGATAAAGATGCTACCATAGGTGGTGGTATTGTTAATAGCGGTAATGGTAATATTCATATAGACAATCAAGGAACAGTAAATAAAAATCCAGATAATGGTAGTCATATTACCAATAATGGTAATGGTAATATTGTAGTAGATGATTGGGTTGTTTCTACAGGTAATGATGGTAAATTAGATACAGTTATAGTTGGAGGAAATCATACTGATAAAGTCACTATAGATAAAGTAACCATAGATCAAGGTGGACTTGATCTAGGAGGAATTGGTAGTGTAGGGGATATTGTTTCAGGTGTTAAACCAGGTCAAATAGGTAATATAGGAACAAATGGAGGTGGAGAACTTTCTTTCGACTTTGATCCAATTTCAGGAAGAGTTACTACCGATTTCAATCTTAATGCTTCCATAGCAGGAGCTACTTTTAGATCACTGATTAACACCACTTCAAGAAGATCAACATTTATTGATAGTGTTATGGGTAATTCTATGCAACACTTTGCCTTTGCTAAATCTAGTACTGCTATTGCTATGCAAGAAAAAGGTAATTTATATGCAAGTGCAAGTGATTATATAAAAAATGATTTTAATAATGGAAGTTATGGTTATAATAAAGAGCATTCTTTATTTATCCTTCCTTATGCTTCTTCACAGAATGTTGAGCTTTCTTTAAATGAAGAAAGTAAAGGACACACTAAAGGAACTATTATAGGTTATTCTACTTTAAAAGATAGTGGTATCTATGGTGTGTATGCAGGTTATGAAGATACTAAAATGAAATCAACCTATTTTGATATAAACAATAGATCTTATTATGCAGGTTTAAAATACTTTAATACCTTATTTACAACAAGTAAGGGTCAAGAAGTTTATCTAAAAGCTCAAGGTAAAACCGCTTTTGTTAAAAATAATTTAACTAAGAAAATTGGCAAGAATGAAGCTAAAGCTGATCCTAATTCTTATGCTTATGGTATGAGTGCGGATTTGGGTATGAATTTTAACTATGGTAATAATATCTTCTCTCCAGAAGCAGGATTGGCTTATGAAGGAGGCTATACTGAAGCTTTCTCTATGATCAACACCAAAGGTGAAGCAACAGTTAAAGGTGGAGAAAGAACCTATAAAAACTATTTAAATCTTTTCTCTACAAGAACAAGCTTTACATGGTTTAGAGATTGGTTGCCAAATTTAAAAACTTCTATGACTTTAGGAGCTAAGTTTAATATCAATCCAGAAGTTACAGCTAAGGCTAGATTTGGTCAGATAAAAGTAAAAGATAAATTTTATCTACCAAGGGTACAAAGATATGTAACTACATCTATGATTGTTCCTTTAAATGATGCTTTCTATTTTAGCTTAAATTATAATGGAATGTTTGATGCTAAAGGTAATACTCATACAGGTTTTGCACAATTTAATTATGTATGGTAAATTAAATCATGAGAATTCTTAAAAATTAAAAATAAATTGTGGGTTAGTGTTGGGTGGGTTTTCCTTTTTGTAAAAATCATTTCAAAATAAAACTACTGATTAAATCAGTGGTTTTATTTCTTTGGTTTTAGTTTTTTTATTTTTATTTTAGTTTTTTTGTTTTTTTATCTTCTATTATCCTTAGTTGAATTATCTTGTTTTTGTTTGCTTGAATAGTTTAGTTTTTAAATTATCAATTTTTATAAAGTGGTAATTCTCGCATAATGCATCTATCTTGAACAAAATTAATCCCTAATTTTTGACATTTTTCTTGCACTTCATCATTAAAAATACCAAGTTGAAGCCAAAAATTTTTAATCCCTTTTTGTATGATGATAGGCAATAAATTAGTAGCAAAACTTCCTTTCCTAAACATCAAAACAAGATCAATTTTTTCGTTAATATCTTCTAAATTTCTATATATTTTTTCACCTAAAACTTCTTTAAATTTAGGATAAATGGGATAAATTTTATAACCATTTTCTTGTAAATATTGTGCTACGATATAAGAAGCTTTACTGCTATCAACGCTCAATCCAATCACAGCAATACTTTTTGTTTGCTCGAGTATTTTTTTAATATTTTCTTCCATGTTTTTTCTTTTAATAAACTTTAAAATGATATTAATCTTATTTTCCTTAAAGATTAACAAAAAAGAGCAAAATTGATATAATAAAATAAAAAAGGAGAATAAATGTTTTATCCCTATATTTTACTGATACACTTACTTTGTGCGATATTTTTTATAGGCTATTTGTTTGTGGATATTTTTATTTTAGGAATTTTAAAAAAGAAAAATTCTAACCTTGATCAAGAACTTTTTAAAACCATCGGTGTTAAGATTATGCCTTTTATTGTGATTATTTTGCTTTTAAGTGGCGGAGTGATGATGCCTTTGCATACCAATCCTTTGAATTTACTTTTTCTTATAAAGATATTTTTTGTTGGTATTATTTTACTTTTGGTGGTATTTTCTTTGTTTTATTATTTCATCCTAAAAAGAAAAAATCCTTTAGGAAATTTCATCCATCTTTTAGTTTTTATCCTTTGCTTAGGAATTGTTATACTAGCAAAATTAATGAATTATTTTTTTATATCTTTGTAAGCAAAACGCCGCATTCTAGATGAGGGGTATTTACAAATTGATCAAAAGCGGCCATTTTTATAATTTTGTGTGTTTGGCTTAAGACTTTTAAATTTTCTTTCAAACTTATAGGATTGCACGAGATATAGATAATATTATCATATTGTTTTATTAAATCCATCACGCTTTTATCTAGTCCTGCACGAGGTGGATCGACTAAAACATGAGAAAAGCAAAAATCATCTAAATTGATATTTTTTAAGCGAAAAAATTCCCTTTCTTTTTTTAAAGCTTGGCTTAATTCTTCGCTTGAAAGTCGAGTAAAATAAATATTTGAAACATTGTTTAATTTGCAATTTTTAAGAGCAAAATTGATATTGTTTTTTGAAATTTCAGTCGCTAAAATCTTAGAAAAATCATCAGCCAAAGCAAGGGTAAAATTGCCATAACCGCAATAAAGCTCAAGTAAATCTTTTTTAGCTTGAGTAGTAAGGTTTTCTTTAACCCAAGAGATCATTTTTTCATTGATGAAAGTATTAGGCTGAATGAAACAATCATTATTAAATTCATAAAAAATTTCTTTATTGCCGATTAAAAGACTTTGTTTTAAATTTTCATTATTAAAAACTAATTTTTTATTTTTACTTCTTGCGATTAAATTGCAGTTTAACTCAAAGCTTAGTTTGGCTAAGTCTTGATCAATAGTTTCTATATTTTTGTGATAAAGTAGGGTAGTGCTTAAATCATGCTTAGTTGCTAGAAATTCCACGCCAAAAAGTTTTTCTTTTAAATTAGGATTAACTTTGATTTTTTCAAGCAAAATCGGCATAAAATTACAAATTTTTTCATCGGGAAAATCTATATTTTCTATGATGATTTTTTTCTTAGTTTGAGGATCAAACATCGCATAATAAAGCTTATTATTTTCATGATAAAAAGAAAATTCAGCTCTAGTTCTAAAGTGTTTCTCCAAAGAATTAAAAAATTCAATTTCTCCTTTATAAAATTCAAGAAAAAAATCTTTTATAAAGGAAATTTTTTCTTGAAAATCAACTATATTGCCAAATTCTTTAAGACTCATGGTAATTTTTTTCCTATTATCTTAAGCAATAAAGCGATAAGAATCAAATTAAGTGGTAAAACAATCCAAATGCTAAAGCCCAAAGATACTGGAATATATCCTGTCACTAAAGAAATAGCACAAATAAATAAAGCGTAAGGAATTTGAGTTTTAACATGCTCCATATGATCACATTTTGCACTCATTGAAGATAAGATAACATTATCAGCGATCGGCGAACAATGATTTCCAAAAATAGCTCCTGTTAAAACACAGCTAATATTAATGACTATATAATGATGCATAGTGTTAGCATCCATTCCGCTAAGCTGTGCGATTTTATAAGCTAGTGGAACAGCTAAAGGCATTAAAATTCCCATAGTTCCATAGCTTGTACCTATGGCAAAGGAAATGCCTGAAGCAAAGGCAAAAATAGTTGCAGGTAAAATGTAATCAGGCATTTTATCCGCTAACAAACTCGTGATAAAAAGTGAAGTTCCAAGCTCTTTTACTATGCTTGAAAGCGACCAAGCAAGTAAAAGAAGTATAATGGTAAAAATCATTGTTTTCCAGCCATAAATCCATGTTTCAATAGCTTCTTTGATATTGAAAATTTTACGATAAACCCCGATAAATATCGCTACAATGCTTGAAAACAAAGCCGCTTGAAAAAGAACGACTGAAGAATCAGCCTTTCCAAAAACCATTCTTAAGGTTTCAAAAGAAAGAGGAAAGGCATTAGCCTTTTCTAAATCCTCTCCCGATAAAGCACTAAAACCATTAAAATAAAAACCAAGCAAAGCAAGGATCATAAGGGTTAAAATAGGAATGATGGCATTAAAAGCACAAATTTTTATTTCATCTTTAGGGGCTAAAAATTGATCTTCTAATTCTGCTGTATCTAAAGTTTTAGATTTCACAACAGGTGCGATTTTTCCAGTAGTTATAGCGCGCATTTGTGCTTGATACATAGGGCCAAATTCTCTTTTCATCACAGCTGTCATTAAAACAAAAAAGAGCATAAAAATATTGTAAAAACGATAAGGTATGGTTTCTAAAAAAACGCTAAAGGCGTTGATATTTTCATAACCTATATCCTTATAAGCAGTTTTAATAAGGGAAATTTCCACACCTATCCAAGTTGAAATGATGGCAATTCCAGCTACAGGTGCAGCGGTAGAATCGATGATAAAAGCGAATTTTTCACGCGAAATTTTAAATTTATCCGCTAAAGGACGCATAATAGGGCCAACTATTAATAAATTAGCATAATCATCAAAAAATATTAAAAGTCCCAAAAACCAAGTATTAACTTGAGCACTTACGGCGGATTTTGCTCTTTTTGCAAATTTTAAAGCCAAAGCTTTTGCACCGCCCATTTTGGTTACAAGTGCTACAAGCCCACCTATACAAAGAATTTGTAAAATAATACCCGCATTAGCTGGATCTGAAGCAGAATTTAAAATAAAAGTGATGATTTTAGAAAAAGATTCTATGGCTGTATTGTAAAAATTAAGCAGTGAAAGCGAGTGTTCTTTTAAGATGTGAGTAGAAAGACTCAAAAGAAAAGTTCCGCTTAAAACACCCATAAAAAGAGATAAAATCACATCTTTAGTGATAAAGGCTAAGGCAATAGCAACAAAAGGCGGTATTAATGTAAAAATTCCAAATAAATTGGCATTAGCTTCAGAAGAAGCTAAGCAAAGCAGCGGCAAACAGATAAATGAAAATATTTTCATTGACTCTTCTCTATATGAAAGCCGTTCCAAGTTTGAGTGATTGGCATAAGTTCTATTTCATTGATATTGATATGTTCTGGAAGATTGATGATAGATAAAATAACTTTCGCAATATCTTCAGCACTGATAAATTTTGTATTTTCATAGACTTTATCAGCTTTTTCTTTATCTCCTTTAAATCTCACCTCGCTAAATTCTGTTTTACATAAACCAGGAGCGATATTGGTAACTTTAATATTACTTCCGCGTAAATCATTTCTTAAAGCCTTTGAAAATTGCCCAACAAAAGCTTTAGTTCCACAATACACATTACCCCCAAAATAAGGATTAGTGGCCGCAACTGATCCTAGATTAAAAATATAGGCATTTTTTTGCTTTCTAAGTATAGGAATCACAGCTCTAGCGACATACAAAAAACCTTTAACATTTGTATCAACCATGGTTTCAATATCTTCTAGACTTAAACTATCGAATTCATCTTGTCCTAGGGCAAGTCCTGCATTGTTGATTAAAATGTCAATTTCTTGAAATTCTTTAGGTAAATTTTGTATTTTTGAAAAAACTTTTTCTTTTTCGCGTATATCTAAGGCAATGGTATGTATTTTTTCTTGAAATTCTTGTTTTAAAAGTTCAAGTTTTTCTTCACGTCTAGCTATAGCTATAACCTTAAATCCTTCTTTAATTAAAGCTTTTACACAAGCTTCGCCAAATCCAGAACTAGCTCCAGTAATCAAAGCGGTTTTCATTCTAAACTCCCTCCATAAAATAAATTTTCATTTGCTTTTAGTCCTAAGCTTTTAAGATAGTTTGCGTTTTCTTGTTTTCCTGCTGCTATAGCAAAATCAAGCGCATTAAAGCCCAAATCATCAACATCATGAATATTAGCACCCTTTGCAATAAGCATTTTTAATATCTCAACATCTCCATAAGCCGCAGCATGCATTAAAACATTTTTTGAAGTATGATCTAAAGCACAAAAGGTTATAAAATAAGGGGTATTGTCGTAATTATTAGCACTTAAGGCTAATTTTTCATTATTGTTAATATATCTTTTATTGACATCAGCTCCATATTTTAAAAGCAAAGAAATGATATCTTTTCGGTTAAACTCGATAGCGTAAAACAAAGGAGTTTTTCCAAAAGCATTACTGCTATTTACATCAGCACCCTTGTCTAATAAAAATTTAGTATTATCGTAGTTTTCTAAGGCATAAAACAAGGCATCTTCATAGCCTTCATCGATTCTAGCACCGTAGTGAATCAAAAGATCAAGTATGGGTTGTTTTCTTTGATTTAAAAGTGCAGCTTGCAAACCTATAGTAAGTTCATCTTTGCTAAGATTGTTTCTAAAAAGAAAATCTTGTATATATTCTATAGAATTATTTTTATTTGAAAGCACCTTAGCTAAAGGGCTGATATCTTTATAAATTTTTGTTTCACCTACAGCCCAATTTAAAAACTCATTTAAGGCATTAGTTGCATAATAAGTACTGCTTCCTTGATCAAAATTGAAATTATCTTGAAAATATTTTTCTAAAGGATCAATAGCTTGATTATACTCTTTCCAAAAAGATCGATAAAGTCTAAAATTACCTATGCTTTGATATGCCCAATATCTAAAATAAGATTTTAAAATATCGTATTTTTTTTCTAAATTTTCAGGAGTATCTAGGCTTTTTTGATAAAAACTAGGATCAAGAGCGATTTTTAAAAGTAAAAAATCAAATTTTTGAAGTTTAGGTAGGTATTCTATGCCATTACAAGCACTATTTTCCCCACGAATTTCATTAGCTAATTTATAAAGTTTTTGAGTAAAAATTTGATTCTTTAAAGAATCAGGGCATTTTGAAGCGATTTCAAGATACGTAGAATTGATATCTTTTTCAAAAACTTGCACTCTATTTTTTTTTATATAATCGCAGTCTATAATATCTTGCGCTACTAAATTCAATATGCCGCAAAGTAAAATAAAAAATATTTTCAATTTTTTTCCTTTTTTTGGAAATTGATTCGATATTTTAACTCAAATAAGCTTTAAATTTAAATTAATCATATAAAGATTTTAGTATAATTTATTATGTTTAAAGTCTTTTACAAATTGCCTATATGTTCTTTGTCGTTAAAAAGCGATGGTGAATTTTTAACCGAAGTTGATTTTTGTTTTGAAGAAAATTTTGAGGAAAATTCTTGTGAATTATTAGAATTTGCTAATTGGGAGTTGAAAAATTATTTTTCTAAAAAATTAAAAGTTTTTAAAACTCCTTTAAAAATTCAAGGAACTAGTTTTGAAATCAAAGTTTATAAAGCTTTAATGCAAATTCCTTATGGGCAAACGGTCACTTATAAGGAACTTGCAGAAATTATCAACCACCCTAAAGCCTTTAGGGCTGTTGGAAATGCTAATTCTAAAAATATTATTCCTATTTTTATTCCTTGTCATAGGGTACTTGCAAAAAATAGTATAGGCGGATACAATGGCGGAATTAATATCAAGAAATTTTTGCTTCAAAATGAAGGTGTGAAAATTTAAAATAGGCTTGGAAGTTGGTTTGATTGGTTTTCAAATTCTTGCTCAAAATCTGCATGATTTTCTAAAATAAGACAATATTTAAAATCTTTTAAATTCTTGAGATCTGAAAGTTTATCATATGAAAAATCGCAAAATAAAGAATTTTTTACTGCTGTTTTAAAACCTTTAGTGTGTTTAAAATTTTCATTCCAATAATCAAAGGTATTTTGATTATTAACGACTATAAAAGCTTTTGTGCTTGTGCCAAATTCGCAAATTTCAAATTTTTCATCAATAAAATAAATTTTAAAATCATCTATTTTGTTAAAATCAAAGCTGATTTTTGTATTTTTTTCTTTCAAATAAGTCATAATTTTGGCAAAAATTTGCGCATACACAAAAGGTAAATTTAGGTTTTTAAAATACAAATTATCACAAACCAAAGTGGTAAAAAAGAAACTCGATCTTGAAAGAAGGGTAAAATTAACCTCTTTTAAAATTTCAATATTAGCACAAATTTTAAGCAAATAATTTTCATCATTAAAGCAAAAAATTTCTCCTTTCTTTGCTTTAATAAGCGTATCAAAATCTATAAACACATTGCCTTTTAAAACATTTAAAGAAAATGCCTTGCAAATACTTAATTCATAAGATTTAAGCGATAAAAATTTACATTCTTTTTCTTCGCATAAAAAACGTAAAAGTTTCATTAAGGCAATTTCTAAATTTTCTACCTTAAGATAATAAATTTCTTTATCTTTGATAAAATATTCATATTCAGATATAATCGCAAAAGCGCCTTTATCGATCGCTTGGGCTATTTCTTTTTCATCGTTACTAAAAAAGGCAAATTCGCTTTTTAATTCATTGAGATTTAAGGCAAATCCAGCCACGCTTAAAATACTTCCTTCATTGAGTATATTTGCGTGGATGAGTTCGCTTAGATTGCTTATATTCATCAACCTATTAATGCTCCATTGTCAATGATTTGTTCAGGAGTGATAAGAACGAGTTTATCGTTGTACTTTGCACTCAATATCATACCGTTACTTTCATGTCCGAAAATTTTTGCTTTTTTAAGATTAGTTAAAACGCAAACTTGTTTTCCTATTAAATCAGAAGCTTTGTAGTATTTGGCTATACCAGAGACTACTTGACGGATTTCTTTATTTTCAAGCTCGAGTTGAAATTTCAAAAGTTTTTCACTACCTTCTATATTTTGACAATCCAAAACCGTAGCGACTTTAATTTCTATTTTAGAAAAATCTTCGATTTTTATTTTTGCTTTTTCTTCTTTTTTAATTTCTTGCTTTGGCTCTTGTTTGATCTCAACTTTTGGAAATAAAACTTCACAAGCTGTGGCTTTAAAATCAAATAATTCATTATGGATAATCAGTTTTTCATAATTGATAGTTGAAATTTCAAAATTTAAAGCTTGAGAGATTTTTTTACAAGAATTTGGCAGAGCAGGGCTTAATAAAATACTAGCCTTAGCTAAAATATTTGCACAAAGCCCAATAAGTGCATTTGCTTCATCGTGTTTGTTTTCTTTGATCAAATTCCAAGGTTCGTATTTGCTGATAGCTAAATTTGCCACACTTAAAGCCTTGAAAATCTCTTCTAGATAACGATTGCACTGCAAATTTTCTAAATAGTCTATGGCAAGTTTTAGATATTGCATCGCTTCATCAAGTTCATTTTTATAAAGATCTAAAACTTTATTTTGGGTAATTATTCCATTGTTATATTTTTGACTCATACCTATGATGCGATTGAGTAAATTGCCAAATTCGTTACTTAATTCAGCGTTGATGCGGTTAATAAGCATGTTTTCACTAAAATCGCCATCATTTCCAAAAGGCACTTCTCTAAGTAAAAAATATCTAAAAGCTTCTATGCCATAAGTATCTGCAATTTCTTTAGGTTTGATAACATTGCCTTTAGATTTACTCATTTTTTCACCTTCTTTAGTCCACCAACCATGTGCACCTATGAATTTAGGTAAAGGTAAATCCACACTCATTAAAAAAGCCGGCCAATAAATCGCATGAAAACGCAAAATATCTTTACCAACTAGATGAATATGTGCAGGCCAAAATTTTTCCTTTTGAGTCTTTAAAGAGCTGATATAAATGAAAAGCGCATCAAGCCAAACATAAATAATGTGCTTATCATCATTGATTTCTTTTGGAAGTTTAATCCCCCAATCAAAACTGGTTCTTGTAATAGAAAGATCTTTTAAGCCATTTTGTATAAAATTTACAAGTTCATTTTTTTTATTTTTAGGAAGAATAGGATCTTTTTCTTCATACCATTTAAGGATTTGATCTTGATATTTTGAAAGCTTGAAAAAATAACTTTCTTCTTTTAAAAGTGTGGTATTTTTTCCACAATCTGGACAGCAAGTTTCGTTAGTCAGTTGGCTTTTAGTAAAAAAACTTTCGCAAGAAATGCAGTAATGCCCTTCGTATTGATCTTTATAGATATCACCTTTTTGCCACATTTTTAAAAACATAGCTTGCACAAAGTCAATATGTGTTTGATCTGTAGTTCTAGCATAAATATCATAATTAATTTCTAACTCATCCCATAACTTTTTAAATTCAGCGCTGATTTTATCTGTATATTCTTTAGGTGTTGAATTTCTTTCTTTTGCAGCTTGTTCTATTTTTTGCCCGTGTTCATCGGTTCCTGTTAAAAATTTGGTTTCATGGCCTTGTAAGCGATAAAATCTAGCCATGGTATCAGCAATAATAGTTGTATAAGCGTGTCCTAAATGAGGCACATCATTTACATAATAAATTGGAGTTGTAATATAACGCATGTTTAATTTCCTTAAAAAATTTAAAAATCAAATCCGCCTTCGGTTTTACCCTTAGACATGCTATTATAAACAGCATCAACATAGTCTTTTCGTGTTTGGCAGGTAAAAATTTCTTCGCAATTATAGCAAGAATTTAAGTTTTTTGAATTTTGGCAGGATAATAAAATTTCTTTTTTATTATCCATTTCTTGTTCGAATTCATCTCTAACTTCAGCCATTATAGATTTCCAAAAGCTTTTCGATTTCGTATTTAGAGCCAAAAAAACAAGGTGTAGTTGCATGTATAGCATCAAATTCAAGATCGAGTAGAGATTGATTGCTTCCATTTGTGGTTTTTCCGCCCGCTTTTTCTACAATAAAAGCTAAAGGAAAAACTTCAAAAAAAGCTCTTAATTTCCCCATAGGAGAATCTTTTGTTGCTGGATAGCTAAAAATTCCGCCCCCTTTGAGTAAAATTTGATTGATATCGCTAACCATAGCTCCAGAATATCTTAAACGATAATTTTCATCAAATAAAGTTTTGATAAATTTGGCGTGTTTTTCATCCCAAAATTTTTGAGTTCCACCTGTGGCGTTGATTTTTCCTTTTTCACTCATTTTTAATTCTTTGATAAAAACAAATTCGTTATTTTTATCAAGACGATATAGTTTAGGAGTATCTTCACAAATAACCATTTCTAGTCTTGCTCCATACATACTATAAACCGCTGCTTTTAAATTTTTAGCACTGGCTTTTTCTTCATAAATGCCAAAAATTGAACCTATGGCAAAATTAACATCCATAAGACTAGAGCCATCAAGTGGATCGTAAGCTACAATATATTTTGCATTATCATTGACTTTTAAAATTTCATTTTTTTCTTCGCTGATAATAGCTTTAAGAGTAGGGCACTGGCTTAAAGTTTTTGTAATGATCTCATCGCTTAAGATATCAAATTTAAGCTGGGTATCACCTGTGGAATTGTGATTTTGACTATAACTTGTATCTGGAAATTTCAAAGCGTCTGAAATTTCTAAAACGGCCTTTTGAATATAAGAAATTAATTCTTTCATTGTAACTCTCCTTTTTAGATTTTTTTTGCATTCTCTAATATATATCTACAAATTTCTTTAATATTGTTTAAATCAAGCCAAATTAAATTCGGATGTGAAATTTTATCATAACTTGCAATGGCTTGAGAAAATGAAAAATAACTTTCATCAATTTCTTGGCAAAAAACACTAATACGTGGCAAATCTAAACTCTTTAAGCCCTCAACTAAACATATATCAAAATCTTGAGATAATTGTAAAGCTTTTAAAATATCTCTTTGCTTGTGAGAAAAAAAGGTTGTTCTTGTGGGACTTAAAACCATTACTTCTGCACCAGTTTGAAAAAATTTAAAGCTATCTTTACCATTAAAATCAAACTGTGCTTTATCTGCAGGATCGTGCTTGATAATAAGAACTTTTAATCCTTGATTCATAAGTTCATTTGAAATTTTTGTGATAAGAGTTGTTTTTCCAGAATTTGAAGGCCCACTAAAAGCCATAATTAATTTTTCCATAAAATTTCATTTTCCTAAAAATTAAAATTAAATTATAATATTTTAAACCAAAAAATAGAGTTAAAAGGTTAAAATTATAAAAAATATTTACGATTAGGTTAGGGTATGAGAATTTCTTTTTTATTATCAAGTGTTTTATTTTTTAGTGCGTGTTCTATGAAAGATCCTGCTATTGTGGATACAAATTTAAAAACTCAAACTCTTATGTTCTCTCAAAAATATAAAATAACACAAGATAATCTTAGTGCTATTGTTACAATGTCTTATTTAAATCCTGTTTTAGATTATGCTAGTGATGATGATATTTTTGCTTTTACATTTACACCTGATTCTTTTAAGATAGATAAATTAGAGATCTTTTTAAATAATAAAAAAGCTAAGGTGCAAGAACTTGATCCATTTTTTATGAAATATTTATTGCAAAATAAATATACGAAGTATCTAGAGGTAACTCTTCCTAGTGTAAAAACAGAAAATTTTGTCAAGGCTAAGATTTGTTTAAATCATTTGCCTTGTTTTGAATTAAATTTTCAAAAATATCCGAAATCTTTATACTATCGTTCAGAAGATATCGATATACAATATAATTAGCCAATACTTTTTTTCCATAAATTCGGCTTTCTTGATAAGGGATTAATTCCATAGATAAAAAAGGCTCATATTTTCCATTTTTAAACATATCATCTCTAGCCAATAATCTTTTAACAAAGCCTATGCCGCCATTATAAGCATAAGCTATAAATAAAGGAGATTTCAATCTTTTTTCTAAATAATCTAAATGATAATTTCCAAAATGATAAGCAATTTCAGGTTTAAACATAAAATCTTGATCAAAATTCGGAATTTTTAGTTCTTTCTCTCCAATATGATTCGCCAAAAAAGGCATAAATTGCATCATGCCTAAGGCATAAGAAACTGAAATAGCTGTAGGAATAAATCTGCTTTCTTGTCTAGCAATAGCTAAAATTAAAGCTTGTCTAGGAATATCATAATCTTTGATGTATTGATAATAAGGTGTGATGAAATAATGTTTTTTAAATTTAGATTTTCGTTCTAAAATATAAGCATAAATAGGCAAAGTTTCTTCTGTATCAAATTTTTTAGCCAATTCATCTAACTTTGTAGCGTTAGCTTCAAGTATAGTTTTGTTAAGTTTTTGCCATGCAAATGGATCTTGCATATTAAAATCATTTTTTTCTTTATGAACTTTGATGGTTTCGATTTTTGGAAAAGCAGAATGCGTTAATTCTTTAGCATACAGACTATAGATATTTAAAGAATTGCTTTGTGTAAGCATTTGCAAATCTTTTTCATCTTTTTTGATTAACCACATCCAAAAAATGGCATTATCTCTACCACTTCTACTTTTAAAAGTTTGTGCAGCCTGTTTGAAAAACTCATAAGCTATATGATCTTTATCATAGGTTAAAGCATTAATACCTAAATAAAATGCCGTATATTCTTTTGTATTTTTTGGATTAGTTTGCAAAAGAGAATATCTAAATTTCGGATATTGTCTTTGGATGACGATAGTTTGAGCAAAGTTATTAAAATTATTATAATTTGAAATTTGATTAACAAAACTTGCATTCAAATCACAATCTCCATGATCAGCTTTGAAGTATTTATAGAGTTTAAAAAAGCCATTTACATCATCTTTTTCTTCCATGTATTTCATAGGTTTGCTAGAATTAAAAGCAAGGAGTAAATTTGTCAAATCAGGTCTTTTGGAGTCAAATTTTTTTGCCAATATATCTCTATCTTTATTGCTTAAACTCGCGATAAAAGATATCGAATTCAAACGCACACTTTGACAAGTTAAATTTGCATCTAAAATCGTATTTTTTGTATAAATGTAGCATTGCATATATTTTGGATTGATATAAGGCTTAATAGGAATAATCTTTTCAATTTCTGTTTTTATCTTACCTGCATAGCGAAAAATATGCGATTTTAAATTTTCAATTTCTGTTTTATGAAGAGTTTTTTTCTCTAAAAGTCTATAAATATAATAATCCTTAGCTAAAGAATTATCTTGTTTTTTTAAGGTTTCTAAGTCGTATTCTAAGGCATTAAGATATATAAAACTTAAAAGCAATAAACATATTTTTTTCACAAAATACTCCTTAAAATACTATCAAGGAAAAAGTTGAGAAATTGTAATGCTAGAAGTATAATTAAAGGAGCTAGGTCGATATTTCCTATGCGTGTTGGAATTTTTCTTACCAAAGCATAAGCAGGATAACTAAGCTTGTATAAAATTTGGACGATAGGATTATATGGGTCAGGATTAACCCAGCTTAAAAGTGCAGTGATAACAATAATCCAAGTGTAAATATTAATAATAATGTGCAAAACTTGAAAAGTAGCATAAATAAAAGAATCAATAATCATAATTTACATCCTTGCTAATTCATGTATGAAATTTTTTATATGCGGATAAAGATCGCTAAGTTCTGGCCCATGGATATTTCCCGTTAAAATTATCCTTAAAGACATAAAGAAATTTTTACCTTTTAGACCGCTTTTTTGTAAAAGATAGTTTTTAAAATCATCATAATTTTCAAAAAGTTCTATATCGTTTAAAATTTCTTTTAAAATTTTACATTCTTTTTCAAATTCAAGATAATCTTTGGGGCTAAAAATAGCATGAATTTTTTCTTTTAACTCGCTGATCGTGCTTGCTTCTTGGGTGTAAAATTTTGCCAAATTTGCTAGATCTCTTTTTAAATTTAAAATTTCATTAAGTTTTGAATTTTCTAGTAATTTTATATGTTCTCTATTGATTTGCAAAAGTTTTTTTAGATCAAATCTTGCAGGAGATTTTGAAATTTTATTGATATCAAACCAAGAAATAGCTTCTTCTATGGTGAAAATTTCACAAGGAGTTTTATTTCCTAAGATAAGAAGATAATTAGCAATAGCACTTGGCAATATCCCTTGTTCAAGTAGCCATTTTACAGAAGAATGCGCTTCTCTTTTGCTCATTTTAACACCCTGTTCGTTAAGAATAATTGGCAAATGTGCATAACTTATTTTTTGTTCATAACCTAAACTTTGACGGATATGCTCTTGTTTAGGTGTATTTGAAACATGATCCTCTCCGCGTATAATACAAGTGATATTTTCAAGCATGTCATCTACAGCACAAGCAAAATTATAAGTAGGGGTTTTATCTGTTCTCATGATAACAAAAGAATCAATATTATCAGGCTCAAAACTAAGCTTACCTTTAATAAGATCTGAAAATTCTATCGTTTTATTAGGTTTTTTAAGGCGGATAACAAAAGGTTTTTCACATTCTAAAACATCGATATCTGCTAGTTTTTCACAAGTTCCATCGTATCGATAAGGTTTTCCTTGCTGTTTTGCTAATTCTTTTTTTTCTTCCAATTCTTTTTCTGTACAAAAACAAGCAAAAGCTTTTTTTTCGCTAACAAGCCTTAAAGCCATTTGTCGATGAAATTTTAAATTCTCACTTTGCACATAGTATTCTTGCCAAGAAATTCCAAAAAGACTTAAAATTTCTTTTATTTCTTCCTCTTTTCCTTCTATATTTCTTGCTTTATCAGTATCTTCTATGCGTAAGACAAAATGAGTGTTTTTTTGTTTAGCGCAGATGTAATTAAACAAAGCCACGCGTAAATTTCCTATATGCATATCTCCTGTTGGAGAAGGGGCAAAACGATACATTGTAAAACCTTATATTTTGGATTTTCAAAAAAAACAAATTATAACAAATAATTTTATACAGATATTTAATATTTACTTGATATAATTACTTTTATGATGTATTTGTTTCTATCTTTTATTATTTTAGTTATATTTGGTTTAGTTAATTTATATGTTTATAAGCGTTTGATTAAAAAATTTTTACTTTTTAAGTATTTTCAAAAAATTTTTGCATTAGCCTTTTTTGTGCTTTTTTTAGCTCAAATTGTTTTTTTGATCTTAAGAAGGGACGATTATCTAAATGATACATGGTATGAAATTTTATCCATGACTTATGCTCCAAGTTATTGTCTTTTTTTCGTTACTTTAATACTTGATTTTTTTAGACTTTTTTTAATTCTTTTAGGAAGAGCTTATAAAAAGATCAATATCTTTATTCGTTTGATTTTTGAAATTATTGTTATTTGTATTTCTGTATTTTTAATCTATATGAGTATTTGTAATGCTTTAAGAATTCCTGAAATCAATACCTTAAATTTAAAAATCAATGGCTTAAAAAAAGATCTAAAAATAGCTGTTTTAACAGATATGCATTTGGGTAAAAATTTACATGAAAAATTTCTAGATCAAGTGATCAATAAAGTCAATTTGCAAAAACCGGATATGATTTTTATCATCGGCGATTTAATAGATGCAAATCCTAAAGATTTGGCGCCTTATATTTCAAAATTAAATAATTTTAAATCCACTTATGGAACTTTTTACACTGTGGGAAATCACGAGTATTATCATGGAATCAATCAAGTTTTAAACTTGCTTAAAACTCATACAAAAATGAAAATTTTACTCAATCAAAATGTAGATTTAGGTTTTATCAATGTTGCTGGTTTAGCAGATCTAGCCGGAATAAGCAAGGGGTTATATGCTCCTAATTTAGCAAGGATTAAAGCGGATTTAAATACATCAAAACCAAGTATTTTGCTAACACATCAGCCAAAAGCAGCTTTGCTCTATGATTTGAGTGCCTTTGATTTGATTTTAAGCGGACATACCCACGGGGGACAAATTTTCCCTTTTATGTTTTTGGTTAAACTTCAGCAAGGTTTTGTTTATGGGCTTTATAATTTAAGCGCAAAAACAAAATTATATGTTAGCAGTGGGGCAGGTTTTTGGGGTCCAAGTCTTAGAGTTTTTGCTCCGAGTGAAATTGCTATTTTAAATCTTAAAGGAGATTTGTAATGAATTTTTCAAGAGAAAGTTCTAAACTTTTTGGCCTTATAGCTCAATTTAAATTTCCAAAAATCATTCAAAAAAAAATCAATCAATGGTATGTGAATTATTTTAAAATCGATATGAGTGAATTTGATGATGTTTTAGAATATAGAAGTTTAAATGAGCTTTTCACAAGAACTATGAAAATTCCACGCACTATAGGAGAAGGTTTTATCAGTCCTAGTGATGGAAAAATTTTGCAATGCGGAAGTACTTTTTTAGCCGATGAAGAATATTTCGCTTTTTCTATTAAAGGACACACTTACAGTGTTGAAGAACTTTTAAAAGATAGTTTTGAACCTTATGAATTAGAAAAAGGATTAGATTATATCAATATTTATCTTTCGCCAAGAGATTATCATCGCTATCACAGTCCTTGCGATATGCAAATTTTAAGTGCGACTTATACAAGAGGAGCACTTTATAGTGTCAATGAAAAGCATTTAAAGTCTATTAGCAATCTTTATACTAAAAATGAAAGAGTAAGTTTAAAATGTCAAAATAAAAAAGGTGTTTTTTGGCTTGTTTTTATAGGCGCACAAAATGTTGGAAAAATGCGTTTTAATTTTGATGATAGCATTAGAACTAATGCTAAATTTTCTTATAGCTTTACGAAAAAGTATGAAAATTTAAGAGTAAAAAAAGCTGAAGAACTTGGGTATTTTGAATTGGGTTCTACTATAGTGTTGATCGCCCAAAAAGGCATATGGAATAAAAAATTAGAAATAGGGCAAAAAATTAAATTTGGAGAGAGTATTTCTGATTAATTTTTAGGAGTTTTATTTGCCATTTGATAGATAAAAGCAAAAACTTCAGCCACTGCTTTATACATATTTGGCGGAATTTCATCTCCAAGATCGAGTTTGCTTAAAATTTCAATTAGATCCTCATCTTCTTTTATGGGTACTCCATGTTCTTTAGCTAAAGAAATTATTTTAGCAGCACTTTCTCCTTTGCCACTTGCAAGAACTTTTGGTGCAGAATGTTTTTCTTTTTGATAGCCTAAGGCTACAGCTTTTTTGATGGATTTTTTAATTTTACTCATACTGTTTTATCCATACCCATTTCAAGATCTAAATTCTTTATATCCCTGCTATCAAATTTGCTTCTTATGATATCACCTACAAAGAAATTAGCGCTTAAAAGTCCTGCTTTGTTGATATTTTTTTTAAGTTCGTGTGCATTTTCATAAATCGTTTTTCTAAATTCTTTATTTTCAGCCATGATGTTTATATCTATATATTTTTCATGGTTTAAAGAAATTAAAATTTCTAAATCACCAAGTTTAGCAAATTCGAGTTTTATTTGGGCAAAGAATTTATCTTTTTTACCTCTTCTAAACATAATCTTAGAATCATTAAGATCTTCCCAAGAAAAAGGCAAATAAGTATTAATAGAATCATTCGCTAAGGAAATAAGCTGATTGATTTCAATTTGGGCTAAAAGCCTATTGGTTTGATTATAAACAGCTTCATTGCCTTCGTTTTTGGCTAAATTTGAAATTTGTAAAAGAGTGGATTTGATATCGTGATGTAAAGATTCTGCTATATCTTGATCTGTTTTTGGCTTGATTTGGGCTAAATCCTTCATAGATAAATCAAGTTTGCGTTCTAAATTTTTTATTTCAGCTTGATTGGTTTTTGTGCGTTGAACATGAGGTTCTAATTCCCTTAAGCTTTCATTGAGTCTTCTTGAAAGATTGCCAAGATCCTTGCTTAGATTTTGTACTTGATCTAGATCTAAATTTTCTACTACAAAGGCTAAATTTTTGACATTATTTTGCTTGTTAAAAATTTCTTGATTTTTAAAAAGATTTTCTTGATTTTGTGTGTTATTTTGAGGTATTTTCTGCATATTGTTTTCATTTTTGGTTTCAAAAAATTTAGCATTTTCTTTAGGAGTATTTTTTATACTTTCTTGATTTGAATTATTTTTAGTATTTTCATTTTTTTTATCTTGAAAATTTTCTATTTCTTTTTCTTCTTCTTTGTTTGTTTTTTGATCATTTAAATGATCATTTTCTTGATCATGATCTTTTGTTTTATGTTCTAATTCGTTATCTTGTGTTTGTTTGTCGTGGTTTTTTACTTCGTGAGAATTTTCATTTTTAGTTTCATTTTTATCTGAAATAAGGTTTTTTAAAATATCATCTTCATCATGATCGGGCATTTTTAAATTTGATTTTTCTAAAATATTTTTTAAGGTATTTTCTAGTTTTTCAAAGGCTTTGGCAGTATTTTTTAATATATTTGTATCTTGAATCATTATATTTTCTGGTTTGTTTAAGGCTTTGAAAAAATCATTTTTTAAGGTTTTTATTTCTTTTGAAATTTTATAAGCGATATCGATGATTTTATTTTGAGCTAAGCTAGGATTTTTTGTGATGTAATTTTTAAAATTTTCTATTTTAGAGCCTAATTTAAGAAGAGCTTTAAAAGAGCTTTGATCTAAAATTTGTGTATTTTCCTTTTTGTTGGTTTGCAATATATTTTTAAGTTCTTTTAGGGTTTCTTTTGGGCTTAAATTTGCAGCAGCCAATTGAGCGATTTGGACACTAAGTTTTTCATTGCTTAAGCCTTTAATCGTGCTTAAAAGAGAATAAAAACTTTTAGGCAGGTTTTCTTCATTTAAAGCATCTTTTAATTTTGCTTCAAAAAATACACCCGAATTTTTAAATAATGGAGCTAGATTATTATTTTTAATTTCACTTGCTGGTTTTAAAATTTGGTTTAGTTTATCTAAAACTTGAGAAAAAACATCATCTTTAGCAAGTTCAGTGCTTAATGTTTTTAATTCATTAGCAAAATTGGGGGCTAAGTTTAAATTTTTACTTTGTTTCAGTATAGGTGAATCAGGATTTTTTTGAGAATTGATTTGTTCTAAAAGCTTATTAACAAGTTCTTTAAGTTTTGTACCAGTTTCATTTTGGATAAGCTTAGAAATAATCTCTTCATTGCTTGCATCTTTATCTAGGCCTAAATTGTGTTTTAAGGCATTAGAAAGCGCTTCTTTTGGATTTTCTTTAGAATTTACTTTATCTTTTGTTGGAGCATTATCTAGCTTGATATCATTTTTTTGTGCGTTAGCAATTTGACTTGTAAGCTGAGTATTAATCATCTAGCATCACCATATTTCCAGGCTTTTTGCTGAATTTTTTACTTAGGATATTAGGTCTATTGATGGTAAAAAGTATTAAAAATCCAAGTAAGGAAATATAAAACCAAGTAAAACCTTTTGTATCAAAATATTGCATCAAAAGACCCAAAATCAAAGGTCCAAATAAAGATCCCAAAGAATAGCAAAAAAGAACACCGCGTCCTAATTCTACGCCTTTATTTTTGATCACCAAAACATCATTAGCTCTAGCAAGCGCCAAAGCATAGAGGCAAAAAATTCCCATACCTAGCAAGAAAGACAAGCAATATTGAATATACAAACAAGGTTTAAAAAAAACAAAGACAAGCATAGTGAAAAAACCTATACTCGCACAAGTAATAATGGCAAATTTTCTACCTAGTTTATCTGAGATAGTTCCCATGATAGTTTGAGCAAAAAAGCCACCTAAAATTCCACAAAAAGTAAAATAAGACACAGCTTGATTGTTAAATTTTTGCAAAAGTATAAATAAAGGAGCCATTGAAAAAAAGCCATTTATAAGCATTCCAGCTATAAAACTAGTGATGATGGCCAAAGGTGCGATATCAAAAACTTTTGGTATGGAAATAGGGCTTGATGCGGGCAAAAGAGGTTCTTTTATCTTGATCAAATTTAGCGGCAAAGAAGAAAATAAAATCAAAGCGGCACTTAAAATAAAAACATTATGTCTGCTTAGATTAAGAGCGATGATTAAAGTTCCTATGCCAAAAGAAAGATAAAATACTATTTCATAAAATCCTAGTATCCTTGAACGTATAGCGTTTTTACTTTTTTCATTGAGCCAAGATTCTATTACCATTAAAAAGCCATAATAGCAAATGCCTATTAAAAACCTTAAAACAGCCCAAAAAATGAGATTATTGCTGATAGTATGCAACATAGCTGAAATTCCAAAAATAGCGCCAAATAAGCCAAAAGATCGTATATGACCTATTTTTGAAATGATTTTATGTGCACTTATAGTTCCAATAAGTCCGCCGATAAAAAAACAAGAGCTGATAATCCCTACGACTAAAGGACCTTCTCCTCTTTCTTTAAGAACAACGCCGATTGAAGTGACAATCAAAGCATTACCAGCAAATAAAAAAGCCATGCTGGCAAAAAGTGCTGTCATTGATTTAATAATTCTTTTTGGACTCATATCTTACATACACAATAAAAATAAAAATACAAATAAGCAAGCTTGAAATTCCACACAAATAGCCAAAAATGTGAAGTATTCCTTGTCTGTGTAAAAATAAAAAACCCGCAACTAAAACCACATAAGCAAAAATTTTTAATAAATTAAAAAATGCTACAAAAAAATACATTTTATTTTTTATACTAAATTCTAAATCGTCTTTTAGGATTGTAAATTTTATATTTTTAGGCAGACTTTTCACTTTTTTAAGAGAAAATAAAAATAAATTTTGATTGATTTTGTATTTTCTTGCTTGAGAATAGATCATTTTTTTGTAGCTAAGATAAGAGGCTATAATAACTAGTAAAATACTAAAAAAAGCTATTTCAAAGCTAAAAAATATATTTAGACTGAAAGGGGTTAAAAATAAAAAAGATAAAAAAAATGCAATATGAATTAAAAATATAATCACAGCAAATGCTTTTTTGTATTGCATTATTTATTTTTCTCTTTTTGGATAATTTCTTTTACTAATTCATCGCGTTTTGCAAATTCTTCATAAGTTTTTACTTGTTTTTTATAGGCTTTATAAACGTTGAGTATTGCGCCAGAAATTCCCCAAAAAACCCCAAGCCAAAATAACCAAGGATAAGGGGTAAATTTTTTGAGTAAATATCCAATACCAATACCAATTAAAACAGCAACAACCATAGAAATTCCAAGGCTTAAGCCATCGGCAGCTTCTATGGTTTTATGGATGATTTTTTTTCTATTCATAGGTGCTTAAAGCTTTCTTTTACGGCTTCTAAAGTGGAGTCGATCATTTTATTATTCATTTTAGAGCAAATAAAACCCGTTTCAAATTGTGAAGGAGCAAGATAAATTCCATTTTTAAGCATTTTTTGGTGGAATTTTGAAAAAAGTTTAAGATCTGATTTTAAAGCATCTTGATAATTTTCAACCGGCTTTTCTGTGAAAAAATAACCAAACATAGAGCCAACATAGCAAGTTTGCAAAGGAATTCCTTTCTCAAAAGCTAATTTTTTCATACCATGAGTTAATTTTTTAGCTAACTTAGCTAATTTTTCATAAAGATCTTTTTTCTTTTTTGCCTTAGAAATGCTAGCAATTCCTGCTGCCATAGCCAAAGGATTTCCGCTTAAAGTTCCAGCTTGATAAACCCCACCTAAAGGACTTAAAATATCCATAATTTCAGCTCTAGCTGCAAAAGCTGCTGCTGGTAATCCGCCACCAATAACCTTTCCAAAAGTGACAATATCAGCTTTAATATGATTAACTCCATAAGATCCAAGATATGAAGCTCTATAACCACTCATAACTTCATCAAAAATAAGTAAAGTTTGATTTGCTTTGCAAATTTGTACCAACTCTTCTAAAAATTCTTGTTTAGCCGGTACTAAGCCCATATTTCCAGCTATAGGTTCTATGATAACACAAGCGATATCTTGATGTTGTTTAAAAAGTTCTTTGACGCTTTGAATGTCATTGTATTTTGCAACTAAAGTAAATTGTGCGATTTCATTTAACACTCCTAAAGAACTTGGAGTATTAAAGGTAGCAGCACCACTTCCAGCACTCACTAGTAAAGAATCTGAATGTCCGTGATAACACCCTTCAAATTTTAATATTTTATCTTTTTTTGTAAATCCACGTGCAAGGCGAATCGCACTCATTGTTGCTTCTGTTCCGCTATTGACAAAACGGATTTTATCTAAATGTGGAAAATCTGATAAAACCAAATTTGCAAGTTCAGTTTCTAATAAAGTAGGGGCTCCAAAACTTGATCCCTTTTTAAGAGCATTTTGACAAGCCTTTTGAATATCTTTATCGCAATGACCAAAAAGCAAAGGCCCCCAACTTTGCACATAGTCAATATAAGATTTTCCTTCAATATCAACAATATAAGCACCCTTACCATGATCGATAAATCTAGGCTCACTTTCTACATTGCTAAAGGCTCTAACTGGTGAATTTACGCCACCTGCTATGATTTTACATGCTTGTTCAAAAGCTTTTTTATTTGTCATTTTTTACTCCTTTGGTGTTTATGGGTTGTTGTTTTTTATTTTTATTAAATTGGCTAATGTAATTATACAAGCTTACAATTTCTTCATTGGTTAATGAATAATTTGGCATAATGGATTTAGCGTTTTTAATTTGATTGAGTGAGTTTTTAAATTTTTCAAAACTAAGATTTTGAATGCTTGGAATTTTATAAGGCGTTTTAACTCCTTTTTTTAGATAGTATCCTAAAATTTGCTCACTTCCGTCATTTCCATGACATTTTTTGCAACTGATTCCTCTAGGGTTTTCATAAAGCATTTTAGCGTATTCTCTTGGGGTTATAAAATCAGAACCAAAAAGAGTGAGGGTTGTGAATAAAAACGTTATAAGAATTTTCAAAATTTAACCTTGCTAATGAAATTTTAATATGATACAATTTTTACTTTAAAAAAGTAATAAAATTTTATAAAGGAAAGTAATGATTTTACTTGATGGTAAAGCCTTAAGTTTAAAAATCAAAGAAGAGCTTAAAGAAAAAAATCAAATGCTTAAGGAACAGGGTATGCAAGCTTGTCTTGCTGTGATTTTGGTTGGCAATAATCCTGCAAGTCAAACTTATGTGAATTCCAAAGCTAAAGCTTGTGAAGCATGTGGAATTAAGTCTTTAGTGTATCATCTTGATGAAAATACAACCCAAAATGAACTTTTAGCACTCATTAATACTTTAAATTACGATGATAGTGTGCATGGAATTTTAGTGCAGCTACCTTTACCAAGTCATATTAATAAAAATTTAATTTTAGAAAGTATCATAAGCAGTAAAGATGTAGATGGTTTTCATCCTATCAATGTAGGATATTTAAATTTAGGCTTAGAAAGTGGATTTTTACCTTGCACTCCGCTTGGGGTTATGAGGCTTTTAAAATCTTATGAAATCAATTTAGAAGGCTTAGATGTTGTCATTATAGGAGAATCAAATATAGTCGGACGCCCTATGGCTACGATGTTTTTAAATGCCGGTGCGACGGTGAGTATTTGTCATATTAAAACAAAAGATTTAAAAATATACACTCAAAAAGCTGATTTAATTGTGGTAGCGGCTGGGTGTGTGAATTTGTTACGTTCTGATATGGTAAAAGAGGGAGTGATTGTTGTAGATGTTGGGATCAATCGCCTTGATGATGGTAGAATAGTAGGTGATGTTGATTTTGAAAATGTTTCAAAAAAAGCAAGTTTTATCACTCCAGTTCCTGGAGGAGTTGGGCCAATGACTATTGCTATGCTTTTAGAAAATACGGTAAGATCGGCTAAAAATAGATTAAAATAGGAAAATTCATGATTTTTTTTAAAAAACTTTATAGATTTTGTCAGTCTTGGACTGGGACGGTTGTTATTGTTCTTTTGGTTATGTTTTTCTTTATGCAAGCTTTTGTAATTCCTAGCGGTTCTATGAAAAATACCTTATTGATACATGATTTTTTATTTGTGAAAAAATTCAGCTATGGTATCCCAACTCCGCATATTCCTTGGTTAGAAATTCCTGTTTTGCCAGATTTTAATAAAAATGGTCATTTAATCGCAGGATCGGGACCAAAAAGAGGGGATATAGTGGTTTTTAGATATCCTAGAGATACAAAACAGCATTTTGTCAAACGTTGCGTTGGAGTAGGGGGAGATAAGATAGTTTATGCAAATAAAACCCTTTATGTAAGAATGCATGAGGGCGATGAATTTATGCGCACTCATTATCCTCAAGATTTGGTTAAACTTGGCGGGGAAATTTATGTTAAAGAGCCTTATAAAGAAAAAGGGATTCATTATGATCCAAAAAAAGATATAGAAAGTGATATATCGGCACATTTTAATATAGGTGATTTTGCTATGTCGCCAACTTATTTTAAAGAACTTGGAGATCAGATAGGTTTTAATGGTGGAAATGCTTATGTTTTTGAAGTCCCTAAAGATGAATATTTTATGATGGGAGACAATAGAGATTATTCGTATGATAGTCGTTTTTGGGGGAGTGTTCCTTATAAATTTATAGAAGGGGAGCCTTGGTTTGTGTATTTTTCTTGGGATGATAATAAAGGTATTGTTAGATGGGAAAGAATAGGAAGAAGTGTTGAGACTTTGGAAAATAACGATGCTTATATTCATGACTATGATGAAAATGACACTTTAGGCTAAAACAGTAATTGAAAATTTCTTTAGAAATTTTCAATACCTTTCAATACTCTGCAATAAAAATTCAAAAATTATAAAAATATTTTTTATCTTTATTAAAATTAAAAATTATTCTTAAAAACGTTTTTAGTTTTGAGTGTAAATTTAAATGTTTGGATAATTTTTCTAAATTATCGCCACAACAGAAACTAAAATTGCACTTACCTTGTTTAAAACTTTTTATTTTGCCTTCGATATCGCTTTTAGCATTTATAATGTATATTTTATAATCATTTTTATTTAGATATAAGGCATATTTTGAAAAAGATAAACAATGGATCATAGAGAATGAAAATCCTTTTAGCATTTTTTATCAATTTTTCATTTGCTTGTAATTTTATAAAAAATTTGCTTATTTTTTTGTCTTTTCAAGATAAGACGTTTCACCTCTTAAAACATCCCCTCTTGTTTTAAAAGGTAATAGGGTTGTAAGATAAGTTAAAAGTTGCTCTAAATTATTCTTCATTTTTATATAAAATCATTATCTATAAAGTATTTTGATAATTCAGAAAGGGTGGGGTAAGAGTTAATTAAAGATTTTGAAAATCCAGCGCCAAAAAAGAAAATATCATCGTGTTATATTGTATAAAAATCCTTTTTTTGATTGGCATTATATTAAAAGTAGTTTTTTGTGTTATTTTCACTCATTATCAATATAAAATAAAAAAATATTGCTTTAAAATTAATAAAATTTATTTATTTAAATTATAAAAAAAATTAATTTCATAATTTTAATTATTTTTTAGTATAATTTCAATTATCTTTAAATAACATAAAATATTTAAAGATATGAACATCTTTCAAAGAGTAAGTTTAAAGCTAAATTAGTTTCCTTGACTTCATCTTTCACTCTTTTAGCTTTAGATTAATCATTCTAAATTAAAGTTTGGTTTTTTAGCAATATTGTTTTTTAGCAATATTGCTAATTCTTTATTTAAAATAAATCATATTCTTTTAATTGTTTAAAATAGGGTATAGGATAAATTGTATTAAATTTTTAAGAAAGAATCAAAGTGGAGCGGGAAACGAGATTCGAACTCGCGACCCCAACCTTGGCAAGGTTGTGCTCTACCCCTGAGCTATTCCCGCAAAGTAAAAGCGAAATTGTAATAAATTTTTTATTCTTTGTCAAGAATTAGAGCTTTAAAAGCTGTATTTGATCTCCTTTTTGATAAATTTCTACATCCTCTTCACTTATGAGTAAGAATTCACTACTAATTAAAGGCAGTATCATGCCTGATCCAAATTGATTGTTATTAAAAGGTATGAAAAATTCATCTTCTAAATTTCCTAAAATGAAATTATTTCTTCCTTTTTTAATTTTTAGATCAACACCCATTTTAGCACTAATCTTAAAAGATTTATGAGAAGTATTGCAAAGTAAATCAATAATTTTTTTAGCAAAAATAAAACAAGAAAGATAAGCCGCCATAGGATTTCCTGGTAAAACTAAGGCTAATTGTTTATCTTTTTTATAAAGTTTGCTAGGACGAGCAGGGCGCGCTTTTACGCCTTTGAAAATAGCCTTATAGTTTAACTCATCAAAGGCTTTTTCTAAAAAATCAGCTTCACCCACACTTGCACCACCGGAAGTGATTAAAAGATCAAAATTTGTTTTAAAAAGAGTATCTTTAACTATGTTAAAATCATCTTTTACGATTCCAAGATATTGAATTTCACATTCTTCTAGCATAGTCATTAGCGGCAATGCATTAGCATTGTAAATGCTTTCTTCATCACAAATTTGCCAAGGTTCTTTAAGCTCATTGCCACTTGAAAAAATGCCTACGCGAATTTTTCTTACAACTTCAATTTTATAAATTCCTTGAGAGGCAAGTAGGGCAATATGTCTTGAATTTAACTTTGTGCCTTTTTTGAGTAAAAATTCACCTTCTTTTAATTCTTCACCCTTTAAACGTCTTGCGTTAAACTGCTTAGGAATTTTTTTGATAATAAGTTTGCCATTTTCTAAATGCTCATCCTCGATCATTAAAATCGTATCAGCATTTTTTGGCATTTTTGCTCCAGTCATAATCTTATAACATTCATTTTTGCCAATTTCATAAGTTTTATTATCTCCCGCAAAGATAGTGCCTTTTATGCTTAAAGCTTCTTTTAAATCCGCATAATTAAAAGCATAGCCATCTAATGCCGCATTATCAAAACTGGGTAAATTTTTTTGCGCATAAAGATCCTCTGCTAGGATGCGATTTTTTGCATTTTCCAGACTAATGATTTCAATTTCTTCTAAAGGCTTGATTTCTTTTTCTAAATCTTTTAAGGTTTCAAAAAGATTTTTCATTCCTCAAGCCTTGTGATTTTAGCCCCTAAAGCTTTAAATTTATCTTCTAAATTTTCATAACCTCTATCTAAGTGATAAATTCGGTGCACTCTGCTTGTGCCTTTAGCAGCAAGAGCAGCAAGTATGAGAGCTGAAGAAGCGCGCAAATCTGTAGCCATAACATCAGCCGCATTGAGTTCTTTTCCGCCTACTATGGTTGCAATGTGCCCGTTAAGTTTAATATCTGCTCCCATTCTTAAAAGCTCACTTACGTGCATAAAACGGTTTTCAAAAAGTCTTTCATCGATGATGCTTGTTCCTTCTGCTTTTAAAGCCAAAGCCATAAATTGCGCTTGCATATCGGTTGGAAAACCTGGATATTCACTGGTTAAAATTTCTATAGGCTCTATTTTTTTAGCTGGAAATAGGGTGATATTGTCATTTTCTATTAGGGTTTTAAAACCCATTTGATCGAGTTTTGCTAAAACAGCTCCTAGGTGTTCTGCGTTGACTTTTTTAAGTTTGATTTGTGAATTGGTGATGGCTCCTGCACAAAGATAAGTTCCCGCTTCGATTCTATCAGGAATTACGCTAAATTCTTTAAAATTTAAAAGCTCGCCATCTGTGCCATAAATTTCAAGTTCATTGCTTCCTATACCTTTAATATCAAGTCCCGCATCGGCTAATATTTCACAAAGTTGCACAACTTCTGGCTCTTTAGCTACATTTAAAAGCTTAGTTTTTCCTTTGGCTAAAGCTGCAGCCATAATGATATTTTCACTGCCTGTAACAGTGATCTTGTCAAAAAGAATTTCAGCCCCTTTAAGCTTGCCATTTGCGATCACATAACCTTGCTTGATCTCTATATTTGCCCCCATTTTTTCTAAAGCACTTAAATGCAAATCAATAGGTCTTTGGCCTATCGCACAACCTCCTGGCAATGAAACCTCGCAATGCCCAAAACGTGAAAGCAGTGGGCCTAGTGTGAGTATAGAAGCGCGCATTTTACGCACGATATCATATTTGGCAATGGTTTGATTAAGAGTGTTTGTGTTTATAATTGCAGTATTATTTTCAAAATTTGTTTTTGCGCCTAAATTTTCCAGCAAGGATATTAAGGTTTTAATATCTGCTACATTAGGAACATTGGACATTTTAACTTCATTTTTAGCAAGTATAGTGGAAGCGATTAAGGGTAGGGCGGCATTTTTAGCACCGCTGATTTGAACTTCACCTTGTAAAGAATCAACACCTTCAATTTCTAAAAAAGTCATTTTTTGCCTTGATTTTAAATTTTGGGCTAATTATATACTTTTTTTTCTTTGTGAAAGTTTATTGTTGATCTTGAGCTTCTAGTTCTTGAATTTGAGCTTCTATAGTATTAGCCTGTGAAGTTAAAACCTCGATTTGTTTTTGATAAATCGCCTTCATTTGATCATTAGCATTAGCCATTTTTTGCGTTAATTCTGTAATTTTTGCTAAAATTTCAGCCAATTTTGCTATTAAAGTATCGAGGGCAGCATTTCCACTGCCACCTTGTCCAACTTGAGTTTCATCACTATTTTTTGGAATTTTTTCTTGACTTACAGTTATGGAATATTTTTTCTCTGAATTTTTATCATCTAATTCTTTTGCTTCTTTGGAAATAGTGACTTCAACTGCACTATTGTCTTGAATAGTCTTGGAATTACCATCATCTTTTTTTAAGTCCATTCCTGTTTTTTTGCTGAAATATAAACTTGTTTTTTCTTGAAAATTTACCTGCATTAAAACCTTTTTCTGTTTTATATCGACTTTTATTATTAAAAATTTATAGATTGATTTTAAAAAATTACAAAACGCTTCAAAAGGTAACACAATAAAGAAAAATTTCAAAAAGTATCAAAATTTAATTTAGTTTTATTTTTCTTTCTTTTTCTAAAATATTAAAATAGTTAAAAATAAGGAGGAAAAAAATGGGTCATTTTGCGTTAATTTGTATTCTTGTTTTGGCTATTGTTTTTGTAGTTTTTTCCATAACAAAATTAAAAATTCATGCTTTTTTAGCACTTTGCTTAGCGAGTATTTTTGTAGCTCTAGCTACTGGAATTCCTTTAGAAAATATAGGGGATATTCTTCAAAAAGGAGTAGGAGGAACTTTGGGATTTTTAGCGATCATTATAGGATGCGGTGCGATTTTAGGAAAAATGCTTGAAGTAAGTGGTGGCGCAAGAGTGATTGCAAATTCTTTACTTTCTTTACTAGGTAAGAAAAGAGCAGATATCGCAATGATGTTGGTTGGTTTTATAGCAGGTATTCCTGTTTTTGTTGAAGTAGGTTTTGTATTATTAGCACCTTTAATTTTTGTTGTAGCCAAACAAATGCAAATTTCAAGAATAAAAATAGGTGTGGCATTAGCAACTTCGCTGATGTGTGTTCATTGTTTAGTTCCACCGCACCCAGCAGCAACAACTATAGTTGTAACTTTGGGAGCAGATATTTCTAAAGTGATTATTTTTTCATTGTTAGTAGGTCTTGCTTGTGCATTTTTTGGAAGCATTATTTATCTAAAATTTTTTCGCTTTGATAAAGATGACGAATTAGGGGTAACAACTATTTTGCAAGATAATACCCCTGGAATTTTCACGACTTATTTTACTATATTATTACCTTTAATTTTGATGCTCAGTAAGGTTTTATTTCACAATAATATCATCGTTTTTATAAGTAATCCTATAGTAGCCCTTTTAATTAGTGTTTTTGTATCTTACTATACCTTAGGTTTGAGATTAAACTATAGTATGCAAAATTTATTAGATTTGAGTTCAAATTCTTTTTTTCAAATTGCTGGAATTTTGCTTATAATTGGTGCAGGAGGTGCTTTTAATGAAATTTTAATTCAAAGTCACATTGGCGATGCCTTAAAAACAGTTTTGAGTGATTTAAAACTTAATCCAATTTTTTTAGCTTGGCTTATTGCTATCATTTTACATGCTAGCGTTGGGAGTGCTACAGTAGCTATGATTAGCGCTGCTGGGATTGTTTTAAATCTTGAAAGTAGTGTAAGTAAAGAAGTTTTATGTCTTGCTATTGGTAGCGGTGCTATAGGTTGCACTATAGTTACTGATAGTTTATTTTGGCTTGTTAAGGAAACTTTAAAATTAAATATAAAAGAAATGTTTAAATATTATACAGGTGCAACCGCCATTGCTTCTTTAACGGGGCTAGGTTTAAGTTTTATTTTATCAAATTTTATTTAAAGGATGAAAAATGTTATTAGAAAATTTAAAGAAAATGAAGGAAAGCTTTTGGCTTAATGATCATTTAAGTTCTGATTTAAAAGAAGAATTAAATTCAAAAGGAATTACTTATGAAGATATTGAAGACGCAAGGGATAGACTCGATCGTTTTGCTCCGCTTTTGAAAATTCTTTTTCCTGTTACTTTGAAAACAAATGGTATTATAGAAAGTCCTTTACAATGTGTCAATACTTTTAAAGAAAAATTAGAAATTTTAGAAGATGTAAAAATCAATGGAGATGTATTTATAAAATTAGATTCACATTTACCAATATCAGGCTCTATTAAAGCAAGGGGTGGAATTTATGAAGTTTTAAAACACGCCGAAGATTTACTTCTCCAAAACAAGCTTTTGAAAGTAGAAGATGATTATTCTAAAATTCTTACATTTAAAGAATTTTTAAGTCAATATAAAATTGCTGTAGGCTCAACGGGCAATTTAGGACTTTCTATAGGCATTATGAGTGCAAAACTCGGTTTTAAAGTAAGTGTCCATATGAGTAATGATGCTAAAGAATGGAAAAAACAAATGTTAAAGGAACACGGATGTGAAGTAATAACCTATGAAAGTGATTATGGTAAAGCCGTAGAAGAGGGTAGAAAAAGTTCTCAAAATGATCCATTTTGTTACTTTATAGATGATGAAAATTCTAAAAATTTGTTCTTAGGATATAGTGTAGCCGCAAAAAGACTGAGTGGTCAGTTACAAGCTTTAGATATTATTATTAGCGATAAAAGACCTTTGTATGTATATTTACCTTGTGGAGTTGGCGGAGGTCCAGGGGGTATAAGTTATGGCCTTAAAAGTGAATTTGGTAAAAATGTTAAATGCTTTTTTGCTGAACCAACGCATAGTCCGTGTATGATGCTTGGCTTATACACTAAAAAACATAATTTAATATCGGTTAATGATATAGGTTTGGATAATAAAACAGCTGCGGATGGTTTAGCTGTTGGCAGGGCTTCAAAACTGGTAGGTAAAATCCTTGAAAATGTTATCGATGGTTGTTTTAGCGTGAGTGATGAAAATATGTATAAATATTTAACTTTAATGCATAAAATTGAAAATATAGACTTAGAACCATCTGCGCTAGCTGGAGTAAAAGGCTTGGTGTTTAATAAGGAATTAAACAATATTCATCCTAATGCTATTCATTTAATCTGGGCTACAGGGGGTAATATGGTACCATCTAAAGAAATGCAAAAATTTATTCAAGAAGGAGAAAAATATTTGGGTTAAATTTTCATAAAATTACGGAGTATTTTTTTACCTTGTTGGCTTAAAATGGCTTCAGGATGAAATTGAACTCCATAAATATCGTATTTTTTATGCTTAATTGCCATAATAACACCTTGAGAATTTTTGGCTAAAATTTTACATTTTTTAGGCATTTTGCTTATATGTAAAGAATGATATAAACAAATTTTAATATCTTTTTTTATGCCTTTAAAAAGTGGATCTTTTTTAAAAATAAGGGTTGAAGTTTTGCCATGGGTTGGATTTTCCATTTTGCTAACTTCGCCCTTAAAGACTTTGGCTATACATTGATGTCCTAAGCAAATTCCTAAAATTTTTTTACTTTTTTTAAAGTATTTTATAGCTTTAAGGCTTAGTTTTGATTCTTCGGGAGAATTTGGACCTGGGGAGATGATTAGATGAGTAAAATCAAATCGGCTTAAATCTTTTGCTTTTTTAAATTCGTCATTTTTAATAACTTTGCATTGATATCCTAATTCTTTTAAATAAAAAATAATGGTATAGCTAAAAGAATCGTAATTATCTATAAATAAAATTTTTTTCATTGCAAATAAACCTTTTTTAAGCCCCTAACAGAATTAATACAATAAATTTCATCCGCCTCTATCAAATCTTTTTCATAAAGATTTTTTTCTTGTACATGGCCTAATTGCACCAAAAAAGAGCGATAAATTCCATTTAATAAGCCGCTATTTAAAGGTGGCGTATAAAATTTACCATTTTTATTTATAAGTATATTACTTCTTGATCCTTCGCAAAGTTCATTTTTTTCATTGAAAAACGCTATGTCATAGCATGAATTATTTTTCCACGATGAAGCCTTATCTTCGTATAATTTTCTTATAGAACTTTTATGATATAAAAAATCACTTTTTGAATTTAATTTTTCCTTGCTTAAAAATAGGGTATTGTTTGTGTTATCTTTTATATGATTATAAGAAATATGGTAATTTCCATTTTTTTCTAAAGTAAGTTTTACAATGGCTTGTTTGTGTTTAGTTTCAAGTTTGCTAGTATAAAATAAATTATGCTCTTTAAAAAAAAGCTTTTTATTTAGTTTGTGGATACTTAGATTTAAAAACTCATTTACATCGGTTTTTTCTTGCAATATTTGATCAAATTTTTTAAGTAAAATTTGAGTGTTAAAATCAAATTTTATAGCCGAATTTAAAAGCCTTTGTAGGTGTTGTTTGAAAAACAGAATTTTGCCATTTTTATAATACATAGTTTCAAAAAGAAAAAAATCTTTAGGCATTAAAAATTTAGTCTTTAATTTTAACTCATCAAATTCATCATTTAAATTAGAATCCCAAACCAAACCACCGCCTACGCTGTATTGATAATTTTCTCTTTTTTCTAAAGTGCGTATTGCAACGCTAAATTTGCTTTTATTTTTATGTATAAGTCCTATCGAACCACAATAAATTCCACGTTTTCTTTTTTCAAGATTTTCGATGAGTTTTATGGTTTCAATTTTAGGAGCACCGGTGATTGATCCACAAGGAAAAAGAGCTTTGAAAATTTTATAAAAATCAATATTTTTCTTTAAAGAGCCCTTGATTATAGAAGTCATTTGGTGTAAAGTAGGGTAGCTTTGTATCTTAAAAAGTTTTACTTTCATACTTTGTTTTTTAATAAGCTTAGAAAGATCATTCCTTAGAAGATCAGCAATCATCACATTTTCGCTTAAGTTTTTAATATCATTTTTTAAAAAAAGTTTATTTTCCTTATCTTTTTTTGGATCTTTATCTCGTTTGATTGTTCCTTTCATAGGTTTTGTAATGATTGTATTATTTTTAGTTTTGAAAAATAATTCCGGAGAAAAAGATAAAATTTCTCGATTTTCATCTTTAATATAAGCTTTAAATTGTGTATTTTGTCTTTTTAATAAAAGATTAAATAAATCAAAACCATCAAGCAAAGTGTTAAAATGAAAATTTTGAGTGAGATTGACTTGATAGCTTTGACCTTTGGCAATTGCTTTTTTAACTTTTAAAAAATTTTCTTTATAGTTTTGAAAATTAAGCCCATCGTAAAAAGAGGGTAAAAATCTATCCTCATCAATAGAAAAAACAGAAAATTCCCTCCTTTTTTTGTAAGCAAAAAACACTAAATAAGCCTCTTTACTTTTAAAATTATCATCATATAAATATTTATAAAATTCATAATCAACAAGGACTATAAAATAAAATTTTTCTTTATGTTTTTCTGCAAAATTGAAATATTTTTTACTTTGTTTTTGATTATAAGCTCTTAAAATGTATTTTAGATCATAATACAAATACCTTCCAAAAACTGCAAAATTTTCAGCGCTCACTGATCTCCTTTGCAACTTGTGCAGCAAGTTTTAATTTGTCGTTATCAAAATGAGTATAAATTCTTGAGGTATTTAAGCTCGCATGTCCTAAGGCTTCTTGCACTAAAACTAAATCTTTTTGTTTTTTATAAAGCAAAGTAGCAAAAGTATGACGCAGCATGTGCGCTCCATTTTTTTGTTTGCGAATTCCTGCGCGAAATAAAAGTTGCTCGACGATGCGACTAACGTAAGATTGGGTTAGGGGAGTGCCTTTTTTATTGACAAAAAGCAAGGTATCTTTGCTCATATAGTTTATTTGGACATTTTTAAGTAAATATTCTATGAGTTCTTTTTTAATCATAACAATACGGTATTTATTACCTTTTGATCTTATTCTTATAAGATAAAGATCGTTTTCTTCGCTAATATCACCCATTTTTATATTGATAGCTTCACTGACTCGAATTCCTGTAAAAATGATGATTTTGATAATGAGTTGATTGCGTATAGTATTGCTTTTAAAATCAGCATTTTCTATAGCATCAAGAAATTTTTTAACTTCTTCTTCGCTCATAAATTCGGGCAGTTTAACACCTTTAGAACCTGTAATTCCTGCCCAATTTTTAAGATTAATATCAAAGATATGAGATTTACCATCCTCTTCATTTTGTTTATCTAAAAAATCAAAAAAATTAATCACAGCAATTCTGTGATTTTTTTTACTTGCATCAGATAAAGATCCCGTAATACTGGCTAAAATTTCAACGATTAGCTCTTCATCGATTTGTTTTAAAGAATGGAGTTTATAAAATTTCAAATATTCAAAAAGCTTTTTTAAAGGATTAAAATAGGTATTAACTCCGCTTAAACCTATATTTCTTGCTTTTTTTGCTAAAGCATCTAATTCTTCTATATTTGAAATGCCTTTGGTAAGCGCAAAATTGATTTTAGCTAAAATTTCTGGATTTTTGAGTTCTTTATTTGAAAGAGAATTGAGTTTAAATTTTACATATTTGGCCAACCAAAATAAAAAAGATTTTTCAAAACTTTCTTCACAATCTAAAGGATATTTCATTTTTATTTTCCCAATTTTATTTTAAAAGAATATTTTAGTATCAACTTAGTAAAAAAAAGCTTTTTATGAGTCAAAAAACTTTTTAGACTAAAAAATATAAAATACTTAAAAAAGTATGATAAAAGGTAAAAATACATATTAAATTCTAATTTTGTATTGAAAACTATAATTTTCAAACTTTTTTATTTTTATGGAAATAAAGCGTTTGTTTATGCTTTAAAGTATGGATATTTCATATTTTAAATACTTTACCTTTTGTAGGTTTCTAATTTATCCATAAAATTTATTGTATAAATTTATTGATTTTTATTTGTATTTTGAAAACTAAATTTTAGCTTTATTATTTTTTAGTTTTAATACCCTATTGCGAATTTTTGAAAATTATTTTTTACAATTTAAAGAAAAAGATTGTAATGAAATTTTAGAAAGAAAATTAAGAAAGTTAAAGGCAAGAAAATTTCTTGCCTTAGAGAATTATTTTTTTAACATTGGTTTATAAGGTCCATAACGATGTTGTGTTGTAGAAAAACTATCATCATAAGGTCCAACATCCATATCCAAAGGTTTTACTTTTCTATCAGGAAAATCTTGATCTCTATGTGATTTTACAGGACGAGATTGAGAATTCATATAAGCAGCTACATCATAAGATTCTTCAAGAGTTAAGTTAGGATCACCTTGAGGCATATTTTCTTTAATGTAAGAAGCTGCTTTGATTAAGCGATACATTCCTGCTCCTGTATTATAACTATCTTTTCCCCATAATGGCGGATAAATGTAGTAGGCTCCTTTGGTATCTTCATTTTTTAAACCTTGGCCATTTTCTTGGTGGCAAACTGCACATTTATCCATATAGATTTTTTTACCTTTTTTTGGATCAGCTGCTCTTGTGAGATAATCTATTTTTTTAAGGCTTTGACCTTCGATCTTAGCTCCCACTGGAACACCTTGAGACAGCCATTGCATATAAGTAAGCATTGCTTTCATTTCTGGAGAATTTTCAGGCATACGTTTGCCATTCATAGATCTTTCGTAACAACCATTGATTCTATCTGCTAGAGTGATCACTTTATCCGCTCTTGCATTATATTGTGGAAATCTTCCCCAAATTCCTACAAAACCTGCTTGATTTGGAACACTTCCAGCCGCTGCGTGACAGCTAGAGCAAGATAGATTGTTTCCTGCAAATCTTTTTTTTGGATCTTTTGCTTGAGGTCCAGTGTATTTGCTAGTTTCATTAAGAATTTTGTTACCAAAAATTACCATTTGGGCGTATTTAGAATCTTTTGGCATTTTGCTCTCATCGATCGTACCATCTTCATTTAATGCCTTAGGTAAAACCCATTTAGCTTTAGGTAAGTCAATACCTGTAGCACTTTTGGTTTTTTCTAATTTTTGATCAAGTGCAAATGCACAACTTCCAAATAACATTAATGCCAAAGCTACTGAAATTTTCTTTTTCATAAGCTTTTCTCCTTTTTAGAAAATTAAATCACAATTAATTATATAATTTTGGTTAATAAAAGTCAATGAAAATTAAAAAAGGATTAATCGTTAAATTTTTAATAAAAAACTAAAGTAATTTAAAATAAAATACATATTTGCAATATTTTATATAAGGTTTAATTTTCAAATGAAAAATTTAAGCATTCAAGAAAAAAGAGATTTAGATACTTGTGTTTTTCAAACTCTAGGACAAAATAATTTTTCCGATAAAATCAGTTTTTTTAAAAAAATATTTTTAAAAATTAAACTATTTTTTTATTCTAAATAATACCAATTAAAATCTTTTGCTGTATAGGAAATATCTTTAAAATCTGGAGATTCTATAAAGAATTTACATTTTTTATCTAAATTTTCTATACCATAGACTTTCATGGCCATTTTAGAATTATGTTTTAAAAGTTCTATACCAACACACGCTTGGTTATTGACTTTATAAAGTAAGGTTCCGCCCTCTTTTGGATCCATATTTAAAATATCCAAATTTGGATTTTTACTCATGTCATCTTTATTTCGACTAAAACTATAATGCAATTTATAATAAATCATAATATCTTGCATAGCATTTTTTAAATCCCATGTTATTTGTTGGATTATTTGCCCATCATTTTTATATAAAGTTAGAAAATCGTGATTTAAAAAATCATTAAAATTAGAATCTTTGTCTAAATTTTTGCAAGAATTGTAAGTTTTTAAAATTTGCACTTGATTAGATTTGATTAAAAGATCTAAACATTCTTTATTGTTTTTATAAAAATGGACTATTTTTGCATTTTCAACTTTAACATTTTTATCAGAAGTTTTTTTATAAGCAAAATCACTCAAATTTTCATAAATATTGGCATAGCTTAAAGAATATAAGCTTAAAACTATCGTAGCTATTTTTTTCATAGAAATAAATCCTTATGTTTGTTTTTTAAAAATTCCACAACTTCTAAAATTTCATCAACGCCCTCTTTTTGAGAATCTTTTAATACTAAATCTATATTGTCTATATACGCCTCAATGGCTGATTCTAATTTCTCTCTTTTAACTCCAGCATATAAAAGCATAGCCTCTAAAACAATGCTTAATTCATATTGCAAATCTTCTAACTCTTCATTTAAGTTCTTTTGCTTGGACATCTTTGCTTTCCTTTTTTAATTCTTTGCTTTTGATAAGATCAAGAATTTGAGCTTTGATATAAGGGTAATTCGAGCTATCTTTATAAGCTGAAAATAAGCCACCGCTTGCATTTTTATGCCCTCCTCCACCAACTAATTTTTTAGCCATTAGACTAACGTCTATTTTACCATTTGCTCTAAAACTTAGCGTTTTTCTTGAACTTACATCAATAAAAAAATCATAGTCTGGATTTTTGATTAAAAAATCATTGCCAATGATGGAAGTATTTCCTATATTAACAGTTAAAATTCCCTTATGACCTCCGTATTCTATGCCAAATTCATCTTTTAACTCCCCTAGTTTTTCAACAACAAAACTAGAAATTAAATTAGCAAGTGTATCATCACAATTTCTCATAAAAAAATCTTTTTTTATAAAGTGTATAGCATTTTCAAGCAAAATATGAGAATTTTCTTTTCCTATAAATTTAATAGCTCTTTCAAAAAGAAAAAATATATAATAAACCTGTATTTCTTTAAACATCACTCGATTGATTTCTTTAGCATTAGCAACTAAGCCTAAAAAAACTTTTCCAAGCTCAAAATTTTCATCCGCGTTTAACCAAATATCTACAGCATTAACTACATCAACAAAATGTGAAAGTTCTAAATCTGTATGGCAAATTTTAGAGAAAAAATCATAAGTGATTTTAGTAGCTGATCTTTTTGAGTCCAACAAATACCAAGGATATTTTTTTGCACACTCTTCCCCACTTTGATGGTGATCAAGTAAAAAAATCTTAATCTTTTTTTCTTGACATATTTTGTCAAATTCTTCGCATTGTGAAAGGCTTAAATTTAAATCTGTGATTAAAATAATTGCTTTTTCAAAATTTTCATCTTTTTCGATATCGCTTAAAATAGCATTAAAATTATCATTGATTTCTTTTCCATAGTTTGAATTGTAAAATTTCACATTCTTAAAATAAAAATGAGTGATAAATTGACAAGCATAACCATCAAGATCTGTATGCGAAAGATGATAAATTTTCATTATTTTCCTTAAAGTTCTATCTTAATAATACCTTCTGTATTGAAATTGGTATTTTCAGCAATTTCAGCAAAGCTTAGCACAACAATGTTAATATTAAAGTTATAACAAATATCGGCAATAAATTTTCTAAGCTGCGGCTCAACACAAAGTATGAAAGGTTTGATGCGACCATTAGAAACTGCAGCCACTTCGGCTCTTAAAGTATCGACTAAAACGCCAGTTTGTGCTACACTTAAAGGTAAATGATAACTACCGTCTCTAAATTGGACATTTTCCATTAAAATCGCCGAACTAGCAGAATCTAAAATAAAAATATCTAAATTTCCTTTATCATCTAAATACATATTTGTAATCATTCTTGCTAACGACGCTCTTACATGCTCTATAATCATGTCAAAACTTTTACTCACTTCGGCAATATCGCTAACTGACTCTAAAATAGTAAGCATATCTTTAATTGGAATATGATACTTGAGTAAATCTTTTAAAATCTTTTGAATAAGACTTACAGGTGCCACACTTAAAGCACCTTCAACTATAATAGGATAATCGTTTTTAACCTTATCTAAAAGGTTTTGCACTTCTTGACGTGTTAAAAGCTCGCTTGCATGTGATTTAATAAGTTCACTCATGTGAGTTGAAATCACGCTAGCAGGATCGATCACTATATAACCATTAAGAGTTGCTTCATCTTTTAAATTCGCATCAATCCAAAGTGCATCGGAATTAAAAGCAGGTTCTTTGGTGGCTATACCCTCAATTTCTTCGGTGATAAATCCACTATCCATAGCCAAATATTTATCCGGATAAATTTCAGCACTCGCTATGGAAACTCCTTTTAATTTAAAGCTGTATTCATTAGGCTTAAGTCTTAAATTGTCACGAATTCTTATTTTTGGCATTAAAAATCCTAAGCTTTCTGCGATACTTCTTCTCATGGATCTAATTCTTTCAGTCAATTCGCTTTCAGCTAATTTTATAAGTCCATATCCAAGTTCAAGTTCTAAAATTTCAACCTTAAGAATATCATTAATTTTATGCTCTTCTTCTTTTAAAATTTCTTCTTCGCTTTTCTTAGCAGGAACTGCAGCATTTGGTGCAGCTGCTCCACCACTAGCTGCAGCACTCGGCTTAGTCTTTTTAGCTGCCATGATTTCAATTTTACCCTCTTTTACTTGTTTGGTTAAAAATCCTAAACCTAAAAAGACTAAAGACATAAATCCTAAAGATAAGTGAGGCAAACCTGGTACTAAAGCAAAAATAAACAAAACAAAACCTACGATTAATAAGGTTCTGTATTCACTTAAAAGCTGATTTAAAGTTCCTTCTGCAAAATTATCCTCATCTTTACTTGCGCGAGTAATAATAATAGCTGTAGCTGTAGAAGTTATGAGGCCAGGAATTTGAGATACAAGTCCATCACCTATGGTAAGTATAGTATAGGTTGAAGCAGCTGTGGATAATGGCATATCGTGTTGAAAAGAGCCGATTAAAAAGCCTCCGATAATATTGATAATTGTGATAATAATACCAGCAACTGCATCACCTTTGATAAATTTACTCGAACCATCCATCGCGCCATAAAAATTCGCTTCAGCTATGATTTCTTGACGTCTTGCACGTGCTGTTTGTTCATCAATAAGACCGGCATTTAAATCCGCATCAATAGCCATTTGCTTACCAGGCATTGCATCAAGTGTAAATCTTGCTTGCACTTCAGAAACCCTAGTACTACCTTTGGTTACAACCATAAAGTTAATCAAAACAAGGATGCAAAATACGATTACTCCGATAACCATATTTCCACCAACCACAAATTCACCAAAAGAAGCGATGATCTCACTTACAACTTCAGGTCCATTTTGTCCTTCACTCAAGATCATACGCGTTGTAGCGATATTTAATGAAAGTCTAAAAAGCGTTATGATTAAGATTAAAGTCGGAAAAGTGGTTAAATCGGTTGGTTTTGGAATATAAATAGAAATAAGGATAATCAAAACCGATAAAGCAATACTCAAAGCTAAAAAAAAGTCCAAAATAGGACTTGGCAAAGGAACGATAATAATAGCTAAAATACAAACTATAAAACCAACTATAGTGAGACTTTTAGCCTTTAAAACCGGTCCTATTAAAGGTCCTAAAAAAGGAAAAACAAGATCAAATATTTTATTTTTTTTTGCCATTTATTTTTTCATAATATCCGCTAAGGTTATAGAGCTTAAAAATCCATCTATTCTATCTTGTAGTTCTATAAGCATGGGCATAAGAGTGCAATTTTTCTCTTTATTGTCAGGACATACCCCACCACTACATTCAAAAACATTGACTTCTTTTTTTTCTACGCTATTTATAATTTCTTTGATGTTATATTCCTTAGGATCTTTTGCTAAAGTAAAGCCCCCTTTTGTACCTTTGAAAGAATTAAGCAAATTATCCCTAGCTAAGGTTTGTAAAATTTTAGCTAAAAAACTTTTTGGAATATTAAGCTCAGTGGATAGGAAATCTACATCTTGAGGTTTTTCTTTTTGAGCAATGTAAATTAAAGAAAGTAAAGCATATTCGCTTGCTTTGGTAAATAGCACAAATTTCTCCTTAGAATATATAGTTTTTAATTATAATAAAATTTTCTTAGAAAATGGCTTAAAAATTTAAATAAAAGTTATTTCAGTTTATTTTTGGTTTTTATTTGATAAAATCACAGTTTTTAAATTATACCAATCAGGAGGTCAATATGGCTTTAGATTCGGCTAAAAAAGCAGAAATTGTTGCGAAATTCGCTAGAAAACCAGGTGATACTGGCTCAACAGAAGTTCAAGTAGCTCTTTTAACTGCAAGAATTGCAGAGCTTACAGAACATTTAAAAATTTACAAAAAAGATTTTTCTTCAAGATTAGGACTTTTAAAACTAGTTGGACAAAGAAAAAGACTTTTAAGTTATCTTAAAAGAAAAGATTATAATTCTTATTCTAAATTAATCAATGAATTAAATCTTAGAGATAAATAATTTTTATAATATCCTTTATTTAAAGGATATTATAAAATCTGTCTTTTACCTTTAGAATCAGGCTCACTTAAAAATCCCTCTTTTGTTAATCTTTCTATTATGTTTGCAGAACGATTATAGCCTATATTTAATCTTCTTTGTATATAAGAAATACTTGTTTTTTGATCTTCTAGAATGATTCTTTTTGCATCTTCATAAAGCTCATCTACTTCATTATCATCTGAAAAAGTATCATTTACTAAAGATGAATTTTTAGAATCTTGCAAGAAATTTTCATCATAGCAAACTTCTTCTTGATCTTTTAAGAAATCTACAATTTTTTCTATTTCAAATTCACTTGCAAATGGGGCGTGTAATCTCACAATAGAACTTGTTCCAGGAGGGGTAAATAAACAATCCCCTCTTCCTAGTAAGCTTTCAGCTCCCATAGCATCTAAAATAACTTTAGAGTCTATTTTCTGCCCTACTTTATAAGAAATTCTACTTGGTAAATTTGCTTTGATAAGACCAGTTACCACATCCACGGAAGGGCGTTGAGTAGCAACAATTAGATGAATTCCGCTTGCTCTTGCCATTTGTGCAAGACGTCCTATGTAAAATTCTACATCTTTACCTGCAGTCATCATCAAATCAGCCAATTCATCGATAATAACAACGATAAAAGGCAATTCCTCGCCGCCTATTTCTTTCATTTTTTCATTGTAATTTTCTATATTTTTAGTTTTTGCATCCGCCATTAATCTATAGCGTCTTTCCATTTCCGCAACCATATTAGAAAGAGCATTAACCGCTTTTTTAGGATCTGTAATGACAGGGGTTAAAAGATGTGGGATGTCATTGTAAATACTAAATTCAAGCATTTTTGGATCGATCATCATCAAACGTAAAGTTTTTGGAGAATTGCGATATAAAAGGCTTAAAAGCATAGAATTAATCCCTACGCTTTTTCCACTTCCAGTTGTCCCTGCTATTAACAAATGAGGTAATTTTTTAAGATCAGTCACAAAAGCATTACCTACAATATCTTTTCCTAAAGCTATAGTTAAAGGGCTTTTAGAGTTTTTAAATACTTCGCTTTCTAAAATTTCACGCAAATAAATCGTTTGAATTTCTTCATTTGGAACTTCAATTCCCACTACATCTTTTCCAGGAATTGGAGCTTGGATGCGTATAGATTTTGCCATTAAAGCCATGGTTAAATCATCTTGTAAATTTAAAATTCTACTCACTTTTACATCAGCACTTGGGCGAAATTCAAAGGTAGTCACTACAGGCCCAACATAGGTTCTAGTAACATCACCCCCTATTTTAAAACGGCGTAATTTTTCAAGTAAATTGTAAATTTTTTTATCAATTTCAAGCTCATTAACATCATATTTATGCTGCGAAAAATTAGCTAAAAAGTCAAGCGGTGGCAATTTAAAATCTTTTGGCTTTTCCATCTCTCCTTGTTCTATTTCTTTTAAAAGTGCTTTATTGAGTTCAATTTCTTTTGCTAAAATAGCTCTTTGTTTAATAATTTCCTCTTCTTTGTTTTCACTTTTAATTTCTTCTTTAAATTCATTGTCATCTTGTTCTCTAATTGCTTCAAAGGCTTTTTGAGTTTCTTCTTTTGATTCTTCTTGGAGTTTGATAACAGGAATTGGCTCGATATAAGGACGATCTAATTCTTCAACTACGGGCATAAAATCATCAGTATTTTCATTCATGCTTTCTATTTCTTTAGGTTTAAAGTTCTCTTCACTAAAATCTAAAATTTCAGGTTCTTCAAAATTTGTATGATATTGCATAGTTGGTTGATCGGCTTCTATTATTTTTTCTTTTGTTGCAGGCTCTTCAAAGATTTCTTTAGGCTTAATCACTTCTTGTTTTATTGTAAGATCTTGAGTTGTTTCTTCAAAATTGTATTTATTACCTTCTATGATATTATTTAAATCTGGTTCCAATTTATCATTTTTTTCTAATTCTTGAATTTCTTCTTTTACTTTATTTTCAAGTATTTCATTTTGATAAGCTTTGTATTCTTGCTCTAATTTTGCTTTTTGTATCAAATCTTCTCTTTGTTCTAATTCTTTGGTGAAAATTTTTGGTTTTATTTCTTGTTTTGGTAGTGAAATTTCTATATTTTTTCTTTTATAGCTTGGCTCATCCAAATTTCTACCCGTGGTATCTATTTGCTTAATTTCTTCAAGTTTTTTAGGTTTTAAAAAACGTTCTGGGATCATATCTACCTCTTCTTTTAAAATAAAATTAAATTCTTCATCAAGACTTATACTACTTCTACTAGCCTTTTGTGCAAAATTTCTAACCTGTTGAGAATTTTCATAAACAAAACTTTTTGCCTCTTTTAAACTTTCTTTATCAATTTCTACTTTTTCATCTAAAATTTGATTTTTTAATTTTTCAAAATTTTCTTTAGCTGTTGTGATAGAATTTTTACTTGCATTAATATTATTGATTTTTACCAATTCTTCAACTTCGCTTAAAGTATTAACTGGATGTTTTTGCTTAACTTCGATAATTGGAGCTTGTGGTTCTGATTTTCCTATATCATCCTTATCGCTATCTCCGCCGAAAACTCTCATTAAAAGTGTTTTTAAAGCATGTTCTAATTTAAGTAAAATAGTAAAATTTAACTCTATTTTTAAAAGTTCTTTTGCAAATTTTGGAAAGAGTAAAATCAAAGAAAAAACAAAAAGTAAAAGTGCAAAAATACCGCTTCCAACATGCCCTAAAAGAGTAGAAAAAACAGTATAAACGAATTCTAAAATATAGCCATAACCTCTATAAAGCACAGAAAAAAGTAAGAGTATCGAAAAAAAAGCAAAACCTATACCAAAAAGTTCTTGACGTGAAAAATTTTCTATTTTATAGCTTCTTTTGTAGTAAAAATAATTTAAAATAAATAAGAAAAAAGGATAATAATATCCAAATTCCCCAAATAAAAATAAATTTATTTTATAAATCCAACTCCCCATGCTAGGAGTTAGCATACAAAGACATAAATAAAAAATACCAAAAGTAGAAATAGTAAAAATGGCTTCTTTTTTGATGTTTTTTCCTTAAAAAATATTTTTTAAAGAAGCCATTATAGCATAATTTTACATATAATTTAATAAACTAAGTTGAGATATAGTAGTGCTTGCTTTAAGGGAAGCTTGGTATGCAAGTTGGGTTTGCATTAAATTCATCATCGCTTCGCCATAATCAACGTCAATAACATTTGTTTTAATGCTTTGCACATTTACACTTAAAAAACTCACTCGGGTATTTACCCCATCTATGATATTGTGATAAGCACCCATAGTTGTATTAAGTTTGCTTACATGATCAGCCAAGTGATCAAGCCTTTCTAAAGCGCCTTGCATTCCTGTATTTCTAGGATCGGCTGAATTTCCATCTGCTCTCATATTGCCACTTAAAACTGCATCGATCATAGTATCAAGATCTTTTATAAGATCGACATTTGGTTCATCTATAGTTAAAGCATTGTTTGCACTAAAGCTAAAATTTGGCCCACTTTGAATTTGTGCTGTTTCGCTATAAGGAGGTTGAGGAAAATGACCACTTTGAGAATCGCTTAAAGAAATTCCTATGTTCGTTCCTGAAGAAAGTTTATCTGTAACGCTAATACGTCCTTTGTAATCCATACTAACATCTACAGTTGCTTGAGAATCTTTTATGAGTTGTTGGATATTGTCATAACCTGTAGCATCAATCTTGTTATTTGTTGCATCAATGCTTTGGGTAGGCACTTTATCAGAGGCAAACATACCGATGATATTATTAATTTGTCCATAAGTTATTTCATCTGAAGGAGTTACTACCCCGCTATTTCCTGTCGTAGGATCGGTATGCATGATAGGAAAACTTATATCTTGTCCAGCCGCATTTTTAAATTTTACAGTTGAATTGCCTAAATCTATAGTCACATCATAGGAATTTCCACCTTTGGAATTGACTTTTAAATTTAAGGTGGTACCATTTAGACTATCTCCTGCCATCACCTCGCTAAGTTTGGTTGAATCTGTTGCATAGGCATTACTTCCCTTGATAACTTGAGAAACATTGCCATAAACAGTGTTGCCATCTTTTTCAAAATAAACATTATCATAATCTGCACCATTAGCTGGTTGATTAGTAGAATCAGTCATATTGCTTTTGATAAAATCAGTTTGAGCTAGACTAAAGCTAAATTTTTGTTTAGTTCCATCCTTTCCTGTTAATTCAATTTCAACTGGAGTTTTTGGATTAGTGATATCGCCATTTTGTATAGCAGCTTTCATAACTTCATTAGTAACATCGTCCATATTAAGGTCATTATCCTTAACAAATTGTTCCATTGCTCTATATTGATCAGTTGTATCCATTTGCGGAGTATAGGCTACGGCATGAAAGTCTAATTTATTATTACCTTGTTTTAAATCTGTGATTTGAATTTGACCGCTATTGTTGATGCTTACTTCTACAACTTTATTGTTAGGAGTGTTGCCATAAAGTGCGCCGATTTGTTCTAATACATCTTCTATTTTATCATCTGGTTTTACCAAAACTGCACTTTTAAAGCTTGTGCCATCTGGTTTAGTTCCTTGAACATAAAGTGTTGAAGGTGGAAAATCAAGCTTTTGATCTTTATCTTCAAAATCTTTATATGGATCTAATTTTCCATCTTTTACATAATTTTGCCCGATAAGCTGTTTCCAAGCAGAATCTCCATTTAAATACTCTTGTTTGTCTTTGTCTGTTTCGGTGTAACGATTATCCTTAAAGCTGATATTGGTGGTAATTTGCTTTTTATAGTCTCCATCGGCTTTGAAAAAGAGATCCCAACCAGGGATATTGTAAGGACTTTCAGTTCCTGAACCAGTTACAACATTGATATTATTTTTATCACCATAATAATTACCATTAGAATCAAAAGGTTTGTTCGCAACTTGAGAACCGGCAAAAAGATATTGACCATTGACGCTAGTATTTGCAAGTTGCAGAATGCTTTCTTTGATACGTTGCAATTCTTTTGCTATCGCTTCTCTTGATGTTTGAGAATTACTATCACTAGCTGCTTGAGTAACTTTAACTTTAAAATCTTCTAAAAGCTTAACCATATCTTGCAAGGCTTTCATGCTATTTTCGGTTAATTCTTTAGCAGAACTCGTTGCTTGCTTAACCTGCTCTAGCGTTTTTAACTCATATTCTAAACGAGTATTGTCTATATAGGTACTTGCATCTTCGTAAGAATTTTGAATTTTCAATCCTGAAGCAAGTTGTTGAGAGATCTTATATAAGGCACTTTGCCCACCCATTGAAGTGCTAACAGAATTGGTGAAATTTAATTTATTTGTAATTCTCATTTTTTTCCTTAAAAAATTAATAAACTAGAATCTTTTGTCAATATTGCTACAATTTATAAGCAATAAGTGTTCCAAAAAACCAATTCTTATATTTTTTTAAAATATTTTTTATCAAAACCTTTATTTTAAATTGTTTTTTAGCTAAAAGAAATATAATTATAGTTTTAATTAAGCCCGAGTGGTGAAACTGGTAGACGCGCCAGACTCAAAATCTGGTAAGGGCAACCTTGTGTCGGTTCGAGTCCGACCTCGGGCACCATTCTATCATAACTTCTTAATTTCATACTTACAATATAAAAAATGAAATTTTCTATCTTGTTTAATCTAGATTCAATATCAGTCATTTCTATTTCAAAAATAAAAGTTATCATATTAAGAACTTTATAATATTGAATAATTTTCCGATATTTATAAGGAAATATTTATTAAAAGGAGTATTTAATGAAAAATATTATTTTTTTACTTTTATTTTTAGGTTTTCAATTATCTTTAATGGCTGATGGGGAAAGCTATAAAAAATTTAAAACTGGTAGAGAAGCTGTAAATTGGTGGATACAATTATATGGAAATAATATTTTATCCAAAGAAGAAAGAGATATAGTTTATCAATATACTTATGGTGATTTTGTAGTGATCAATGAAAAATTAAGAAATGGAGAAGGACTTTATTCTTTAAATGAAAAACAAAAGGATATGGTGAAAAAACTTGACAAAGCTTTAAGAAAAACAATCATATTTGAAAATTTAATTGTTTATCGCTATGAAAATTTAAGTTTTATATTTAGACTTTTAGATCAAGGTTATTTTTCAAAAATTTATAAAAATGGAAAATTTACAGATCAAGCCAAAACCTATCTGGAGTTAATCAGTCATAAAAAATATAGAGACTATGGTTTTATGTCTACTACGGCAATTAGAAATAGTGTATTTCAGTCAAGGCCGGTTGAACTTGTTATAAAAGTTCCAAAATTTTCAGATACACTTTTTGTCTCTTTAAAAGGACTTGCTGCATTTGAAACTCAATATGAATTACTTTTTCCAAGAAATAGAGTTTTAACCATAGAAAGTTATGAAATATCTCCGGATAAAAAAAGACTGACAATTTATGTTAAAATGACAGGTCCTTGTTATATAAATCAACCTTGTGAGATTGAAAAAGTAGATAATTTAAAACAACCATCAGAATTTTAGTTAAATGAGATAAATTCTCATTTAACTTGATGATATCTGATTTTTTGAAAATTTGAATCGCTTTTATATTGTTTTATTTCTCTTAATTTAATACAAAATAAGCAAATTCTTTATCTTCAAATAGCAATTATTTATGTTTATTTATTGCCCTCTTTTTAAAATTATTACTTTTTATCTTAGCTGGATTAAAATTATTTTTATAAATTTATATCTTTAAATATTTTTAGATAAAATACAATCATATCCATAAAAATTTTTACAATAGACTATATTCTTAAAAACCAAGGATTATAAATGAAAATCATTTTGGCAATTTTAGCTTTAGTATTTTTAAACTCTTGTGCTTTAATAAAAAG